>JAUHZF010000010.1 GCA_030426145.1 Polyangia bacterium
GCTCGAAGCTCAGGGCCCCACTGGTAGCTCTCGCTTGGCGCCTAGCCACTGAAGATGGCCTACCTCAGAAGCTGATCGATTTGTACAGGGCCCCTCGCGCAGCGAGGGGTCGGGGCCTTCTGAAGGCCCCGAGCAATTGAGGAAGAAGTGAACAGGGGATTTGTTCGCGAAGCCTCGACTCGTCCTCGCCCCGCCCCGGGGCGAGTCGAGGTGTAGCGAACCCATGGGAACGTATTAGAGCCGGTCTGCGATGCCGAGGGCGATGCGGTCGGCGAGCGCCATGCACAGCAGCATGGGGTTCACGCCCGGGCTCGCCGCGAAGTTGCCGGTGTCGGAGATGTAGACGTTGTCCCACTCGTGGCACCGACCCCGTTCGTCCACGACACCATCTTCGGGGCGGTGACTCATGCGGGTGGTGCAGAAAGCGTGGTTGGAAGCGGCGATGGTGTGATTGGCCTCGAGGTCGGCTTCGCGAATGCACTCCGCGTCTTTGCGCCGGTGGATGATCTCGGGGATGTCGTGCAGTCCCGGGAGGATGGCCTTGGCTCCGGCGGCCCAGCAGATGTCCGAGAGCACGCCGAGGCCCTTGCGCATGATGTCGACGTCGCGCTGGTCGAAGTCGTACTTGATGTCGGGCTCGTCGCTTCCCGGGCGACGGCGCACCGAGCCGGACGAATGGTCCGCCGCGCAGATGACGTCGAATGGGGCGAGGCGGTCGTACGACAAGAGGTGCTTCTGGTAATCATGCCCGAGTCCGGGGAGGCGCGTCGCCAGGACCGCGGGAGGCGACCAAAGAACCTCGTACTTGAGGCCCTCCTTCAGGTGGTCGAGCGCGTGGTAGCCCTGGGTGGCTCCCTTCCAGGGGTCGATGGGATCCTCGAAAAGAGCCATGATGGCGAGGCCCGGGTGGAAACGCAGATCGCGGCCGATCCAGCGGTTTCTGGCTCCGCTCCGTGACAGGATGAGGGGCGTCGCCATACACCCTGCAGCAAGCACCACCATGTCGGCGTCGATGTGGACCTCGCCGTGGGGCGTACCATTGAATGGCTCGACCAGTCGTCCTCGAACGCCCGTCGCACGAGAGCCTTCGATGGCGAGCTCCGTGACGCGGACGCTCGTGTAGACCCGCGCGCCGGCGGCGATGGCCGCGGGCACGTACGTGACGTCGGTCGACCGCTTGGCACCATTGCGGCAGCCGGTGAAACACTCGCCCGAACCGAGGCAGCCCTGCACGTTGCGCCAGATGGGCTCACAGTTGAGGCCGATGGCTTCACATCCCATGCGGAAGCGCTCGTTGCGCTCTCCCTGGACCTCGCGCGGTGTCTCACTCACGCCCAGGAATGCCTCGACGCGGTCGAAGTGGGGGGCGAGCGTGTCGCGGTCGAGCCCCTCGACGCCGGTGCGGTCGGCCCACTTGTCGAAGATCCAATCGGGGGGGCGGGCGCAGATCGCCGAGTTGATGAGTGAACCTCCACCAAGTGCGATGGCTTGCATCGTCGGCGTGACCAGATTGCCGCGGGCGGCGCGCGTCCCTCCCTCGCGGAGGACGCGCTGCATCGCTTCCCCGGCTTCCTGCACGAAGTCTCCCGTGTCGAATGGTGGGCCCTCCTCGAGGAGGATGACGTCGCGCCCGGCCTCGGCGAGCTCTTTGGCCACGACGGCGCCGCCGGGGCCGCTCCCCACCACGACCACCTCGGCGCTGGTGCGGAGGTCGCCGCCGTAGTCGGCAAAGACCTTCACGCCACCGTGGGGTGAGGTTGGTCGAGGAAGCGCTTTGAGCTTCATCTCACCTCCGCGACGACCACACCGGCGCGAAGCCGCGGTCCCGAGGGCTGAATGGCGGGCACCTCCTTGCCGAGGCCGAAGGGGTCGCGGTCGGCCACCATGTTCATCGCGCGCGCGACGCGGGCATCGGCGAGGTAAGCCATGGTGAGCATGGCGCGGAGCGAGATGAAGACGACCCGTCGGAAGTAGATGCGGCTCTTGGCCATGCCGTCGAGGAAGCGCAGCTGAGCGGGGTGCTGGAGCTTGCTGAAGCGACCGCGGTCGGGGCCGAAGATCACCGGGGACAGCTCGACGAAGGTGAGCATGAGGTGCACCAAGAAACGTTGCGCCGGGGCCTGGCGCCCGACGTAGGCGTCGAAGTAGGCCACCGCTCCCGCTTCGGTCCCCGACACCGGTATCGGTCCGTGAGGGGGAAACATGGCATCGGCGGCGGCGGCGACGATGGTCTGCTCACGTCCACTGAGCCAGCGCAGTTTGGCAGCTGACGGCCCGTAGCCCGAGAAGGCAGCCACGAGCAGCATCGAGGTGAGGAGGGCGAAGGCGAGGGTGACGTAGAGCATCATGAGGTAGGGGCGAGGGTGAACATTCGTTCGATGACGGCGACGAGCTCGGCATCGACGCGTGCGAACCACTGGTCGAGGTGGGCCACGGCTTCGTCGGAGCGGTGGGCGACGATGTGCTCGAGCAGGGTCTCCATCGTGGCTTGGAAGCGCGTGTCGACCTGACCGAACAGGGGCGCGATGCGCGCGTTGAGCTCTCGGGTCGGATGCCAGAACGCATTGACCAGCCACGTGGCCGGGTGGATGCCACTGGCCGCGACGAGCGCCCGATAGAAGTCGAGCTCGTTGAGCGCATGGGCGGCCGGGTCTCGCTCGAGATCCGGGGCGCGACGCAAGTGCTCACGTGCTTCACGCAGGGTCGCCGCCGTCGCGTAGGTCGCCGCCAGGCGCACCGCCTCGAGCGCCATCAGCTTGCGGAGCCGAAGCATCTCCTTGGCCAGGGTCGCGGGCGGAATGTCGATCGCCCCGCTCTGGAGGTAGGCCGGGAGAAGGGCCGGCGTACCCTCTCGCCGGTAGTCGAGCACGGTGGCGCCTGACCCACGGCGGCTGCGAACGAGCCCGAGGTCAGCGAGGTAACGCAGGGCCTCGCGCACCGTGCTTCGTCCGCACCCGAGCTCCTCTGCGAGCGCCGACTCTGCGGGGAGCCGAAGGCCCTTGGGATAGTCGCCCGCGAGGATGCGCCCGAGCACGACCTCAGCCACGCGCCGCACCTCTCCTTCGGGCTCGACCATGTCCTACATATTAGTCTGACAACTTTACTCGTGCAAGCGCCTCTCGGTGCATAGGAATTCTCGCTATTTGGCCAGGTCTCGGCATTCCGCGGAGACGCATCTGCGGTCGTTTCCGCGCTTCTGCACAAGACCATGCATCGCAAACCCCGAGCAGATAGACTGGTCGTATGACTTGGTTGCGCTTCGCCGCGAGCCCTCCGTTCGCAGGCTTCGTTGCGGTCTGTGCTGCGGCATCCATCGGGGCCTGCCACCTCATCGGTGGCGCCGGAGACCTCACCTTCGAAGCCGGTGCAGGCGGCAGCGGGGCTGGAAGCTCGGGCACCGCGGGCGGTGACGCCGGCGGCCTCCCGCTCGGGGCTGAATGCGACCCGGACGCGAACACATGTGCCTCCGGCATCTGCGTCGACGACGTTTGTTGCAACGTGGCCTGCGGCGGCGACTGCGAGACCTGTGCGGCGCCCGGGCTCGAGGGCACGTGCAGTCCCGACATCGGCGCGTCCTGCGGGGACGACAACATCTGCGACGGCGCGGGACGCTGCGCCACGGGTACCGTGGACTGGGCGCTGGTGGGTGGGACCAGTAGAGGCGAGGTGCCAGGCCGCGGGGCGCTCGACGGACCGAACCTTCGCTTCGTGACTCAGGTGCAGGCCTTCACACTCCCCGACCCGGAGACGATTCGGTTCGGTCCCTTGGAGCTTCCCGTCGAGGACAACGTCAGGTCGATCGTCGGGTCGATCGACGACATGGAAGCCGGGGTCCTCGAGGGTCGAGGCGAGCCTGATGGAGTCCAGCAGCTCCAATTCATCTCCGCCTTCCCTGATGGTGGCTATGTGGTCGCAGGTTTGGCGACGGGAACCATCGACCTCGAACCTGCCCAAGATCTGGTCGTGGGTGCAACGGCGCGCCCCGTGGTGATCGCATTCAACCCCAACGGCAGCCCGAAGTGGGGCAAGCTGTTCACGACGACCCAGGCGGCGCCTCGCATCCTCGCCCTCGCCGCCAGCCAGGCCCACATCGCCATCGCCTTCACCGATGACACCACCGGCGCGACGCGGAACCGACTCGTCACCTTGGGCCGCGAGAGCGCTAGCGTCATCGAGGACATGAACTGGGACCTCGGGACCACAGCC
This sequence comes from Polyangia bacterium, assembly GCA_030426145.1. GTDB lineage: Bacteria > Myxococcota_A > Polyangia > Polyangiales > Polyangiaceae > JAPYTK01. The sequence goes on from JAUHZF010000010.1 coordinate 4,207, forward strand.
GGCACGGGTGGGGAGCTGACGGGGCTCGCCTACGATTCCGAAGGGGGCTTGTGGGCAGCAGGCTGGTGTCGCGGCCAGGCCTCGATCGACGCGGTCATGGGGGGCGCGCAAGTCGTGGCGCCGATTACCGGCCAAGTTGTACCCGTGCTCGTACACTACGACGCGAACTATCGGATCCCCAGCGGGGGCGCCGTGACCATGGGCAGTGACACCGACGTCAGGCTCTGGGCCGTGGCTGCAGCTGACGATACGGTCTACGTCGCTGGGACCTTCGCTGGAGGCACCCTGACCCAAGCCTCGATCGTCGATGGCACCTCGGTCGACCTGACCGCCGACGCCACCGGCGAAGACCCGTTCGTCTTCGCACTGGACCTGTCGGGGAAAGCCAGGTGGGGCCGGAGTTTTGCCTCGACGGCGACCGAGATTCAGGTGCCCGGACTCGCCCACGACGGCGATGGCGATGTCGTCTTTGCCGGCTGGCTCAGGTTCGGGAACGTCGCATTCGACCAGACCACCATCGGCTCGACCTCCACCTTCACGAGCTTCATCACGAAGCTGGTCCCTGGCGGAGAGCTCGCTTGGGCCAAAAGCGACAGCACCACGATGTCGGAGCCGCGTCTCAACTGGGTAGGCGTCGACGGCCAGGGGCGCGCTTGGGCAACCGGTGAGAGCACTGGGGACGTCTTTGGTCAGACCGGGCTTGGTGACGTCGACATGCTGCTTCTGCGGCTCGCGCCCTGAGCTCAGGCTTCGGCGCGTCGGCGCTGCCACAGCAACAAGGCTGGGGCGAGGCCGACGAGGCACGTGACGAGGTTGGCCATCAAGCCCAAGACCGCGAGCTGGCCCAACGACTGCAGCCCGAGATGATCGGCGAGCAGCATGGCGCCGAAGCCCATGGCGGTGGTGATGAGTGCGCCCGCTACCGAGGTGCCGCTCTCGGCCAATAGGTGCGCGGGGTCGCCCTCGGCCTCGAGCCGCGTCACGAGGTGAACGCCGCCATCGACCCCAGTACCGAAGAGGGCCGGCACCATGACGATGTTGAGGTAGTTGAGCGGAAGCCCGAAGGCGCCCGCGATGCCCAGGGTGACGGCCAAGGATACCGCCGCCGGAATGAGCGCGAGTAGGGCCTGCCGCAGGCTCCCGAGCAGCAACAGCAGGGTGAGGAAGACGAAGAAAAGGGTGCCCATCAGCACCGGTGGGGCTTCGCGCTTCACCAGGTTGAAGATGTCGGCCATCACCATCGGCGCCCCGGCGACGGACACCGCCGTGCCGTCGGCGAGCTGAACCCCGCGCACCTGCTCCGCGAAGCGGCTCACGTTTTCGCCGTCGCTCAGGTCGACCGAAGCGAACACCAGCACGAAACTGGTCCCGTCTTCACCGAAGAACTTTCGCCGCACGGCAATGGGGAGATCTTCGGGGCCGAACGGCTTCACCTCGACCATGCGCTCGAGCTGCTCGAACTGCTCCCGCTCCTTGCCCTTGAAGTCCTTGGCCGCGAGCTTGCGAATGCGCAGCTTCACGCCCTGGAGTTCTTCGTACTTCGCCTGCTGGCCCTCGGCGATGACGTCGCTGCCATTGGCGACCATGTCGATGGTCGAAGCCTCCCCGAGGCTCGCGTCCCGCTCCCGAAGCGCGTCGGCGATGGCCTTGTCCTCTTCGCGCGAGCTCGACAGCACGACCACGGGGGTCTGCGAGTGCCCGAGCATCCCGTCGATGATGGCGTCCATCTGGAACGAAGGTAGGTTGCTCGCGGTCAGGGCGCGGAAGTCGTAGTTGAACGCAGCGCGCGGCAGGAAGGCGATGAAGGCCACCGCCACGGCCGCGAAGCCGACGAGGAGCTTGCCCGCGTGTTGGGTCAGGAGCCGCGCGTAGAGCTTCTCCCCCAGGCCCGTGCGGGTGGACGGCTTCCAACCCACACGCAGGGCCAGACCGAGGAGCGCGGGGAGGCAGGTGGCATAGGCGACCACGGAGAGGGCGACACCTGCCGCGGCGAGCAAGCCGAACTCGCGAAAGGCGCGAAACTCGGAGATCCCCAAACCGGCGAATCCCACGATGGTCGTCAGGGCGGCCACGATCACCGCCCGCCCGGTCTCACCGAAGGCAGTCGTCACGGCGCGCTCGGCTTCGACGTCGGGGTCGTATTCGGCGCTGAAGCGTCCCAGAAGGTGAATGCCGTGGTCGATACCGAGGCCGAGGAGAATCGCGCCGATGAACGCGGTGAGGATGTTGAGCCCGTCGAAGGCAAGAGCCCCGACCGCGTAGGTCCAGAGCAGACCCATCACCAGGGGCAGGATGATCATCACCACTGCGAGTCCGCGGCGGAAGTGAAAGGCCATGTAGCCGAGCACCAGGAGCAGCGAGACGAGGGTGGCCAGCCGCAGGTCAGATTCGATCATGGCCTGCTGGTCGACCTTCTTCGTGAAGTTGCCGCCGTACTGCAGCCGGAGGTCTCCGTAGGGGGCGAGGTCCATGCTACCCACCACGGCCTTCACCTCATCGACGATCTCCTTCGAGAACTTCAGATTGGTGGAAGGCTTCGCCGGCTTGGCGAGCACGAGGATCCGCCCCGCCTCTTCGTCGAGGTAGTAGTCGCTCTTCGTCTGGGCCTTCATCCAGCCGCTTCCGCCGCGACCCTCGTACCTCTTCTCGATGTCGGAGAAATCGAGCGACGGGGGCTCCTGGTCCTCCATCTCGTCGAAGAGGTCGTAGAGGCTGTTGCGCTTGGCGATCTCGAAGTCCGCGCGCTTGTCGATGCGTTGCCGCATCTCCTTCACGTCGGGCAGGTCGAGGTAGTAGGGGGCGCGGTCTTCGAAGTACTCCCGTGGCCGCCGGTATTCGACGTAGGCCACGCTCTCGAGGGCGGTGAGCTTGGGGGCGAGGGCGTCGGCGAAGGCCTGGAGCTGCTCGTTCGAGCTGCCCTCGGCCATGACGGCGACGTAGCCGACGCCGCCGAACTTCACCTTGAGCTTCTCGACGTCCTGCACGCTCTGGAAGGACGGCGGCAACAGCTCGGCCAGGTCGGCGCTGACCCGCAGATTGCGCATGGCCATGAAGGCGCCACCCGTGACGAGCGCGAGCACGAGCAGCGTGAGGCCGCCGTGTCGGAAGCACGTGAGGGCGAGGCGCCCGAGGGCACGCTCGACGGCGTGGGTGAATCGATGGGCCAAGCCCGGTGAAGAGTCGCTCATGGTGCCATGGCCTCGTCGATGGTCTTTCCGCTCAGCGTAGACGGCGCGGCCGAAACGCCGAGGAGGTCGAGAAGGGTACGTCCGAGATCTTCGGCGCGTGCGACGGGCACCTTCGCGCCCTTGGCCACGCCCGGTCCCGACAGGATGTAGGGGACGCGCATCTGGTCGGCGCGTAGGCCGCCGTGGCCGCCTCGGTAGTTGCCTACCACCGCCTCGTAGTCTTTTCCGAAGTCGTAGCCACGTGCCGCGAGCAACACCATGTCGCCCGCGTCGTCGGTCGCGAAAAGCCGGCCGATGCGCACCACCCCGTCCGGGAACGCGCTCGCATGGGTCGCTTCGAGCCAAGCGCGCGCCGAATGCGCCTGGCCATCCATGAGGGCGGCGGCGGGAGGGTGCGCCCGATAGCCGAGCGGATCGCGGCCTTGGGTCACGCGATAGCGCCAACCGCCATCGAGGGGCTCGACCTGCGCGCTCCCTTCCATGCCGACGATCTCGACCCGTCCCCCTGCACCGCGGCAGAGCACGTGGTCGATGCCGGGCTCGGCGAGCATGGCGGCGACGAGGTCGACCTCGGAGCCGTCGGCGCGTCGGTAGCGGCGGAGCTCGCCGGCGCTCAATCGTCGCCGCCAGGTGCGTTTGGGGTCGGTCTCGCTGCGGTCTCGGACGTACACGTAGAGCAGGAGGTTGCCATTGATCACGGTGACGACATCGAAGGGGTCGTAGCTCTCGATCGGCTCGTCGAGCCTCACGCTGAGGAACTTGGTCGCTTTGCCGCGGTAGGCCTTCAGCTGACAGCAGCGCTCGAAGACGTCGCGCATGTCGAGGTTGTCGTCGACGTTTTCGACCCCATGGTCGCTGATGATGGCGTAGATGCGCTGGGATTCCTGGCCCAGCCGCTCGCTCTCACGGCGGTATTCGCCGATGAGGCCATCGAGGTCGCGGAGGATCTGGCGGTAGGTGTCGGTCGTGCCGTGCACGTGCTGATAGCCGTCGGGGCTGGTGAGTGTGATCCACTGCACCTTGGGTCGACGTGGGAGGTCACCCATCGCGGTGGCCATCACGCGTCGTTCGGCGCCGATCCAATCGGGGGCCAGCGTGCCACCAACACCGGGTACGGAGCGCAAGAAGTCGCTGAGCCACCACTTCCCCTCGTACTTGGCGAGGCTGAAGCTGAGGCCGAACTTGGTGTCGGATTCGACGCCGCGATTGGCGTAGCTGTTGATGGTGTGGCTGTGCTCGTGGCCGAAGTGCTCGTACACGGTGAGCGGCTGCGGAACGAAGTCCTCGTTCATCCAGCGGCTCGTCAGGCCGACGTAGGCGCGAAAGCTACCTTCGTCGCGCTCGGCATCGAACCAACGAAGTCCCAGCACCCCACTCTTGGCTGCGTCGTGGCCAGTGATGAAGGGGTAGAAGCCGTAGGCCGTCATGCTCGGGAAAGAGGCGATGCCGTCCTTCACGTAGGTGCCTTCGTCCACGAGGCGCTGGAGCTCGGGGAGATGGCCCGCCGCGAGCTCCTCTTCGAAGACCCTCTGCGAGAGGCCGTCGAAGAGGAAGAAGGTCACGTAGGGAGGCTCCGCGGGTGCACGCTCGACGGGACCACGGTCGGAGGTCCCGGCGAGGAGGGCCGTGACGAGGGCCGCCGCGCGCAGGGCACGACGCATCTTCTGCGAGCGCCCCACGCGCAACCTCTCAGTCGTAGTACTCGTGGCCGAGGTGGCTGATGGTCTCGTCGCCCATCATCCACCGAAGGGTGTTCTTCAGCTTGGTGTGCTGGATGAACAGGTCGTGCTCCGGGTAGAGCTCGGGGGCGTGCATGGGGCTCTTGAAGTAGAAGCTGAGCCACTCCTGGATGCCGCTGAAACCGGCTCGCTGGGCCAGGTCCATGAACAGCGCGAGATCGAGCACGATGGGGGCGGCGAGGATGGAGTCGCGGCAGAGGAAGTCGACCTTGATCTGCATCGGGTATCCGAGCCAACCGAAGATGTCGATGTTGTCCCAGCCCTCCTTCGCGTCTCCGCGCGGGGGGTAATAGTTGATACGGACCTTGTGGTAGAGCTCGCCGTAGAGCTGCGGGTACGTCTTCGGTTGGAAGATGTGGTCGAGGGCGCCGAGCTTGCTGACTTCTTTGGTCTTGAAGGAGGCGGGGTCGTCGAGGACCTCTCCGTCGCGGTTGCCCAGGATGTTGGTCGAGAACCAGCCCTGAACACCCAGCATGCGTGCTTTGAACCCCGGGGCGAGAATGGTCTTCATCAGGGTCTGGCCCGTCTTGAAGTCGCTACCGCAGAGCGGCACGCCCTTCTGCTTGGCGAGCGCCATGGCAGCGGGGAACTCGATCGAGAGGTTCGGCGAACCATTGGCGTAGGGCACGCCCTCCTGGATGCAGGCCCAGCCGTAGAGCTGTGAGTTGCTGATCCCGGGGTCGTTCGCTTGCAAGCCCTTCTCGAAGGCTTCGATCGACTGGTGAACCTCCGTCGGCTCGACGTAGATCTCCGTCGATCCACACCACACGGCCACGACGCGCTCGAGGCCATTGTCCTTCTTGAAGTTGCGAATGTCCTCGCGAAGCTGCTCGACGAGCTCGGCCTTGTTCTTGGCTTCTTTGACGTGGGTGCCATTGAGGCGCTTTACGTACTCGGGGTTGAAGGCGCCCTTCATGGCCTTCACCTGGCTCAGCTCGTCCTTGATGGGGTCGAGGTGACGGGACTCGAGCACCTCGGCGTGCGCGGCCGACTCGTAGGCGTTCTCGGGGAAGATGTCCCATCCGCCGAAGACCAGCTGGTCGAGGCTGGCGAGCGGGAGGTAGTCCTTGAGGTAGGGCGTATTGTTGTCGGTGCGCTTGCCCAGCCGAATGGTGGCGCATTGGGTCAGCGAGCCAATGGGCTCGGCGAGACCTCGGCGAGCGAGCATGACGCCCGCGATGGTGGTGGTGGCTACGGCCCCGAGGCCCGGCATGAGGACGCCGAGCTTGTCGGTCGCGCGCGGAATGGATGTGGGTTGTTTCATGGTGTCTCCATAGGACGCTGGTGGTTGGCGCTGCTCGAGTCGCTAGCTCCACCAGCCGAAGTTGGTACCGGCCCATCGAAAGCCGAGAAGCACGGTGCCGGCCATCAGGCCGGCGATGACGTCGTCGCCGATGACGCCCCAGGCACCGGGCGCACGTCGTTCGGCCCACCGCACGGGGCCGGGTTTGGTGATGTCGAAGAGCCGAAAGAGACCGAAGGCGGCCCAGCCCCACAAGAGCCCGAAAGGCACCATCACCATGGCGAGTAGGCAGCCCACAAGCTCGTCGAGTACGACCTCGCTGGGGTCGTGCCGGCCGGTTCGCTCGAGATACCGCGTGGTGATGGGGATGGACAGGGCGGTGAGCACGACCGCGACCACGATCGAGGGGACCACGCCCCAGGACTGCAGGCCGAAGCCGATGGGCACGGCCACCAATGCCCCGAGCGTTCCAGGACCGACGGGGGCGTCACCAGCAAGCCCCACGGTGACGGCGAGGCGAGGCAGGAGTCCGCCCTTGTCGCCGGAGTTTCGCGCGCTCTCGAACATGGCGGCGAGGGCTGGCATCGCAGCGAGGGTCACGAAGGCGTGCGCGACGAGCCCCATCTGCAGCAGCGTGCCTTGCGCGCCGAGCGGCGTGGCGATGGTCACGGCGTAGAGCGCGACGGCGACCGTCCACGACGCCTGAGAGACCACGCTGCCCCGACGGCGCAAGGTCATCAGGTGGTCGTCGCCATGACGATGGGCGAGATGGCCACCGTGCGCGAAAGAGAGTCCGAAGAGGAGGAGAAGGCCGATGCCCTGCTCGGGAACCAGGAGCTCGTCGAGCGCCGCGAGCGCACCCGTGGTGAGCCCCACCGTGAAGAAGCCGGCGAGGGCAGCGCTGATGGCGACCACGGGGCCGCGGAGCATGCCGAGCACGACGAGGGCCGTTCCGCCGCCGATGGCCAGATCGAGCCACGACAGGTCGAGGGTGACGAGTGAGCCCTCGGTGTGGGGCCAGAGCGCGATGAGAAACAGCACCGCCGCCCAACCCAGCGTGGGGGCCCAGCGGAGGATGCGTCGCGGCCAGCGCTCTTCGAGCATGGGCTCGGGCGCCCAGTCGGCGCGGGTGATGCCGAGCAGGGCCGGGAGAAGGGTGATCTGCGCCAAGGTCTGCGTCGCCAAGGCTGCGGCTGCGATGGCGAGCGTCGCCGACCTTTGTGTGAGGGCGAAAGCGGCAAGACCAAAGGCCATGGCGACGCCAGCCGGGATGACCGTGCGGACCTCGCCTCGGAAGCTCTCCAGCACGGACGAACGTTCAGGTGAGCGCACGACCGGGAGCACGCGGAACCCCTGGTCGATGCCCAGCGCGAAGAGCATCAGACTCGACTCGAGCGGTAGGCTGTCGGCGAAGCCGAGGCCAACGATGGCGCCGACGAGGCTCGGTACGACGAGCAGCGCTGCGACGGCCCTGTCGAAGACCCTCACCGCGTAGTAGCCGCACAAAGCCGCGGCGATGAGCAGACCCCACGGCAGCTCCACCGGCTCGAGGACCCGCTGCGCGATCACCGCGCCGAGCACCGAGGCCGACAGGCCGATCACGGCCTTGGGGTGCCGATGCGACCAGAGCGCCATGGCGGCGACGAGCTGCTCGGTTCGACGGGCGCGCGGCCCGTCGGTCGAGGATGGCGACCGGGGAGCCATCGGTCGTCAGCTCGGGACGCCGCTCGTGACGTGGCCTTTTTCGTCGGGAAGCTCGGGCCGATCTTTCCCTTGGGGCCCGTACACGTAGTCGCGTTGAAGCGGGAAGTTCCAGCAGAGGAAGACCACGGCGCGCACCAGCACCCAGCCGATGCGGTAGTCGGTGAGGGGCAGGGTGAGGACCAGGGCCACGCCCGCGCTGTTGAGCAGGGCGCTGGTGACGCTCACGATGGTGTAGCGAATGGCCTGGAGCGTGGGGGCGTCATTGGACGCGAAGGTCCAGACTCGGTTGAGGGAGAAGTTGATCACCCCGCCGAGGAGGCAGCCCAAGGCGGTGGCTTGGGCATGGGTGACGAGCTCCGCGTTGACCAGCAGGCTCATCAGCCCGAAGTCGGCCGCGGTGGCGATGAAGGCGCTAATGGTCGCCGGCACCACGCGGCTCCATCCTTCGCGCTCGGTCTGGGTTTCAGCGAAGGCGCGCACCACGTGGGCGAGTCGGCGAAGCGCCGTGATCTGTGTCATCACGGCTACGAGCGCGATGACGGGCACGACGATGGTGTTGGCTGCGATGCGCCCATTGGTGACGAAGGCGACGGCAGGGCCAATGGCGAGGCTCGAGCCGATGATGACCACACGCTCCGGGCGCTGCATGATGCCGACCTTCACGTCGACACCGAGGCCTTCGCCCCGTGCGCGCACGTAGGAGACCAACAGACTCCCGACGAGGGCGACGATGGCCAGGACCATGGTCCATTCGGCCCGCAGGTACCACGCGAGACCCGCGAGGACCGCGGCGTCGGCGTAGCGATCGAGTACCGAGTCGAGCGCTGCGCCCCGCGGCCCGGCCGTGCCGGACTCGCGGGCGATGCGCCCGTCGAGCACATCGCCCATGCCGGCCCCGAGGTAGAGCCACCCGCCCGTGGCGAGGTCGCCTCCGGCCACCGCCACACCCGAGGCGACCGCGAGCAGCGTGGAGAGGGTCGTGATGCCGTTGGCCGGTATGCCCGACCATTTCACGAGGGCCCAGATGGGCTGGATGGCCCACATGAAGAACTGGCGCAGCAACATGGGCAACATGAGGCTGTCGCCGCGCTCGAGCGTCTCCTTGTCGCGATAGCGGTCGCTGATGACGTTGTGGATCACCAGCATCAAGGCTGCCGCGCCGAGGTAGACGGCGAGGATGACGAAGGGGAGAAGGGGGCCGAGGTCAGGCATCGGCGAGCTCCAGGTTGCGGCGGCGCTCGAGCGCTCGCATGACGCCCCGCGCGACCAACCAGCCCAGGAGGGCGCAGGCGAAGCCGGCGACGACGTCGAGGATGTAGTGGTGCTGCAGGTAAACGGCGGAGAAGCCGACCAGCAGCGTGAACAGGGCGGTGGGGACCCACGCCTTCTTGCGCATCGTGTAGAGGGCGAGCGCGGTCGAGGCGGGGTAAGCCGTATGAAGCGAAGGCATCGCGCCAAAGACGTTGGCGCTGCGCTTGTAGAACTCGGTGAAGTAGTCGACGCCGACGAGCTGGTCGAAGCGCACGGCCCCGGCCGCGTTGGGGATGGCCTCGAGGTTGGCCGGGCCTAGCCCGTAGATCTGAACGTACCAGGGTGGAGCGGCCGGGTAGGTGAGGTAGACCACGATGCCCAGCAGGTTGGTGGCGAGGAAGGCCAGGCCCACCAAGAGCATCGCGCGCCTGTCGATCCAGAACAGCGCGATGGCCGAGCCCATCGGCACGTAGAGGTAGACGATGTAGGCAACGCCGGTGATGAAGTCGAGCGGCGCGTAGGTGTGCGACTCGAACCAGTGCGCCGGGATCATCCCATTGATGCCGAAGAGCGCGAGCTCCGCCCCGTAGAGGTCGCCGACGTGGATCTCACCGCGCAGCGAGACGAGCAGCCTCACGTAGTCGTAGGTGATCCCGGTGAAGATGACGGGGGAGAAGAGCGCGAGGAACTTGAGCCACTTTCCGCCCTTCAGGATGACCGCGAGGGTGAGCCCCGCCAAGACGCCGTGCTCGCCCCGGAACCCCATCGTCCAGTGCGTGATCCCGACGTAGAAGGCGAGGGCGACCAGCGCGGCCGCCTGGATGCGTCGCTCACCGGTCGGCGGAGAGGGGGCCTCCGCGACGAGAGCATCCGATCCGGCGTCAGCGTTCATCCAAGAAATTCCGAGGTTTAGCGAAAACTGACCCGCGGTCAGTGCAGTCTCGTACGCAGGCTTAATATCTACACGCGCGAAGCGCCACTCATTGGTCACCTCTTTTCCGCGTGTCGTCACCTCCCTTACACACTCCGTAACAATCGGCCACTCCCTGATGTGGGCAAATCGCGCCAGATTTGGCCCCGATCGCGCCTGCCTTAGCGCAAGAGTTTCGCCCAGATGGACCGCTCGTCTTGGTTTCGAGCCCCCAGAGGATCCGATAGGCTCCGTGCCGTGGGGGGCGTGAAGTGGCTGGCGGCGCTGACGATGGGGTGCGCCTGGGGATGCGCTGCCGCGCCGGTGGGGCGGTTACCAGCTCCCCCCGTGGTGCCGTCGCGCATGGTCTCGCCCGGTGAGCCCCCGGCATCACACCAGCCGTCAGAGAGCCCGTCTGTGGAGGTCTATGACGACCTGCCGACGCCGCCGTCGCCCGGAGACGAGCTCTACGATGCGGTGGTCACCGCCGAGCATCCGCCTCCGCCGCTGCCTCGCGGCACCACCGTGCTCACGGTGGGCGACTCGATGGCGCAGGCGCTCGGCGTGTCGCTCGGGCGCCGCCTCAAGCAACGAGGTCTCCGCCACTTCATGGCCGCCAAGGCCGGCACGCGGCTGGCGGACTTCGCCGGGCCACGGATGGCGCTGTGGCAGGACCTCGCCTTCCACGACCCCGACTTGGTCATCATCTCGCTCGGCGGGAACGAGGTGACCCTCTCTCAGCCGGAGCACCGGGTATGGGCCATCGAGAAGCTGCTGGAGCTCGTCGGCGATCGACCTTGTGTCTGGGTCGCCACGCCCTTGTGGCCCGGTTTCGAGGACGCGGGGATCCTCGAGGTGATCCGCACCCACGTCGGGCAGTGTGAATACGTCGACACCAACGCGCTCATCCCGCACATGGAGCGCACCAACGACCGCATCCACCCCACCTGGCCCGAGCGCGAGAGGTGGGCCGACCTCATGGTGCGGTGGCTCCTGCACAATCGCCGGCCAGACGGAGCGAGACCTTGGACCTTCCGCGAGCCGAGCGGCGATCCTCCGCCCGGCTCCGAGGCGTGGCTCGAGGTCCGCTGACCGCTACTCGCGGGTGATGGAGGTCACCACGACCTCTTGCACCGGGACATCTTCGAACTGGCCCTGGGTGCCGGTCATCACGGCAGAGATGGCGTCGAGCGCCGCGTTTCCTTCGATCATGTGCCCGAAGGCCGCGTACTGCCCGTCGAGGCTGGACGCCCCCGTCGGGCTGTTGACGACGAAGAACTGCGTGGTGGCGCTGTTGGGGTCGTTGGTGCGGGCCATCGAGATGGCGCCGTAGTCGTGCAGCACCTCAGCGCTCGTCTCGAGCTGAATGGCGGGCCGCGTCGCTGGCTTGCTCGTGAGACCCGAGGTGAATCCCCCGCCTTGGATCACGAAGTCGGGGATGACGCGATGGATGATGGTGTTGCTGTAGAAGCCGTCGTCGACGTAGGCGAGAAAGTTCGACGTGGTGATGGGCATGAGGTCGGGTTCGAGCTCGATGACCATGTCGCCCATCGAGGTGGAGATCCGCACCCGTGGCTTGGAAGTGGCGCCGCCGCTTCCCCCGGTGCCAGCCATGCCGCCGGTGCCTGTGCCCCCGGCGCCGGTCGACGACGACGAGGCGGTGTTGCCACCGCTTCCGCCGTCGTCGTCAGCCGGGACCTCGTCGTCCGTGCAACCGACGACCAACACCAACAAGCCGAGGAACCACCACTTCATGGCCCGACTCTATCAGCAGTTGGTGTCGGTACGGCTCAAGAAGCCTGTGCCTGTTCAGGTGTGTTGATGGTGCCACCCTCGTACATGGCCTCGATCGCCTCGGCGTACTTCTCGTTCACCACGTTGCGTTTCACCTTCATGGTGGGCGTCAGTTCTCCGGACTCGACGGAGAACGGCGCCGGCAAGATGGTGAACTTCTTCACCGTCTGGTAGCGCGCGAGCTTGGGGTTGCACTTGTCGTTGATGAAGCCTTGCACGAAGGCTTCGACCTTCGGGCACTCGGCGACCTCCTCCATCGTGCTCGCGGGGGAGCCTGCCGCTTCCGCGAGGGCTTTGGGGGCTTCGGGGTCGAGGGCGAAGAGCGCGGTCAGGTAGGGCTGGCGGTCGCCGACCACCACCGCCTGGCCCACCCCGGGAAGGGCTGCGAGGTGCTGTTCGATCTCGGCCGGGGCCACGTTCTTGCCGCCTGCAGTGATGATGAGGTCTTTCTTGCGCCCCGTGATCTTGAGGTTGCCTTCGCCATCGAGCTCGCCGAGGTCGCCGGTGTGCATCCAGCCATCGGTGTAGAGCTCGGCGGTCTTCTCGGGGAGCTTGAAGTAGCCCTTCGTCATGCCCTTGCCGCGGAGCATGATCTCTCCGTCCTCGGCGATCTTCACCTCCACACCCTTGAGCGGTTTGCCGACGGTGCCGAAGATGGGGCGGCCGAGGTCCTGTCGTGTCGCCACGCCTGTGGTCTCGGTCATGCCGTAGCCCTCGTGGATGACGATGCCCATGGAGGCGAAGAAGTCGAGGGTCGAGCGTGCGATCGGAGCCGCGCCGCTCACCGCTGCGATGAGGCGATCGAATCCGAGCGCTCCCTTGACCTTGTCGATGACGAGCTTGCGGGCTGCCGTGCGAGGCAGCGTGTTGACCTCCTGCCCAGTCTCGATGCCCTTCTCGAAGGCGGCGAGCTCGGTCTGCATGGCCCAGCTCGCGAGCTTGGCCTTGATGCCCGTCGCTTGGCCGAGCTTGGCGCGCATGGCGGCCTCGAACTTCTCCCACACCCGCGGCACGGCGAGGAAGATGGTGGGCCGCGCCTCGACGAGCACGTCCTTCACCTTCTTGAGGTCGGCACAGAAGTAGATCTGGCCATGCGCGCTGAGACCCAAGAAGTTGGTGAAGATCTGCTCCGCCACGTGACTGAGCGGCAGGTAGCTCACGAGCACGCGCTCCGAATTGGCCACCAGCTCGGGGTAGTCGTCGAGGATGCCGCTGGCCACGGTGGCGATGCCCTCGTGGGTGAGCTCAGCGCCCTTGGGCAGACCGGTGGTGCCCGACGTGAAGATGAGGAGCGCGATGTCGGTCTTCTCGATGGCGTCGATCCGCTTCGTGACCTCAGCGTCCTCCTCGTCGCCGCCGAGCGCCTCGACTTCGGCGAAGCTGTGGACCCGCTCGTCGTCGTGGCTCACCTCGTCCATGGTGATGAAGACCTCGGCCTCCATCAGCCCCTGCTCGCGAATGGAGAGGTGCTTGTCGAGCAGCGCCGCGTCTTCGACGACGCAGATCTTCACGCCGGAGTGCTTGATGATGTAGCCGGTCTGCTCTTCGGTGCTGGTCGGGTAGATCGGCGCCGGAATGCCGCCCGCAGCCACGATGCCCATCTGGGCGATGACCCACTCGGGACGATTGGAGCCGACGATCGACACGGGCTCTTTGGGCTCGTGGCCGAGCTTGATGAGGCCACGGGCAAAGGCCCGCATGCGCTCGTCGTACTGCTTCCAGCTGATGGCCTTCCAGCTGCTTCCGCGTTGGGACCACAGGGCCGGCTCTTCGGGACGCTCCTCTGCCCATTGGCTCACGTAGTGAACCAACGTCTTCGCTTCACTCATCGTCTTTCCCCCTGGTCCGCCGTGGCGGCGGACGAATCCACACACACTATGTGGCACGAGCCGGGTTGGCTAGGGGTGTGCCCCAAGTCGCACCGAAAACGCGCAAGTCGAGACGAATTCAGGGGGTAAGTGTCGTCAGGGCTGCGATGTGCGCGGGCGTCGTGCGACAGCATCCCCCGATGACGTCGGCGCCGGCGGCTCGCCATTGCTTCGCGAAGTCCGCGTAGGAGGCGGGGGAGGTGGCGCTGCCGGTCCAGCCTCGGCCGTCGTAGCCTTCTCCCGAGTTGGCGTAGACGACGACGGCACGGTCCGTCGCGTCGCGGAGTCGCTCCACGAGCGCGGCCACGTGTTGCGGCGCGGTACAGTTGATGCCGATCCCGACCAGGTGGGGGACTTCGGCGAGGGCGGCGGCACAGGCGGCGATGGGCTCGCCGTGGGCCACGCGGGACCCTTCGGAGCCCACGAAAGAGACCCAGCTCGGTGTCGAGAGGTCGCCGAGGCATTGCGCGAGGGCGCGGGCCTCGGCCAGGGAGGGCACGGTCTCGCAGGCGATGAGGTCGGCGCCTACGAGGCGCGCGAGACGGGGGCGATGAAAGGCGACCAGCTCGTCGATCGAGAGCCCGTAGTCGCCGCGATATTCGGAGCCGTCGGCGAGAATGGCGCCATAGCTGCCCGCAGAGGCGGCGACCAAAGCCTCGGCCCCTTCACATGCAATGGCGTGTCGAGCGAGTTGCACCGCGTCAGCGAAGCTGGCCTCGGCCTCTGCGCCGGAGAGGCCGGCCCGCGTCAGACCGTCGACGGTGGCTTGGTAGGTGGCGGTGGTGATGATCTGCGCGCCGGCCCGTAGGTAGTTGCGGTGCACGTCTACGATGGCGTCGCGAGCATCGATGAGACAGCGCGCCGACCAGAGGGGGTGGTCGAGGTCGTGGCCGCGCCGCTCGAGCTCGGTGGCCAGCCCCCCGTCGAGGAGCCAGAGACGGTCACGCAGCACGGCGGCGGCGGATGAGCAGGGGGAGGAGGAGCCACCATCCGGCGTCGGTGTCGGCGCCCAGCTGGCAGCCGCCCGACGCAGAGAGACCGGCGTCCTCCCCGTCGCCCGGAGCGGGCACTTCGCTTCCGTCGGAGAGGGCGACGGTGAGGGTGCCGTCGGGCGCTTCATCGACGATGGTGACGGTGAAGCCCGTGTCCCCGGCGTCGGCGTGCGAGATGGTGCGCGAGGTACCGACGCCGGTCAGCGCGCAGCCGTTGGGCCCGCCCGCGAGGTCGCATCCAACCGGTAGGGCTACGTTCATGTACGGCGCCTCTGCGTTGGGGAGCCGCAGCTGGCCCGAGACGAGGTCGAGGAAGTGCAGGGGGCCATCGGCGAGCGTCTCCTCATCGACGCTGTAGAGGTAGAGGCCGGGAGTGCCGGTCTCGAAGTCGCCGTGGTGCTCGCCACTGCGGTTCTCGAGCAACACGTAGCGAGGTCCGCCCCCGGGAGCGGCAACCCGCAGGATGCGGGGGGCCCCGTCGAGCACGGGGGGCAGCTCGATCTCCATGGGTGCCGTCACCTCGACCACGTCGCCCCACCCGAGCTGCTGCCGCGTGAAGGCGCTGATCGCATTGCTCGACTCGCTCATGAGCCCATTGACCGGTGGCCCACCGTAGAGGTCGATGAGGCCGAACATGTGCGCGAACTCGTGGTGAACGGGGGGCGCCATGGCCACCACGCCGAGGGTGATCATGCCTCCCCCTCCGTCCGCCACCGTGGTGCCGTTGAAGATCGCGTCGAGGGGAGGCGCGACGCCATCGGCGATGTTCGAGACGACGATGACGCCGTCGAAGTGCCCATCCGCCTGGCCGTCGGCGCCATTGATGTCGAAGGATGAGAGGTCGAGCTGCTGCTCGTCGCGGAGCCGGCCCAACATGTCTTCGAAAGCCGTGCGGAGCCCGCCCGAGGTGATGAGCTGCACGTCCTGGAAGGTCACGTTGCAGGTGGCGACCGTCTTGCCCGGCAGGGGGCAGCGATCGGGATACTCCAGGGGAGCCACCACCGTGGGCACCGGGTCGTACCGGCCCGCCGAGGTGGTCTGCCAGTAGGTGCGAAACGAGCCGCCGTCGGGGTTGAACTGCGCCTGAAGGTCAGCGAGCTGTCCCGCGGGAAAGCCTCCCTCGCCCACGTGCACTGGAATGACCAGGATGTTGGATGTGCCCTGGTGGGGGATCTTGTTGAGCCCGATGTCGTCGGTGGAGAGCAGATGGTCGAGCGCCCGCGCCTCTGCCGGCTGCGACGAAAGCATCGCGAGAGAGGCCAAAGCGAAGGCAGTCACGGCGCGCATCCCGACAGTCTACGCGCATGCGCGAGCTTGCCGCCACGCGCATGCTCAGCCGAGCGCCTCTGCGAAGGCTTCGACGAGGACCTCGGCTCGAGCGGTCGTGGCTCGGTCATCCGGCTACGAGATCCCGGGCCCGATGCCGGTCCCTTTGGTTTCGGAGAGCGAGGCGGTACAAGGACGACGTGGCCAAGGACCGGGGCGGCAAGCCAGGCGCTTCGAGCGCCACCATGGCGGCGATCCTCGGTGCCTTCACCATGATCGCAGGCCAAGTGGGGAGCAAGGCGACCCGCGATGCCCTGTTCCTGGCTGCCTTCGGGGCCCAGAAGCTCCCGGTGGCCATGCTCGCGAGCTCGGTTCTCTCCGTGTTCGGCGTGCTCGCCATGTCCAAAGGGCTCGCGATGGCTGGTCCGCGGCGACTGGTGCCGATTCTGCACGGATTTGGGGGGCTGCTCTTCGGCGTCGAGTACTTCCTTGTCGACGACTACCCGCACCTCATGGCCGGGGTGGTCTACCTTCACGTGGCCGTCTTGGGTTCGCTCTTCGTGAGTGGCTTCTGGTCGCTCGTGAGCGAGCG
Organism: Polyangia bacterium; assembly: GCA_030426145.1. Taxonomy (GTDB): domain Bacteria; phylum Myxococcota_A; class Polyangia; order Polyangiales; family Polyangiaceae; genus JAPYTK01. The sequence continues at coordinate 20,754 of JAUHZF010000010.1, forward strand.
TTTCGACCCGCACACGGCCAAGCGGGTGATCAGCCGCATCTCCGCCGGAGCCACCATGGGTGGCCTCGCGGGTGGGATCATCGCGGAGCGGGTCTCCGCTTGGCTCGACGCCCGCACCATGCTCCTCGTGCTCGCCGGCTTGGGTCTCGTCACCGCCGCGAGCGTTCAGGGCATGACCCGTGGTCGTGGGCGTCGCGTCGAGGTGCCCCCATCGAGCATTCTCGAAGGGATGGGCATGCTGGGGCAGGCCCGCTACCTGAGAATGCTGGCGCTGCTCGTCATGCTGACCGCCATGACGTCCGGGCTCCTCGACTACGCCTTCAAGGCGGAGGCCAGTGACAGCTTCGGCACCCGAGAGGAGCTGCTCTCGTTCTTCGGCCTCTTCTACACCGTGTCCGGGCTGGTCACCTTCCTGCTTCAGGCGGGCCTCTCACGGGTCGCGCTCGAGCGGCTCGGGATCGGCGGCACCATCGCCCTTTTGCCCGCGCTGGTCGCCCTCGGGGGTGGTTTGGCCACCGCGGTGAGTCGCCTCTGGACGGTGGTGGTGGTGCGCGGCATCGAGTCGGTACTCGCCAACTCACTCTACCGGTCGGGCTACGAGCTCCTCTTCACGCCGCTGTCTCCCGAGACCAAGCGCCCCACGAAGACCTTCATCGACGTGGGCTTCGACCGCCTCGGCGGCGCGCTCGCGAGCGGGGTGGTGCTCGCGGTTCTCGCCACGCTTCCCGCCGTCGCAGCCCGCCTGTCGTTGGGCGTGGCGACCGCGGGGGCCGCCGTCTCCGTGCTCATCGCGGTGTGGCTTCACCGCGGCTACGTGGCCGAGCTCGCACAGAGCCTGAAGTCGGGCCGGGTGCGTCTGGAAGAAGCGGAGGTGGTCGACGCGACGACCCGGCGCACGCTGGCCGACACCACGATGGCCATCGACCGCAACAAGCTCCTCCAGCAGATCGAAGAGCTGCGTGGGTCGCAGTCCGATGCGCCAGAGAAGCCGTCGACCTCGCCGCTACCGGTGCCGGACGCCGAGCTACGCCAAAGCATCGAGGCGCTTCTCGAGGGTGACGCACGGCGAGTTCGACGCATCCTGCGTCCCCCGCTCGCGCCCGAGGTGGTGGGTCTGGTGCTGCCCCTTTTGGTGCACGACGGCCTCGGCCGCGCGGCCCGTCGGGCGTTGCGGCAGTCGGGGTCGGCCTGCCTGGGGCAGCTGGTAGACGCCCTCTGCAACGAGGACCTCGACGACGAGATCCGCCGGAAGCTCCCCGAGATCATCTCCACGGTCACCGAGGCACGGGCCGCCCTGGGCCTGTTCAATGCCCTGTCCTCGTCGTCGCCCGAGGTTCGCCAGCGGGCTTCGGCCGCCCTCGAAGAGCTCCTGCGGCGCGAACCGCATCTGCGCCCTCGTCGCACGGAAGTCTACGCTGCCGTCGAGCGCAGCATGGACGTCGCGGACGTCTCCGTGCCGCAGCTCTTCGCCATGCTCGCGGTGGTGCTCGACCGCGAGCCGCTCGAACTCTCCCTCCAGGCGCTCCGGTCCGACGACGACCAGCTCCGGGGCACGAGCTTCGAGTACCTCGACAACGTGATCCCCGAGAAGCTCCGCGACCGGCTGTTTCCCCACCTCGAAGCCTACGCACGCCGACGCGCGCCGGCCGCGTCTCCGTCACGCCGCAGCACCGTAGAGCTCGCCCAGGAGCTCCGTCGATCCACCGACCGCATCGAGATCGACCCGGCGCTCCTGACCAAGAAGGAGAGCTGAATGGGAGACCTCGCAGGGGCCAGCCTGCGCCCCCGGTGCTACTTCTTGCGCTTGAATCCGCCGTAGCGGGCGGCCCGAATTTTCTCAGCCTTTTCGGCGCGCCGCTCGTGCTCCCGGCGCGCTTTCTCGGCTTCGGCCTGTTGGGCCGCTGCCTGCTCGGCGGCAAAGCGTTCGGCCTCTTGCTGGCGCCGCTCTGCAGCGGCCAGGGCGGCGCGCTCTTGCTCCGCCTTTTCGGCGGCACGGCGAGCAGCCTCGGCCTGCTCGACGTCTCGAGCCACCTCCGCCGAGGTCGGCTCGTGGCGTAGCGGCTCCACCGCCGCAGCCTTGGTTCGATCCTTCGGCTCGAGGCCGAGCGTCTGCTTCAGCTCGGCGTCGGGGCTGACCACGCTCTTGCCCGTCGATCCACCGGCCCAGGGCGCGCCCGGAATGTTCGCGGCTCCCGGTATCTTGATCTTGCGCTTCTTGCTGCGCACCGTGGGCCGGAAGTTGTGGAAGGGAAGCGTCGGGGCGGCATTCGGGTCCGCCTTGATCGCCATCGTACCCTCGAGGTCGTGCGGAGGGGCCGCCGCCTGTCCCGAGCCCTGTCCAGAGCCCTGTAAAGAGCTCAGCACCACGGTGCTCTCCAGGGTCGACGACCCGGCCGTCGCGACCTCGGGGCTCCAGGCTGGCTCTGCGTGCAGTCGGCCGGGGTCGGTCACCTGCAAGGCGACCTCGGCCTGCGTTCGCGCGAGAACGTCGCGATGGGAGGCCGCGATCCGTCCTCGCCACAGAAGCGTGCAGCGGTGTTGGTCGGCTTCGACCAAGGCGGTGTCGAATCGGAACTGAATCGGGACCGAACGCCCGTCCACCGTTCCGTGACCGCTGACCTGAGCTTGGGGGAGCACGAGCTCCACCACATCATGACCGGGATAGAGTCGCTCTAGGCGGATGGTCTCACCGCCGTGCAATGCCCCGACCTGCTGCTCGACGGGGGCCGACTGGAAGTATCGACGGTCGAAGGTGTCCGGGAGGGGCACGTAGGGAGCGAACAAGTCGAACACCGTAGCGCCACCGAGGAACTGTCCCCGCACCTTGCCGAACGGTGGGATTCGTCCTCCCGGCGCCAAGGCTTCAGGGCCTGACGGGTCGATCGGCCGGTCGATCAAACGCTCTTCGCCACGGCTCACGAGGATACGGGACGGGGCGTCGGGCCGCCCCCTCGCCGCCAGCCCCGAGAACAGCACCTCCGCTCGATCGACCACGAAGGCGAGGTCGGTGTCCCTTCGGACCTCCTCCGCTGCGATGGGCTCCATCGTGCCCGAGGCGAAGGAGAACTGCGCCTTGACGACCACCGTGGCCCGGGTGTTCCCCTGCAGGGTCCAGGCCGCGCTGTCTGCGGCCACCAGCCCCTGGCTGACGACCTTCACGAGCGACGCTGAGTCCACCATGAACGATAAATCCTAACAGTCCCCGGGGGCGCCGGCTAGGCGGTGGTTTGCCCGAAGGGTGGTGTAGAGTCCCGCCCGATGAGCGACGACACCACGACCGAGGCCGTCACCCTGGCCTGCTTGGGCGGCCAGCCTCCGCCGGTGCGCGTGCAGCGCGATTTCGAGGCCCTCGTGAGCCTGCCCGAAGGTGCACGCGAGGCCTTCTGGAAGGTCCTCTGGCCGTGCCTCGTGCCCACCGTGGGCGAAGACGCGGATCGCGCCGTGGAACAGTTCTCGCGTGAACACCGCGCGGTGGGTCAACAGGTTGCCGAAGCCATTCGCGGGCTGCGCTTCTTGATCTTCGAAGCCGCCGGCGCCGGCGCCGAGAAGCACGTCTTTGCGGCCGACCTCGGCGTGTTGTGTGGCGAGCACGCCAACGCTTGGCGGGAGGTTCTTCTGCCGCGGTACGAGGAGGCCCGTGACGTCCTCCGGAGTCAGCTCGTGCGCCAGACCATCGTCGATCACGGCCGCCTCATGGTGGGCCTCGACTGGCGCATCGACCGTATCCTGGGCTCACAACACGGCCGGGCCATTCAAGCCAACGTGGCCCTGCTGACTTTCACCTATCAAGACGGCGACGAGCGCAAGCGCATCACCCTGCACGCAGAGCCGGCGATGATGATGCGCATGCGCGCGGTCTGCGATCAGCTCTTGCCGGCGCCACCGCCGAACGACGGTTCGTCCGAGGGGTAGACGCCACGCCCCTCGAGGTCGCGCCCGTCGGGGAGGCGCCATCGCGCCGCCGTCACGTAGTCGCGCTGGCCCGTGGTGCGGTGGACCGCATACCGCTGCACCGTGGTCTTGCCTCGCGTTGGCGCTCCCACCACCGCTGCGCGCGCGTGATGCTGCAGGACGGCGGCGAAGAGCTCCGCCGCAGAGCCTGTGTCGGCGTCGACGCGTAGCGTGAGCGGCATGGTCCAATGGTCTTTTCGGCGCGCGCGCCGAAGCACCTCGTCTCCGTCGGCTTCCACCAGCCAACATAGCGGCGTGTCTTGCGGCAAGAAGAGGTCTACGAGTCGAAGTGCGGCATCGAGACGGCCACCCGGGTTTCCGCGTAGGTCGAGCTCGAGGGGCCCCTCATGCGCTTCGAGGAAGGCAGCGACTCGGCTCGGGGTGTCGAAGTCGAAGGCCTCGATGCGCAGGCCATCGCCCGATGGCCTGACCTCTGCCTGCGCGAGCCGCGCTACGGGCGCGGTGCAGGTATAGAAGACCTGGGTCGCACTCGGCACGATGTGCGCTCCGGCCGGGGCGTTCATGTTGTTCCCCGTGGTCATCGACGTGAGCATGATCCCCGGCATGAAGTTCACCTTCACGATGGGATTGCCCATCGTGTAGCGGCCCGCGCCTTTGATCGTTGCATGAGCCACGCCCGCCTCGTCCCCGGAGGTCATCGGGATCGACGAAGCGATGTTGAGCGCGTTCATCATGGTGACCTTCACCAAAGGTGAAAACGGCGTCGCCTGCGCATTGAGGGCAATGTTCGGATAGGGGATCGGCACGGTCGCCGGCCCCACCGGGGTGTTGCAGATATCGGGGAAACAGAGGTTCATCCCGACGCCACGATTCGATGCAGGCAGCATTTGCTAGGTTCTTCGGGGAGGCGGACGCCAAGCTTCGGCCTCGCGTCGGTCTGGGTCATCGCGCTTCATGCGCAGGGTCGTGGCGCCGTCGTATTGGGTCGCTTCATCCGTCACGGCGTGCAGGTTGGCGTCCGAGAGATTGGCCTGCCGCAGGTCTGCCCCGTCGAGCCTGGCGTGCGAGAGGTCGGCGTGTTGCAACTTCGCCCCGCGAAGGTCAGCCCCCACGAAGCGCGCACCTTCGAGGATCGCGTCTCGAAGGTCGCACTTCGCCAGGACCGCGCGATCGGCGCACGCTTCGGTGAACGTGCTGTAGCGCAGCCTCCCAGCGTCGATTCTGGCGTCGTTCAATTGCGCTTCACCGAAGAAGCTGCCCTTGGCGTCGGGCTCGATGAACCGCGCCTTGTCGAGCTTGGCGCGCTGGAAGTTGGCTTGGGTCAGGATGCAGCGCTCGAAGAGCGCTCCCTCGAGGTTACAGTCGGTGAAATCACTTCCCGTGAGGTCGCAGCGCGAGAAGTGTTTGCCCGCGAAGTCGCAACCCTTGAAGTTGCACCGCACGAAAGAAAGCCCATCGAACTCGACCGTCGACCAGTCGACCCCGGCGAGGTCGGTCCCTTCGAAGGCGGTGCCCCGCAGGTTGGCGCCTTCGATCTTGGCGCCCGTCATGTAGACCTGCTTGAAGCTCGCCTCGGAGAGGTCCGCGTCGGTCATGTCGGCTTCGTCGAGCATGCACAGCTCTGCCACACAGCCGCTGAGGTTCGCTCCGGCGAGGTTGGCGCCGTAGAGGATGACAGCGTGCAGTGGTCTACCCCGCAGATCGGTTCCCTGCAGGTTGGCGTGCGTGAGCACCGTCGACGACAGGACGGCCTCGTCGAGCTTCGCGTCGCGGAGGTCGACATCCATCATGACGGCTTGCGTGAGGTCGGCGCCGCGCAGGTCGGCCAGGCGCAACGCCATCTCCGACAGCACGGTCTTGTCGAGCCGTGCGCCGCGCAAGTCCAAGGGAACGCCTTCGTCCGCGAGGAGGGTCTCGTGGAACACGACCCGCGTCATGGCGCGCGGCAGCCGCGCGCCACGGAGGTCACAGCTGCGGAAGGTCACCGCCTCGAGGTGCGCCCCGTCGAAGTCGACCCCACCGAAGTCGGTCTTCATGCACATCCAGTTCTCCAGGGTGCACCCCGCGAACGTGGCCCGTGCCGCGTTCGCCTCGAGCAGCACCATGTTCGTCATGGTGGCCCCCGAAAAATCGGCTCCCGACATCATCACGTGATGGAGCCAAACCGCATCGAGGTTGGCGCCGGCGAGAACGACGTCTTCCAGCTGGCACTCCGGCAGCTGAGCACCGTGCATGTGCACGTCCTGCAACTGGGCCCCTCGCCATTGGCACCCACTCGCCTTGAGGCCGTCCATGATCGAGGCCTTCGCGCGTAGGTGTGAGGCGTCGACCCCCACCATGACGGTGCCTTTGAATGAGGCGTCATCGAGATGGGCCCCCCTCAGACTGGAGCCGATGATCTTGGCCTCGTCGAACACCGCCCCCGCCAGCTCAGCGTCCTGCAGGTTGACGTTGACGAGCTGGATCCCTTTCAGGTTGGCTCCGTCGAGTTTGGCCCCAGCGAGGTCGAGCCCCTGCAGGGTTTCGCCGGTGAAGTCGTAGCCGCTACGAACCAGCTCCTCGAGCTGCGGGCGGGTGATCATCGTTGCACCCGCTTCGTGTTGGCGCCCTCGAAGCTGGTGCGGTGCCCCAGCGCCTTGAGAAGCTTGGCGTCGTAGAGGTTGGCTCCTTCGAACGAGGTCCCGTCGAGGGTGGTCTTCGACAGGTCGGCCGACACCAGCTTCGCCTGCTTGAACGTCGCGCGCGTCAAAACCGACTTGAAGAAGCGAGCTCCGGTCAGATCCGCGGCGTCGAAACGTGCCCCCGTGGCATCGACCTTCGTGAAGTGAGCAGATGGGAGCTGCGCATGTCGAATGTCGGCGTCGTCGAGCTGACACCCCGTGAAGTTCACCGTGTCTCCCGTCATGCCGATCAGCTTCGTTTCCGTGAGGATCGCGCCCTCGAAGCTGCATCCGGGGACCTCCGCGTCCTCGAAGACCGCCTTCGGCAGCTCGGCGAGGTAAAACAAGCAGGCGTCCAGGTGGGCGTCTCGAAAGTCGGCCCCGGGAAGCTGTGCGCTCTCGCAGTCGGCTCGAGTGAGATGGGCGCCACGAAAGCTCACTCCGGGAAGAACGGCCTTGGTGAAGAACACGTAGGTTCCCCGTGTGCCATCGAAGCGCGCACCCTCTCCGGTGGCCTCAGCGAAGAAGGCGGCCTCGAGCGAGGCGTGGGAGAGATCGGCCCGCGTGAGGTCGGCCTTGGCCGCGTTGACGCGCTCGAGCACGGCCCCCGACAGATTCGCGTCCGTGAGGTCGGCCTTGAAGAGCAACACTCCCTCGAGCTTGGCGCCGGACAGGTTGGTGCCCCGCAGCTTCGTGCGCGCGAGAATGGCCCCGGACAGGTTGGCGCCCGAAAGGTCCGCCCCCGACAGGTCGCGATCGCTCAGGTCGCGTCCGCTGAGGTCGACCCCGGGCTCCAGTGGCGGTTCCGGCGCTTGGGCCGGACTGCCGGGGGGCCGGTAGTTGGGGTCGAGCGCGAGTAGCCGGGGGTCACTGAGGCGCTCCTTCAGCCGTGCGGCCTCCTCCGGCGCATGGGCCTCCAGCTCGGGAAGGGCTCTCTCGATGTCTCCGAGGTCGATCCCGAGGTGCGTACGAGGGGCCGCCGGGTGCGGCACCGGTGGGGGCACGTCGTCGTCTTTGGCGATCGCTTCGTCGACCGCGGCGGCGAGGTCGATGCCGCCATCCGGACCCTTGGCGAGGGTCTCGGTCATGCCTGGACTCTCGCGTTCGATGAGCTTGACCAGCGCCTCGCCCACGCCCTCCTTGCGCCGTCCCGCTTTCAGCAGCTCGAGCTCTTCCCCCGTCAGGTTCTCGTCGAGGGCTTGCGGGTCTGCTTCGAACTTTCGCAGTCGTGCGTGGTACAGCTCCGCTGGCTGCGGTGGCTCGTCGAGTGGCTCGCTCACCACCAAGACGGTGGTCACGTCTTCGAGCTCGTCGTCGGCGACTTCGGTGCGGCCGCGCCAGGTGAGCAGGAGTTGCTGCTCGTCACCGTCGATCCACAACGTGTCGAGCACCATGGCGACCTCGCGCAAGGTGCCCTGAACGTCATTGACGAAGCAACGTACCCGAAGGCCTGGCAGCTGCGTTCGCAAGACCTCGTGCTCGGGATGCAGGTTCTCGAGCTCGACCCATTCGTCGCCGCGGAGCGGCCGCGCCAACCATTGGTCTTCGGGAGCGGCGTTGAAGTAGCTCCACTGGAAGTCCTCGGCGAAGTATGGCGCTCGTGGCCGATAGCTTTCACCGTAGGCCGTGCCCAGCCGTGTGCGGCGGGGCGACCAATCGGGGGAGATGGGCCCGAAGCCGGCCGGCACCAGTCCTCGGCCTCGGCGGGTCACTGGGGCGTCGGGCGCTTCGATGCACGGCACGAGGTCACCGAGCTCGCCTACGCCAACCGGATTGAGCGTCGAGGTGGGGCCTCCGGCGCTGCGGGTCCAATCCAGGGACAGTTTGCGAAAAGCCTTGGGCGGGCCGGGACTGTCCCCGGTGACGCCTTCGAAGCGGCGGGGACCCACGATGCGCAGTGCCTTTCGCCAGCTCCCCACTTGGATCGACGCCGTGCATTCGGTGACGGCGCGGCCCCCGGCAGGATGGCAATGGCCGACGAAGAGGACCTCGGCCCTCGGCTTCATGGGCGCGAAGTCACTCGCATAGGTGAGCTGACCCTTCCGCTCGTCGTCGTCTTCCGCGTAGCCGTCGCCCGTGAGCGGACCTTGCACGATGGGCTCCAGCCCTGGCTCACAAGCCGGAGCTTGCGCGGTCGCGCCCTGCACCATGTCGAAGCGGCCCCGCACGATGAGCACCATCTCCGGCTGCGGAGGCGACGTCGACGTCACCGCAGTGCCGAAGGACAGGATGCTGAGGTTCTTCGTGCGCATCAGCCGAGGAAGATCGAAGCCGCTACGCTCGACTTCGAGATGGATGAGATCGTCTTGGAGTAAGTATCCACCTCGAGCTCCCACCCGACGACGAGGTCCCACTTGTACCCCAGGGTGATCTCACGGAACGAGCCGGCGTGGATCTCCAAGTGGGCCAGCAGGATGATCGCGACGGTCTTGGCCACGTCGAGTTGGAAGTGCCCACCGACGAAGATCTCGACCTTGCCTCCGAGGGTGATCTCCATGCCCCCGCCGAAGTTGTATTCGTTCGACCAGCCGAAGTGCGTCGCATTGACGAGCGTGTGCTCCGACGCCTTGCCCACCGTCTCCGTGATGGTGCCCGCGTAGGTGTTGCTCGTGAGCGTTCCCCGCCCCACATCGACGGTCTCGGTGAGCGTCCCCGCTTTGGTGTCCGACGTGATGGTTCCACTCGCGTTGACCGTCTCGTTGATGGTCGTGGCGTAGGTCTCGGAGGTGATGGTGGCCACCCGCGCGCTCGAGTGGCCGACGTACTCGTTGATGGTGCTGGCGAAGGTCCCGTCGACGACGACGGGGTCGCCACGCGTGTCGTCCCCGGTGCCGGCCGCGGTGAAGGTGTCTGAGAGAGCACTGGGGATGGCGCCGATCGATGACGTCGTGCGCGACCCTTTGAACTCCTCTCGAAATTCGCCGTGGAAGATCTCGTGTACGTGGCCCTTGGAGGTTTCTTCCGTGACCTTCCACGTGCCGCCGAACTTGGTCGACTTGTATTCGATCTTGGTGACCATGCCGGGCGCGATGTCACCACTGACCAGGTGCCCGCCCGAGGCGTCCCACACGACGCCATCGCCCACATCGTCCTGCCGACCCAACACCAGTAGTTGGTAGTTGCCTCCGATGATCTCGACCTTGTCTCCGTAGGTGGTGGAGATCCGGTTGCCGTCGGTGTGGTCGCGCCATCCCAACTTCTCGTGGATGCCGTCGGCCGTGTCGGCTTCGCCGAGGCGCGGCGTGCGAAGGTCGTGACCGGCACGATCCCGGGTGTGGCCGTGCTCGGTCTGGTCGAGCCACTCGGTGAACTTCCCCCAGAGCTCCTGCCCCTTGAGGGTCGGGTCCGACGCGGCGGCGATGCCGAGCCGCAAGTACGAATCACGCGCGTTCGACGTGTCGTAGTTGGGGACGAAGATCTCGAAGTACTTGCCGTTGGCGACGGCGGAGGTGTCGATGTGATCGGCCATGGCTCAGTCCCAGAGGCTCACCCGAGCAGGATCTGCTTTCCGTTCACGCTGGCGGTCTCCTCGGCCACGACGGCATGCTTCTTCGCGCGTTGCAGCGAGGTGCCCTCCACGTGCACGTGCGACTCTCCCGCATCGATGTTGAGAACGCCCCTCACGCGTTTGACGAACCGGTCGAAGGTCTGTCGCGAGGCTCGCGCCACGAGGTTGATGGCGTCGCCGCTGAGGTCGACGCTTTGCTCGCCGTGGATGGCGACGCGTCCGCTAGCTCGGATTTCCAAGTCTCCGTCGACATCCCAGCGCGTGGTGCCGGCGCCGTCGACGACGCCGATGACCCAGTGCCCGTCCCGGGGCCGTCCGATGACGAGCAAGGTGTCGCCCTCAGCCGGCAGATAGCGCTGGGTGAGGGCCATGGTGACGGAGACCTCTTCGCCCGAAGGAAGCCGTACCACCGGGCACGGTCCTCCCGCGACGACGCGGGCCGGGCCGAGGAAGGACGAGGTTTGCAAGAGCTCGGAGACGGGTGCGTTCATGGGTCGCTCGTGGGAAGGATCCGAGACTATATCGCCCTTGACCCGGGGTAGGGGCTTCGGTCTGCTGAGGGGGTGTCGATTCAAGATCATCGCGTCCGCCTCCTGAGCGAGGACTTCGACTGCTCCAACATGGAGATCCACCGGCTGCAGGGACGGGAGGCGGTCTCCCAACTCTTCTCGTTTCGGGTCGAGGTCACCTCGAAAGGCGAGCCGCCCTCCGGGACCGAGCTTGCAGGGTGCGGGGTGGAGCTCGTCTTCGAGCGAGAGGAGCAGGTCTATCGACGCATTCACGCCGTCGTGGCCGACGTCGAAGAAGACCTCGAAGAGGAGAACGCCTTCTACACGCTCGTGTTCCACCTCGTGCCGCGGGCGCACTGGCTCACCCTCGTGGAGGTGCAGGAGATCTACCAACACCTCACCGTGCCCACGATCATCGAGCAGAAGCTCGCCATGGTTGGGCTCGAGGCAGACTCCGCGATGCGCCTGAGCAGCAGCTACGAAGAGCGTGACTTCGTGGTGCAGTATCGCGAGAGCGATCTCTCTTTCGTGTCTCGACTGGCGGAGCACATCGGCATCAGCTTCTTCTTCGAAGAGAAAGACGGCTCGACGCAGATCGTGTTCACCGACCACAACGAGGGGTTCGGGAAGGTCGATGCTCACCACCAGCTGAACTATCGCGGGCGCGGCGAGCGCAAGGACGTCTTCGAGCTGCGGGCGCGCACCCAGGTGCTGCCGTCCGAGTTCGTGATGATGGACTACAACTACCGCACGCCCCAGGTCGATCTCACCTCCACGGCGACCGCCGACCATGGGTTCGCCGGTGGGGTCACCGAATACGGCGCCCACTACCGAAGTCCCGCCGCCGGCCGTCGCTTCGCTCAGATCCGCGCCGAAGCGTCCGACAGCCGCTATCGCGTCTATCACGCAGAGAGCACCCTCGCCGAGGTGGCGGCCGGCCACCGCTACCACCTCGCCGGGCACCCCCGTGTTCCCGAGGCCGAGCTCCTCGTCACCACGGTGGAACACGAGGCCGTGCAGTCCGTGTTCGGGCGCGAGCTCGGCACCTCCTACTACCGCAATCGGTTTACGGCGATCGACGCTCGACAAACCTATCGGCCGCCACGGGTCACGCCGAAGCCTCGCATCGTCGGCTGGATCCACGGCGTGGTTCAGCCTCGCCCCGAACAAGAGGTCGGCGACTTCGCGCAGCTCGACAACTGGGGCCGCTACGTCGTGAAGTTCCTCTTCGACATCGCCGAGCACCCCGAGCTGCAGGCGAGCAAGCCGGTGCGCATGGCCCAACCCCACGTGGGGCCCGACCATGGCATGCACTTCCCACTACGGCCTGGCGTCGAGGTGGCTCTCGCTTTCATGGAGGGCGACCCCGACCGCCCGGTCATCGTGGGCGCCATCCACAACGCGCGCACGCCAGATCACGTGACGGAGGCGAACCCCAAGCTGAACCGCATTCGCACCGGCACCGGCGTGCAGATCACCATTCAAGACGCACGCTGAAGCTTCATGCCTTCAGGCCGCCGACTCGGCGGTCGCCTCGTCGTCGTTGGCCGCGGCCTTCTTGGCCTTCGGCGTGGGCTTGGCGTTCCAGATCCGAAGCGAGAGAAGGAAGCCGACCACGGTGACCGGGAGCACGACGAGGAGCCAGATCCGCCAGTTGGTGGGTTCGGTCTGAGCAGGGCCCGTGGGCAGGACCTTGCTGATCAAGAGCGACTGGGCGCCGTAGCCCAGGTAGACCATGCCGTCGATGAGGCCCACTGCGACGCCGGCATTGCGACGACCGCCGAAGTCCATGCTCGCGGTACCGCTGAGCATGCCGTGCACGCCGATGATGCTCAGGATGGAGAAGATGAGCATATAGGCCGCGGCGGGGCTGGCGATGATGGCGGCCGAGAGGCCGATGGAGATGCCACCGATCGCGTAGAGAATGACGGCAGAGGGGCCCCGACGCGATTGGAAGATGCGGTCGGAAATGGTGCCGGCGAAGACGCCGCCCAAGATGCCGGCGGCGCAGAGGAAGGCTCCCCAGTGGGACTGCAAGAAGCTCTGGCCGGTTTCGGCCGCGAAGACGTAGCCCCACTTCATGATGCCGCCGCGTACGAAGCCGCTGCACATCTCGATGAGCGCGATGGTGATGATGATGGGATTGCTCAGCATCCGCTTCACCACATCCAACACCGGGTCGGGGCCGTGATCATCCTCACCGCTCGAGGCGTCGCCGGTGTCGAAGTCCTCGTGACCGGTGTCGCTGGGCCGGTCGAAGACGAGCTTGAAGTCGATCGCCGCGAAGACGAGCAGGATGATGGTCGGGATGAAGAAGATCCACTGCGTCGGCAGATACTTCGTGATCGGCGTCCCCCAGTCGTAGGCGAAGTAGAGGCCGAGCGAGATGAGGATGCCGAAGATGCCGCCGAAGGTGCCTCGCTCGCGCACGTGGAACCACGATGCGTTGACCTTGACGATCGAGACGGCGCCGAAGCTCTGGAAGTACATGTTCAGCGCGTAGAGCGCGCCGAAGGGAGCGACGAGGCTGCCGGTGTAGCCACTCTGGAGGACCAAGCCCATGCCGAGGTTGGCCAGGGCTGCGCCTAGGGCAGCGGCGATGATCGTCTTTCGACCGCCGTAGCGGTCGGCGATGGGGCCGTTGATGAGGAAGGCGATCGCGTAGGTGGTGGTGCCGGCCACGGTGATGAGGCCCAGCTCCTCCTTGCTCATGATCCCCGTCGTCTTGGCGACGTTGATGTTGTAGCGCCCCATGTAGAGGAACGCGTAGGTGAGCCCGAGCGGTAGCCAGTTGAGCGTGCGGCGCTTCGTGTAGGCGTCCGAGTGGTCCACGTCGCCCTTCGGGAGGCGGCGAAGGACGAAGAAGATGACCGTGAGGAGTCCCAGGATGGGGAGAATCTCGGAGAGGATCTTCATAGCGACCTAGCTGAAGCACTTCCGCACGGCGGATGGACGTCGACCCGTCCGACCGAAGCGCGGCCTCTATAACACGGGGGTAGGATTGCCGCCTACACGGCCGAGGCGGCGCCTCAGTGACGTTTCTGCGCCCTCAGGCGCCGCCCGTGCCGCCACCACCTGCGGTGCCGCCGGTGCCGCCGGTGCCCCCTGCGCCACCGGTGCTCGTCGTCGCGCCGGTGCCACCCGTGCCACCGGTGCCGCCGGTGCCCCCGCCGGAGCCGCCAGCCCCCGAGGTGGTGGTGCTGCTCGCGCTCGTGGTGCCGACGTCGTCGAGGCAGGCGAGGTCGGTGGCGCCCGAGTTCGGACAACAGACGGCGCCCTGGATGCTGTTCCGGGTCACGCAGGAGAGGCCGTCGGCGCAGTCCTCGTCGTTGTTCTCGGTGTCACACCGCTGCCCTTCGCCTTGCTTTCCGCAGCCATAGGCGAGGGTCCCGACGAGGAGGGCCGTGAGCATCCAGATGCGCATGGGCGGTCCGTAGCAGATCCCCTCGGCACCGTCAGCTCACCCTTCGTCCTCGCCGCTGCCCTTCTGCTCGATGGCATTGGCGAAGAGCTGCATGTAGCTCGCGGCGCTCGTGAGGGAGAAGACGATGGACGCGTAGATCATCATCCGTCCCACGTGGGTGAAGTCGACGAGCCCGAAATCGTAGAAGCCGAGGTCGATCCGGTAGCGGTAGCCGATGATGAGGCAGATGAGGCCGACCATCTGCAGGGCGGTCTTGAGCTTGCCCCCCGCGCCGGCCGAGATGATCAGGCCCTCGGACGAGGCGACGCCACGGAGGGCGGTGATGGTGATCTCCCGGGAGAGGAGGATCACGACGATCCACGCCGGGATGCGGCCCATCTGCACGAGCCAGACGAGCACCGCGGCGACGATGAGCTTGTCGGCCAGGGGGTCGAGGAACTTCCCGAGCACGCTCACGAGGCCCATGCGGCGGGCCAACCACCCGTCGATGAGGTCGGTGATCGCAGCGGCGACGAAGACCCACGCGGCCCAGTAGCAGTCCTTCGGGCGACCGCGCTCGAGCAGGACGAGTACGGCCGGGATCATCAGAATTCGAAGGAATGTCAGTAGGTTGGGGAGGTTCTTGGCGTCCTCCCAGAGCGTCTTGCGGGTCTCCTTGCGCCGTTGCCGGGTCTCGGCCCGACGCTCACGCGCCTCGCGCCGCCGACGTAGCCGTTCCTCGCGCCTCGCCTCAACGCGGGCGCGCCGTGTCGCGCGTGCGCGGCGAGTGGGACGGCGGCTATCGGTGGCCATGCGCTCGGCAGCCTACTTCGCGGCGACGGAGGGTCACAAGGCGCGATGCGTCACTCGGCGGACGCGGCCGGCGGTGAGATGGCATTCGCCCCACCGCGACGTGGGTCGACGAATCCGCGTCGGCCCCCAGCTCCGAGGGTCACCATGACCACACCCGTGTGGTCGGCGAGGTCGGCTCGGACGTGGTGACCGCGCGCGCGCAGGCCAGGAGCGAGCTCGGCTTCCCCGGCTTCGAGCCAGAGCCCTCCCGCCACGGGCGTGCGCAGCCGCGGCGCGGCCACGGGGTCGTCGTCATCGAGCCGCAGTACGACTTGGGCGAGGGCGGTGGGGACGTGCTCGCCGCCGGAAGCCGCCAAGGCCGCGACGACGGCCCCATCTCGCACCACGAGGGTAGGGGCGAGACTCACCGCGGGGGCAGCCCCAGGCCGGGGGGCGTTGGCGTCGCCAAACCTTCGGCGCTCCGCGGGCCGGGCGAAGAGGCTGAGACCGTCGTTGAGCACGATGCCTTCTTCGGTGACCACGCCTGCGCCGAAGCTGTGACCGAGCGAGCTCGACCAGACCACGGCGTTTCCGTCGGCGTCGACGATGGTGATGTTGGTGGTGCCGCCTTCGTCGTGCGGCGCGGCCGGGATGGGGCGGTGCCGCTTGGGATCGAGCAGCGCCCGACGCGCCTCGAGCTGGGTCTTCGAGAGGGGCAGATGTCCGCCGGCACCGGCGTGGCGCATTCGGTCTTCGACGGCGAGCCCGAAGGCCTCGGCGAGGAGGTGCCGGCGCGCCACGGGCTCGGTCGGGAGCGCGGCGGGCAGGAGTGAGAGGCTCTCCCAGAGCACATGCCCGCCGGCCGACGACGTCGTGATCACCTGCCGCCCATCACGCTCCGCCTGGAGCAGGGGGATCTCGGTGACCGCGCCCGGAGCGAAGGAGGCGGGGATCGCCGCGTCGAGATCGGCGAGCTTGCGCAGGGTGGCGACGAGCTTGGGGCGCGAGAGGGGCGTGCCCGGTTCCACCATGCGTCCGGTGGGGAGTCCGAAGGCAGCGCCCATCTCTGGATGGGCGGCGAGCATGCGTGACAGGTGGGGCGTGACCTTCAGATCGGCCGCGACTGCGATGGCATCCTCGATGTGCCGCGCCCAGGAACGCTTGGCGTGGGCTTGCAGCGCCGTCAGCCCGGCCAGCTCTCCCGGCCTTCCCACGCGTGCTTCCGGAGGCGCGTTCAGCGTCCACGGCGAGCCCTTCTCGAGGGATTCGGGGGCCGTGATTCGAAAGTCGTAGCCCTTTGGCTCGCCCGTCGTCGCATCGAATGTGAGCGCGAGACCGCCACCCCCGAGACCGCTCGACGAGGGATGGGCGAGGCCGGCCACGAGCACCGCGACGATCGCGGCATCGGCGGCGTGCCCGCCCTCCGCGAGAACCTTCGCCGCGGCGCGCGTCGCAGGCTCACAGTCGGTGGCGACCACGAAGGCGGGCACGGCCGCGGGCGGCGGGGTGGGCGCGGGGGCAGCCGTCGCCGTGGCTGGCGTCGGCGTTGGGGGCGAGGCGGGTGTTGTGGGCGGACCGCAGGCAGCCAGAGCGACGAGCAGGGAGGGCAGGGCACGCGACATGCGCCCCAGCCATAACGCAATCGGCTCGAGGCGTGTCCCGGCGCGGTGACAATCCTCCCCGCGGTGGCCCCGCGCGCTCGACGGAGCTACGGAGTCGCATGCGCATCCTCTTCGTGATGGACACCCTCGACCGGGTGCACCCGCAGAAGGACACCACCTTCGGCTTCATCCAGGCCGCCGTCGGTCTCGGTCACACCTGTTTGCACTGCCTCATCCACGACGTCAGCGCCGACGGCGACCGTGCGCAGGCGCCCGTGCGCGAGGTGGCGTATGCGCCCGACGGGCTGTCGCTGGTGGGCGAGCGTCGATTCATCGACCTCACCGAAGTCGATGCGATCATGATCCGAAAGGATCCGCCGTTCGACGCCGCCTACCTCTACGCAACCCTCATCCTCGAGATGGTGAAGGACCGCACGCTGGTGGTGAACGACCCCCGGGGTCTGCGCGACGCCAACGAGAAGCTCTACGCGCTTCACTTCGCGAAGTGGATGCCCGAGACCCTGGTGACGAGCGATCGCGACGCCATCCACGCTTTCGTGGAGAAGGCCGGTGGACGTGGTGTCATCAAGCCTCTCGACGGCGCGGGCGGCTTCGGTGTGGTGGGTCTGAAGAGCCATGACGGCAACGCCCGCGCGATCGTCGATCTGCTCACGCTCGAGGGAAAGCAGCTGGCCATGGTGCAGCGGTATCTCCCGTCGGTCAGCGTGGGGGACAAGCGCGTCATTCTCCTCGACGGGGAGCCCCTCGGCGCCATCCTCCGCGTGCCGCCCGAGGGCGACCTGCGCTCCAACATCCACGTGGGCGGCAGCGTGGTTCCCACCGAGCTCACTGCGCGTGAGAAAGAGCTCGTGGCCGACATCGCTCCGCGCCTGAGGGCCGACGGCCTCTTCTTCGTGGGCCTCGACCTCATCGGTGAGCACCTCACCGAGGTCAACGTCACGAGCCCCACCGGCATTCGTGAGCTGAGCGAGTTCGAAGGCAAGCGCCGCAGCGACGACGTCATCCATTGGATCGAGCGCCGCGTGAAGGCGATGGGCTGACCCACACTTATCGAAGCGTGACAAAGTTGGCCTCATCGCTCGAGGCCTCCTCAAATCGGAGCATGCCGAGCTCCGCCCCCCAGCGCTGTGCCGTCTGCGCCGAGACCGAAGACTTGGTCGGCGTCGTCATCGCCGGTCGCCCGGTGCTCCTCTGCACGCTTCATCACGACAAGCTGGAGACCGAGGGGCCGCAGCGCTTCGGCGATCTCGCGACCTTCTTCGCGGATCCCGAGTTCGACCGACGTGGCCGCCCCGACCGCCGCAAGCGCGCCCGCCGGCAGTTCCCGCCGCGCCCCGAAGGCCGCCGCCACAACCGCGGCCGCCGCGCCGACGACCCTCAAGGCTGAGGCTCAGAAGGTGACGCCGAGGCTGAGCGAGCCCAGCAGACGGATGCGTCCCGCCTTGTCGTTGTAGGTCGTGAACACGCCCTCGCCCGGGTCGTCCTCGTTGATGGGGCAGTTCGGATCGCCGCTCAGGCGGGAGGTGTCGTCGCACGGCAAGACCTCGAGGCGCTCGGTTCCGGTGACGGCCACGCCGATGCCGATGCCGCCGCTGATGGCGAAGCCACCGTCGGAGCCGAAGACGGTGCTGTTGCCGATCATCGCGCCGACGATGAAGTTCTGCAGTGTCCGGCGGCAGGTGCCTTTTTCGGAGTCCGCATCACAGAACTCGGGGTTCGGACGACCGAAGTAGACCTCGTTGTCGAGGTCGCCCCGGTAGAGGGTCGCTTGAAAGCGCTCGTACTCCGCGTTGGCCTTCAGCCAGAAGCCCTCGAGCGGTCGTCCCTGGATGTACCACGCGAATCGCGCCGCGAGGTCGAAGCCCTTCTCGTCGATGCCGTCCGACGGCGAGTCGAAGATCCACGAGGGGGCGAACTCGACGCTGAGCGGGAGGTCACCGAGGGCGACCTCGCCTTCGATGGTGACGCGCCGGAAGAGCAGGTCGAAGGGGTCGTAGCGCAACGACCAAAAGAGGGTGTCGGCGGGGGGAGGCTCGGGCGGCCGTTGTGGAGGAGGTGCGTAGCCACCGGGGTTGGGGGCGTAGCCCGGCGGGCCGTAGCCGTAGCCAGCCGGAGGCGGCGGGGGCCCGTACTCGCGCGTCGGCTGCCCGTAGCCGGGTTGGCCGTAGGCAGGCTGCCCATAGCCAGGTTGTCCGTTGCTGGGCGCGGGGGGTTGCGGCGCGGGCATGATCGGGGGCGGCGCGGGCTCGGGGACCGGAGGAGGAGGAGGCGGGTCCTCTTCAGGGGGGGGCGCAGCACCCGGCTGCACGGGCGGGGCTTCACCGGGAGGCGAAGCAGGAGTCTCGGGTCCAGCTTCTGGAGGTGGGTCGGCCGGGGCCTCGGCAGGGGGCTCTGCGGGAGGAGCGGGCGGTACTTGGGCCGAAGCCACCGTCGTCAGGAGGAGGGCCGAACCCGCCATCAAGCCGGAGGAGAAGCGAAGCATGCGCACGTCGGCAGGGTAGCCGTTGGTCTGGCCTTCGCCAACGCGGTGCGTGCGCATGGTTCCTGCTTCCCGCATCAGCGCTTCGAGGCTTTGTACTTCTCGAAGGCTTCCATCATGGCCAGGTACTCCCACTTGCCGAGCACGCTGCCGCCCTGGCCGGTGGGGTGGAACATGTCGGGGTTGCCGAGGCCCTGCTTGATCCAGGACCACATCGAGCCGCCGCCGCCCATGGCGCGGAACTGGTCCCAGAAGGCCCAGCCTCGCTTCTCGGCTAGCTCTTTCTGCTCCTTCGCAATGAAGTAGACCATGGGACGGCTGTGGCCCTGACTCGCTTTGGGGCTCGCCATGTCGGGCGGACCCACGAGCATGTACGAGGCATTGGGGAGCGCCTCTTCGACCTGCTTCATCACCGCCTCGAGCGTCGCCCGATATTTCTCCATCGGGTACATGTTGCCGTCGGTGACCTCGTTGGAGCCGAAGGCGAGGCACACCAGGCTCGCGTCGGTCTTGGCGAGGACCTGCTTGAAGTGCTCGTCGTCCTGCTTGTCGAGAAAGCGTGCGCGGGCACCGGTGATCCCCATCGCGGAGAGGGTCACGCCCGCCGAATCGCGGAGCATGCGAATGCCGTACACGCGCGCGGGTTTGTCATCGACGCTGACGAGCTTGAGGGTATGGGGCCCGTCGGGCACCTCGACCATCTTCCAGGCCACCTTCGTCTCGGGGCCCTCGGTCGCGAGCTGACCCTTCTTCTCGCCATCGACGAGGATGTCGAAGGTGCCGCCACCGGGCTGGGTGAGGTACTCGATCTCGAACTTGCTGACGTTCTTGCCCCATGGAGTGTCGAGCGTGGCGGTGCCGAACTCGGTCCACACCCCTTCGTTCCTCGACGTGAAGGAGGCGCAGCCGAGGCCGTAGAGCCCGTCCTCGGCGTAGGGGCCGACGCAGGTGCTCACGCGCCACGCCGGGGCGGCTTGGCGTGCGACGTCGATGTGGAACCAACCGGGCCAGGCGTTGGCGATGATGGCATAGCCGTGGCCTGCGTCGCCGAACCGGGTCTGCATCAAACGTCGGAGCTTTCCGCTCACGAAGTCGGACGCGACGATGGAGTCGCCGAAGTAAAGGATGTGGGCTTGCGCGCCCTCATCCTTGCGCTCGACGGCCATGAGTTTGTCGAAGAAGGCGTTGAGGGCGTCTGGGTTGGCGATGGATCGGGGAGGCTTGTCCTCGGTCACCGCGGCGGGGACCTCGCCCTTGGGGCTGCCCTTGGCGATGGGACCTCGGTTGTCGGCGACCGCCGCTTCGAGCTCCTTCGCGCGCGACTGCTGGTCGAAGGTGGCGCCCGGGAGCTCCGCCTCGCCGACGGCGTCCTCGGGCATGGGACCTCCCGCGGCCTCGGGGGCGGCTTCTGCCACCTTCTCCTCCATGGGCTCGGAGAGGAGGCGCAGCCACTTCAGCTGGGGAAGGAGGTAGGGCACGACCACCATGGCCAGCAGCGTGCCGGCCATCACGACGATCTTGCGTGGAATGGGGACCGAGAAGAACGTGGGCTCGTCCTTCGCCTTGCCGTCTTTGGCGGCGAGGTAGCGTCCCTCGGCCTCTTGATCGGCGTCGAGGGTGGACTTGAGCTCTCCGAAGACGTCGTGCGGCTGCTCGTTCTCTTCCTCGAGCTGGAGGGCTGGCTCGGGGTAGGTGGGGGTCTCGTCGTCGGCGTCGCCGCGGGTGCGGAGGGCGTGGACGATTCGGTAGACGAACAGAGCGATCGCCACGAAGAGCAGGACGAGGTGACCCTTGGCCATGACTCTCGCAACATAGCGTCCGGCGCGGCGCGTCAACCAATCTCTCGCGGGCACACATGGACAAGCCATGCACCACTTACCCCCCGCGACGATCCAGATTGGTGTAGGTGTAGGTGAGATAATGGCTTGAGATCCTCGCTAGTTGGAACTTTCCAGCCAGGGTTCGGCGCCGGCATGCGACGTGCAGTTAGAGGGGGCACCAGGCTCTTCCCATGAACCGACGCTCTGCCCCCCCGCCCCGACCCCGCACCGCCAAGCCCGCGCCGCCGCGCCGATCGGCCCCGCCGCCGCCGCGGCGCACGGCCAAGGCCGCGCCCCGGCCGGCCCCCAAGGCGACCCCATCGCGGGCGAGCGCGTCGAAGCCGGTGGCCCCAAAGGCTGCGGCGCCCAAGGCGGCGGCGCCGAAAGCTGCGGCGCCCAAGGCAGCTCCGGTGCAGCGGCCGGTGCCTCGCGCCGCGGCGCCCAAGGCTCGCAAGCAACCGGTGACGACCCCGGATACCTCCACCACGCAGGCTTCGCCGCTGCCCACGACGCGTTCGAGCCTTCCCCCCGAGAGCCGTCGTGAGCTCGAAGAGGCGGCCACGGTCTCGACCCTGCAGGACGACGTCGCGGTTGCGGCCGACCACGAGATGCGACGACTTCGGGCGGCAGAGGCCCGTGGTCGCGTCGAGCAGGCCAAGCAGCAGCCCCGTCGCGCCGGGCGTCTCGAGATTCACCCCGGCGACACGGTGGCCCAGCGCTACGTGGTCAAGCGGGTCCTCGGCCGCAGCCGCGGCCTTCTTCTGGAAGCGAACCACGCTCACTTCCAGCAGCGCCTCGCGCTTCGCGTCATCTCCACGACCTACGCGACCGACGCCAAGGCGGTTCAGCGCTTCCACCGTGAGACGCGCATCCTGTCGCAGCTCGAGTCGGAGCACGTCGCGCGCATCGCGGATGCGGGCACCCTCGAAGACGGCTCCCTCTTCCTCGCCCGCGAGTACCTCGAAGGCGAGAGCTTCGACGCCATCGGCAAGCGCGGTCTGACCGTCTCCGAGGCGGTCGACCTCTTCCTCCAGGTCTGTGAGGCCGTCCAGGAGGCTCACGCCCGCGGCGTCGTGCTCCGCGACCTGCAGCCGAGCCACGTCTTCGTGACCCGCAAGCGCAACGGTGAGCCCGTCGCGAAGATCACCGACTTCGGCACCTGCAAGGTCATGCGCGACCCCGCGGCCGCCGCCGAGGGCAGCTGCACGCGCCTCATGGGGCTCTCCCCCTCTGCTTCGCCCGAGCTCATCCGGCAGCAGTCCGACATCGATGAGCGCGCCGACGTATGGTCCCTCGGCTGCATGCTCTACGCCCTGCTCACCGGGCACGCCGCGTTCAGTGGCGACGGCACCGCGCTCATGCTCGCCATCGCTCAGGATGAGCCCCTGCCTCCGTCGAGCCTCCGCCGCGACGTCGACATTCCGCAAGCCGTCGACCGTGCCGTCTTCGGAGCGCTCAGCAAGCGCCGCAGCGATCGCCCGGCGCGGGTCTTCGACCTCGCCCTCGCCCTGCGGCCCTACGCGTCGGCCCGCGGTCGGGTTCACCTCGAGCAGATCGCCCGCCTCGCCGGTGAGGTCCTCGTGCCCTACCGCGCCCCCGAGGACAGCCTCGACGACTCGATGACGATGGTACGCAACCTTCGTCCAAGCGAGCCTGGTCCGGCGCCCACGAGCAGCATCCCCTCGGCCATCAAGGCTGGGCCCATGCCGGTGCCGGCGCCGCCTAGCTCGAGCCAGAGCATTCCCCCGATGCGGGCGGCCGCCACCTCGGCGCCCATCCTCCCGCCGCAGCGCCCGAGTCTTCCGCCGATGGCCATGATGCCGTCGTACCCAGAGATCGCGCGCCCCCGCCGCCGCAACAAGCTCGTGCTCGCGCTGGTGCCCATGGTCGCAGCCGCCGTGGCCATCTTCGCCACCGTGGCCCTCACCCCCGGTGAGGCCATGAAGGCTCAGGCCGCCGTCCCGCGGTTCGCGCTCCCCATGACGCCGGGCGCCGACGAGGAGCCCACCGTCGCCACCGAGAGCGCCGACGATCTGCAGGACGCGCCGGTCGCCGAAGAGAAGCCCGCGGCCGAGACGACCCCGGCGGCAGAGGCGAACCCTGTCGTCGCGGCTGCCCCGACCCAGGCTCGCTCGCGCTTCCTCGACGCGCGTCAGTCCAAGCGCTCGAAGCGCTCCACCAAGGCCGACGCTGAGGTGAGCTCCGCCCCGAAGGCAGCCCAGGAGCAGGGGACCCTCGTCGCCATGGCCATCGGCGCCAGCTGCGCGTTCACCGTCGACGGTGCAGGCCTGGGCACGCGCTCCAGTGTGCGCAAGAAGGTCGCCCCCGGACCTCACACCGTGAGCTGCGCGAAGGTCGGCGGTACCACCCGCACCCGCACCGTCAACGTGACGCCGGGCAAGGCCGCCGTCGCCGTCTTCAAGTTCTGAGCGTCCCCGCGGACGAAGATCCCAGCCTTGGCGTGATCTTCGACCGCGTTTCGCGCTGACGTCGTGCAGGGCGGTCCAGCCGACGCGCGTCCTCGCGCCCGGGGACTTCACATCGCGGTGGTGACGGTGCTAACAGCCGGCTCAGCCCCCCGTGCTGTTCAATACCGTCACCTACGCCTACTTCTTCGCCACGGTCTTCTTCGTCAGCTGGTTGCTGGCACCGTGGCGCAAGGCGCGGCTCGCCTTCTTGCTCGCGAGCTCGTACGTCTTCTACGCCGGGTGGACCTTCGTCGGCTGGGGCGTGCTCTTTCCCGACCCTACCCTGCCCATCCTCGCGCAGCTGCAGCAGCGCATCGGCGAGGCCGAGTTCTGGCAGCACGTCTTCCAGAGTCTGAAGTACGTGCCGCTGCTCTTCGTGGCCACGAGCATCGACTACTACCTCGGGGTCTGGCTCGACCGAATCGAGGACCAGGGGCGCCGCAAGCTGATGCTCATCGGCACCGTGGTGCTCAACGTCGGCATCCTCATCTTCTTCAAGTACTGGAACTGGGGCGCCGAATCGTTCCTGTTCGTCATCCGCAACCTCTTCAGCACCGAGGTTCCCGATCTGACGATGCGGGTGGAGCTGCCGATCGGGATCTCCTTCTTTTGCTTCATGTCGCTGAGCTACGTCATCGACGTCTACCGGCGCGAGATCCCCGCCTGTAGGAGCTACCTCAGCTACCTCACGTACATCTCCTTCTTCCCCCATCTCGTAGCGGGCCCCATCATCCGTGGCCGCGACCTCTTGCCCCATCTCGAGCGCAAGACCCGGCTCACCCCCTCCACGGCCGGCGAAGGCCTGTTCCTCATCGCTGCGGGGCTCTTCAAGAAGGTCGTCATCGGCGACTACATCGCGGTCAACTTCGTCGACCGCGTCTTCGCCGAGCCCACCAGCTACAGCGCGGTGGAGTCGATGTTCGCGATGTACGGCTATGCGGTGCAGGTCTACTGCGACTTCGCAGGCTACAGCGACGTGGCCATCGGGTCGGCCTTGCTGCTCGGCTACCGCTTCAAGATCAACTTCGACGCGCCCTTCAAGTCGACCAACATCGTCGAGTTCTGGCGGCGGTGGCACATCTCGCTGTCCACGTGGCTGCGCGACTACGTCTACATCCCCCTCGGTGGCAGCCGAAAGGGCGCCTTCCGCAAGTACCTGAACATCTTTCTCACGATGCTCATCTGCGGCGTGTGGCACGGCGCGGCATGGACCTACTTCGTGTTCGGCTGCATCCAAGGCGTAGCGCTGAGCATCACGCACTGGTTCCAGGAACTGCGCAAGGATCCCAAGAAGGCCATGGCCAACGGGCGTGGTCTCGCGCTCTTGGTCGGACTCAACGTGATCGCGCTCGGGCCGATCCTCTACTACTTCGGGCACCCCGGCCTCCGCATCCTCGGCCTCGTCCTCCTCGGAGGCGGCATCGCCACCGCAGTCATCATCTATCTGCTCAAGCAGATCTTCGGCGACGCAGGCGAGGCTCCCGCTCGGGTGGTGGCCGTTGCGGCCAACTTCACCTTCGTCGGGCTCACCTTCACGATGTTCCGCGCTGCCTCGCTCGACAAGGCCGGCGCCATGTACGAGCGGTTGCTCACCCTCACGACCTACACGCCCAACTTGCACCGCAACGTGCTGCTCATCATCTTGGGTGCCTTGGTCCTTCAGTGGGCGCCGCGGCGTTTCTACGATCGCGCCCGTGAGTTCTTCATTCAGGCTCCGGCCCCCGTGCAGGCGGCCGTGCTCTTCGGCATCTTCATCGCCCTCCGCGAGGCGGCCACGGCCGACGCGGTGCCGTTCGTCTACTTCCAGTTCTGAGCGACGACTCGGAATCGGCGCGGTATCGAGCGGCGTTGGGGGGCCATGAGACAACTCTGGTCGACCCTCCTCCTCGTCTTGGCTGGCTGTCAGGGCGCCGCGGTCTCCGCGCCCGCCACGACGCCGGTCGCACCCGGCGAGCGCAGCGATTCGGGATTCTGCCCCGTCGCGGCCGAACGATTGGCATCCTGCGCCCAATGCGATGGCGCCACCCGCGAACAGGCGCGGCGGGCCCTCGTCGCATGCCGTGGCGGCTGTCCGGACCTCGAGGTCTCCACCCAGTACCCGGTCGTGCCTCCGTCGCTCATCGGTCTGCAGCTGGGCGACCCCGTAGCCTTTGCCGAATCGCGATGCGTCGCCGTCGGCGGGCAATGGAACGCACCCGGGTACTGTCGCGCCGCACGGGGGCCGTGGGGCCTCGATGCCGACTGGGAGGTGACCTCGACGGACGGGGTCGTCGACCGCATCGAGGTCGTCTATTCGGCCGCGCCCTGTGGCGGTGAAACGGAGGCCTTGGGGGGACTCGTGGGCCAACTCGTGTCCGAGTCGCTCGGCGCGCCGACCTATCGCGCACCCGGCCACCACGCGTGGATGCCCGAGCAGGGAGCCTACGTCGCGGTGCTCGTCGACCCCGGGAACCGAGCCGTGAGGCTATGGGTCAAGCAGCAGCTCTGAGGCAGAGGCAGCCCTGAGGCAGAGGCAGCTCTAAGGCAGAGGCAGCTCTAAGGCAGAGCGTCGTGGTCGGGACAATCGTGCCGCGGCACCAGCATCGTTGACCTCGACCGCGATCCGACCGAAACCCGTAGCGTGTCGAGGATCCGCCAACGGCGCCTCGCCCATCGCGATCGCCGTGGGGCGGGGGTTGTGCCGGCCATCACCATCATCGCCGGGGTGGCGCTGGTGGGGCTGGGCGTGGCGCTCAACGAGGCGGGTATCGATGCGGGGCGGGCGGTGCTCGTCCTCGGTTTCCCCGTGGCTTTCATCGGGCTGTTTCTCGCTTGGCGCAGCAGCGACGCCCCCAAGGCCCCCGCCGGGCCGACCGGACCCACGGTCGAGGAGGTCGCGTCGAGGCTGGGGCTGGTCGCGGCAGAAGAGGGCCACCGCGGCACCTTTCGCGACCGGTCCGTGCGGCTCTATGGCGAGGGCACGGGGTACCTCTTTGGGGGCAAGCTCATCCGGCCGCTCGACGCCGGGCTCACCGTGACCCGGGGCAAGCCTCCCGGCGACGCGCGCCGGGAGAGCAAGACCAGAGACCCCGAGTTCGACGCGATCTATGCGGTGCGGGTCGACGAGCCCGATCGCGCCAACGCGCTCCTTTCCGAGCGCCTGCGTCGGCTCCTCCTCGAAGGGGACTATCGCGTCGACGACGACACCGTCTGGCGGCACATCCCCCCGGGACCCCTGGAGGAGGTCGAACGCGCGTCGGTTCGGGCCCTCAAGGTCGCGGCCGAGATCGAGCGCGTCGCCGGTCCGGTTCCGTGCGCCGAGCCACTGCGACACGCGCGCGACGCCTTCGCGGCCTACGCGGCCGAGCGGCAGCTCGCTTTGGCGGAGACGCCGCTGTCGATGTGGGGTGGGCAGGGCGGCGTCGACCTCAACGTGCGCGCCGTGAGGGATGCTTTTCAGCAGTACCACTACGAAGTCGACGTGAAGTTCTTCAAGTCGCTCGAGCGCGGCCTCGTGATGAATCCGGCCAGCTCGTCCATGCAACACGACCGCTCCGCGGAACCCGTCGGCCACCCCAAGTTCGACAAGTACTACGTGCTCAAGGCCGACATGACCGACGACGCCTCGAGGCTCGTGGGGGGCGAGACCCGAAAGATCATCCTCGCCCTCCGCGATCGCGGTGTGCAGGTTCGTGTTCGCGATGATGGTGTTTGGGCCTGGATCGGCTTTCATCGCGAGCAGACCCAAGGGGTGCTCGATGCGGTTGGCGACCTCGTGACGATCGCCCAGCGCATCGCCGCCAACGCCAACCGCCTCCCGGCGGTGGTCTGAAGTCTGGTTTCTCGTGCAGACGGCGCGCTGAGCGTTCGCACGAGGGAATGCGTCGCCTCCTCGCCGGGGAATTGGGGCGGCCCCGATGCGATTCTGGCGCTGATTCTCGGAAAACAGGCCGAGATCCGCGACATCGCCCGCGGCGCGGTTAGGTTGTCGCCATGATCGAGGTCATTTTCACCGACGCGTCCGGAGCCACGATGGCGGCTCAGGTCGAGCCGGGCGGGCGAATCATGGACCTCGCCGACGAGATCGATGCTCCGGTGTCGTTCTCGTGCCGCTCCGCGAGCTGTGGGATCTGTCGCGTGCAGGTCGAGCATGGGCACGCGCTGCTGAAGCCAGCTGCCGAGGACGAGCGCGACGTGCTCGACGCGCTCGGGGCGAGTGGGGCCGAGCGCCTCGCCTGCCAGGCCCGGGTCGGCTCGGGCGAGGGGGTCATCCGCCTGCGGGCGGGCTGAGGTCCTTGCGAAAGTAGAACTCGATGGTGCCACTCGCGTCGTCGAGTTCGCGTTGCCGGCCGTCGCGCACGTAGCCTCGCTTCGCATAGAAGCGGTGTGCGGGGAGGAACATACTGTCACTCCACAGCTCGACGAAGGCGGCTCCGTATCGCGCGGCTGCTTCTTCCACCCACTCCACGAGCGTCCGTCCCAGACCCTGCTCGCGCTCGGTTTTAGCCACGTAGAGCTTCTTGAGCTCGACGCCGTCGCCATGGGGGACCCAGCCCACGCAGCCCACCACGGCGCCGTCGCGCTCCGCCACCCAGAAGCCGCCGCCCTCTGCGCCAAAGCTGCTCGCGATGTGCATCAGCTCCGGCATCTCGTCGAGGATGAAGAGCACGCCGTCGTACTCGGCGAAGATGGGCTCGATGAGGGCGACGAGCGCTTGCCCGTCCTCGTCGCGGGCATCGCGAAGGACGGCACTCACAGATCGATCTCGTAGTCTTTGATCTTGTACAGGAGCGCTCGGTGGCTGATCTCGAGCAGCTGAGAGGCCCGCGTGCGGTTGCCCTTCGTCTGGGTGAGGGCCCGTCGGATCAGAACCTCTTCGATGATGCGGGCCGTCTTCTTGATCGAGAGTTCGCCGCTCTCGAGCTGGAGGCGGATGGGGTCGCGGGCTTCGCGGATCCGTTCGGGGAGGTCGGCCTCGGTGAGGGTCTCACTCTCGGCCAGGACCATGGCGCGCTCGATGGTGTTCTCGAGCTCGCGCACGTTGCCGGGCCACGCGTAGCTCATGAGGATGCGACGCGCCTCGGGGGTCAGTCCGCGGATGCTCGTGCCCAGACGGTTGTTGTTTCGCTCGATGAAGTGATCGATGAGCAGGCCGATGTCCTCGCGGCGCTCGCGCAGCGGGGGCACCGGGATGTGCATGACGTTGATGCGGTAGAAGAGGTCCTCGCGGAAGCGCCCCGCCTCGACCTCGGCCGAGAGATCGCGGTGCGTGGCGGCGGTGATGCGCACGTCGACCTCCGTGTCCTTCACGTCGCCGATGCGACGCACGGTCTCCTCCTGCAGCACGCGGAGAAGCTTCACCTGCAGGGGGAGGGGGAGCTCGCCGATCTCGTCGAGGAAGAGGGTTCCGCCATCGGCTTGCTCGAAGAGACCGGCACGGTCTGCGTTGGCGTCGGTGAAGGCCCCACGCTTGTGTCCGAAGAGCTCGCTCTCGAGCAGGTTCTCGGGGATGGCTCCGCAGTTGACGGCCACGAAGGGCTTGTCCTTGCGATCGGAGCGATGGTGCAAGGCGCGGGCGACGAGCTCTTTGCCCACGCCGCTCTCTCCGGTGATGAGCGCCGTGGTCTTGAAATCGGCCACCTTGTCGATGGTGCGAAAGACCTTCTGCATGGCGCCGCTCTTGGCGAGCATGTTCTCGAAGTTGCTCTCCTTGAGCACCTCCTGGCGCAGCGCGCGATTCTCCCGCTTCAGCCGCTCACGCTCCTCGGCTTTGCGCAGGGTGAGCAGGACCTCCTCGTTCTTGAATGGCTTCTGGACGTAGTCGTAGGCCCCCGCCTGCATGGCCTCGAGGGCGAGGTCGACGTTGCCGTAGGCGCTCATGACGATCACCGTCGCCTCGTCTCCTTTGGCTTTGAGGGTGCCGAGCAGATCGAGCCCACCGAGCTTGGGCATGCGAACGTCGGTGATGATGAAGTCGGGTCCGAAGGTCTCGACCATCTCGAGGGCCTCCTCGCCGTTGCCCGCAACCTCGACCTCGTAGCCCTGACGGCGGAGGAAGGTCTTGAGCACCAGGCGGATGTTCTCTTCGTCGTCGACGACCATCACACGGCGCATGGCGGCTATGAAATGATTGCCAGGCGTCCCGCGTCAACTCGAAACATCTTGCGAGGTTGATGGTGCGGTCGAGTTTGACATCGGTCCCGGTCGGAGCAATAGGAGCAGCGGCTGAGTCAGCGCCGCTGTGTCTGCGTGCGCCTGAAATGCCCTGTTTAGGCTCGACTATGGGAACGGTGAAGAACCTCCTCGACCGTGGGAAGAAGCTGGCTGGCTCACCCACGGTCATCCGTCTGATCTCCAACGATCGCGTCATGAAGGCAGCGACCGGAGTGATGGAGGCACGACAGCGCTTCGAGCAGGCCTCGGACCTCTGGCTCGAGGGGTGGCGGGTGCTCGTCGACGGCAACGCGCTCCCCAACATCGACCCCGCCATGGACACCGACGAGGACCTCGGTGTGCACACGGTGCAGGCCAAGCCCAACGGCGCCAACGGCCACGCGCCCAAGCCGGCCGCATCGTCCAACGGTCACGCGTCCAAGCCAGCCGCCTCGTCCAACGGCGCGAACGGTAGCCACGCCCAGGCGGCTCCGACTTCAACCGAGGAGGCGCCGTCCAAGAAGAAGCGCACCCCCGAGGAGCGACGTAAGGCGGCCGAAGCCCGGCTCGCCAAGCAGATGTCGCAGCGCGTCGCCATCAGCAAGACCGGCGGCAAGGACGTCTTCGACAAGTGCTTCAAGTTCATGGCGGCCGACAACGCCCGCAAGATGGGCGTCTACCCCTTCTTCCGGCCGCTCGATTTCAACAACGGCCCGGTCGCCCAGCTCGAGGGCAAAGAGGTCGTCATGCTGGGGTCGAACAACTACCTCGGCCTCACCACCGACCCCCGCGTTCGCGAGGCGGCGAGCCAGGCCATCGAGAAGTACGGCACGAGCATGACCGGTTCACGCCTGGTCAATGGCTCGATGCGTCTCCACAACGAGCTGGAGGAGAAGCTGGCCGCCTACCACGGCAAGGAGGCCGGTCTCGTCTTCACCACCGGCTACCAGGTCAACATCGCGGCGATCTCGGCCCTGCTCGCCAACAAGCGCAGCGTGGCCGTCATCGACAAGGAAGACCACGCCTCCATCTACGACGGCGTGCGCCTCGCTCAGGCCGCTGGCGCCCGCATGGTCCGCTACAAGCACAACGACCCCGCCTCGCTCGACAAGGCGCTCAGCGAGCTCGGCGATGACGAGGGCCCGCTGGTCATCACCGACGGCGTGTTCAGCGCGCAGGGTGAGATCGCCCGCCTCGACGAGCTGGTGAAGGTGACCAAGAAGCACAAGGCGCGGCTCCTCGTCGACGATGCCCACGCCCTGGGCGTCATCGGACCCGGCGGTCGCGGCACCGCGGCGCACTTCGGGGTGGAGAACGACGTCGACCTCATCGGCGGCACCTTCTCCAAGTCGCTGGCCAGCATCGGCGGCTGGATGGTCGGCGATCGCAAGGTGCTCGACTACATCCAGCACTTCGCCTTCAGCTTCCTCTTCGCGGCGAGCGCGGCCCCGCCTTGTGTGGCTGCGGCCATGAAGTCGCTCGAGATCATGCAGGAGGAACCCTGGCGTCAGGAGAAGCTGCGCGAGAACTTCACCTACATGCGTGAGGAGCTGCGGCGCATGGGCTTCGAGCTCGGCAACACCGACACAGCGGTCATCCCCATCTACATCCGAGACGACCTCAAGACGGTCATGATGTGGAAGTCCCTCCTCGAGGACTACGGGATCTACGTGAACCCCTTCATCACCCCCGGCGTGCCCCCCAAGCAGCAGGTTCTTCGCACCAGCTACATGGCCACGCACGATAAGGTGCACCTCGACCAGGCCCTCGAAGCCTTCGAGAAGGTCGGCAAGAAGTTCGGAGTCATCTCGTGAAGCGCAACCGCCTCTCCGCCATCTTCCTCGCCGTCGCGGCATTCTTCATGGTCACGGCGTCCTCCGCCGAAGGGACCAAGGTCGGCGCGGTCGACCTGCAGGGGGCGTTGCTCCAGACCTCCGACGGCATGAGCGCTCAGGCCACCATGAAGCGCTACATGGATCGCAGCCAGAGTGACCTCGACCGTCGGCAGAAGAGCCTCAAGTCCGAGGAGGAGAGCCTCCGCCGCCAGATGCAGTTCCTGTCGCGGGCCGCTTTCCAGAAGCGCTACGAGCACTACCAGCAGCGCATGGTCAAGGCTCAGACCAAGTACATCGAGTACAACAAGCGGCTGCAGAAGAAGCAGGCCGAGTTCATGCAGCCGATGATGAAGAAGATGTTCGGCGTCGTGCGCCGCGCAGCGACTCGGCGCGGCTTCGACATCGTCATCGACCGCCAGGCCGCACCCTACGTGCGGGCCGACCTCGACCTCACCGACCTCGTCGTGCAGATGTACAACGGCGGCGGAGGTGGCGACGCGGACGCGCCGGCTCCGGCCCCCAACTGACTGACCTGCGGTCCCGTGCTCAGAGGTTGTCCCGAATGGCCTTCTGGCATTCGGTGACCACATCCTGACAGTCGATGTCGTCGGGGAAGCTTCGGAGCCAGCAGCTGAGGCACACGGCGCCTGGTCCGCCCGTCTGAAAGAGCGCGCCGCCCTTGTGCCGCTCGATGAGGAGCGGCTTCTTCATGACCATCAGCTCCTCGGGCGGAAGCTCGCCCCTGATGACCTCACCCGTCAGCTCGGGCTCGATGCCGCAGATCGAGCGGCGGTTCGCCTCGTGCTCGGCCGACGTGGTGCCCGAGCCGCCGGACACGGTGCCGTTCTCTTGGGCCAGCGCAGCGTCGTTGTACTCCTCGAGGGTGAACAGTCGCAGTCCGCCCGCGCCGTAGATGCGAAGCGGTCGCGCAAGAGAGCCGTGGCAATCGAGGGTGCCGCAGCGACGTTCGAGCAGGGACGAGACCTTGGGGAAGTCGTCGGAGTCGGGGGCGGTTTGTGTCTCGGGGTCGTACTCGAAGGGACCGCACAAGGCTTCGATGGGCTCGCTCCCGGGCTCGCACCCGAGCACGCCGAGCGCGCCGGCCACGAGCAGAGAGGCGGGGATGAGTCGTCGCATGGTCATGGCGCCAGAGACTCCGGGACGGTGGGTCGATAGCGAGGCTCGGGGCAATCTCCAGGGGCAGGGAGATCGACGGCATCGGCGTTGAAGAGCGCACGAGGAACGACCACGGCGCCCGGAGACAAGGGAGAGAGCGGCTCTGCGTGACAAGAGCCGCAAGAGCCATCGCGGCCGATGCGCGTCGACATCGCGCTGATCTGCACGATACGGTCGGGGTCCGAGAGGCTCGGACCGTAGATCTCGACCCGCAGCGGATAGGCCGGCTTGAACTGCTCTTCGGTGACCCAGAAATTGCCGCACTCGTTCGTGGTGATGAGTCCCTCCGAGGTGATACGACCCTGCGAGTCGAGCAACCGGATCTCATAACCAGGCGCACCGAGCAGCGGCCCGCCGGGCTCTTCAGGCTCCACGAAGACGGTGCCACCGAGCACCATCTGCGGCTCGGCACCAAAGTAGTCGCCGTGGCAGAGCACACAGGGTTGCCCGGGTCGGTGGATGGGACTCTCGGGGAAGCCGTCTTGCTCCTCGCCGAGCTCGGCGATCTGACGGTCTCGCAACGGGTCGGTGCACGCGGCGGCAACGCCGAGCGCGAGGCCGACGCCGACGATGGCGATGAGAGGACGGAGGCTCCGAGGGTGATTCATCAGCAGGCTCCCATCACTCGAATTCAGCGTCGAAGCCGAGCGCTCCGAAGCCGCCGAGCCGTTGCTTGACGAAGAGGTGGTCGAGGAATCGTGAGTAGATGAAGTCTCCCGCGAGGCTCAGCCCGAGGCTCCGCCGCGCGCCGAATTCGTAGCGCATGCCCCCACCCACCGTGACGGCGATGAGCGGTCCGAGCTCGCGGTCGCCCGTGCGCAACGAGGGCAAGATGGCGCGACCGTCGGGGGTGCGCTGGATGACGTAGGCCAGCTCGTAGAAGCTGGCTGCGGTTTGCGCGTGGAAGCGCGCGTGGGGCCAGATCCGAAGCTCCTTGAGCAGGTCGTACATGAAGCGGGCGTCGGTCGTCGTCGCCTTGGTGCCCCAGGTGTCGATGTAGAGCCGCTCGCTCGCGCGAATGGTGGCATCGGCGAAGCGGTGGGCGATGGCGAAGGCCACGGCAAAGCGCTTGCGGGAGAGGGGGAGCTGCTCGAGCGGGCGCTCGGGCTCGCGGAAGAAGTTCACCGCGTCGATGACGAGGCCGGGGGAGACCTGCGGGGCGACGTCGGCCGCGAACATCGGCACGTGCCGGTAGGGCTTGGAGAGATCGCCGTCTTCGATGACGGTGACGAAGGACGTCGACGCGAAGGTCGCTTTGTCGAGCACCATGCCCACTCCGGCGGTGATGGCAAACCGGTTGATGCGCTTGCCGAAGACGTCGAAGTCGGTCTGCGTGCGGCCGTTGATGTCGTGCGAGTATTCGAAGCCCAAGCTCGGCGTGACGGTCTTCTGTACGAAGTCCGCGGTCACGGTCGCGCCGACGGACCCGGACAGGTAGTCGGGCTCACGGCTGAGCGACGCGCGGCCCGAGACGTCCCAGTCGCCGAACTTCTTGTGGCCGTTGATGGCGGGCACGTAGCGCGCCTCACGCCAGCGCGGTGACGCCGTGGCGAGGATGTCGATGGACGCAGCGGTGACGACGTCGAGGAGGAACGCGGCGCCCACGCCCCACCCGTCGGTCGTGTTCTCGACGCTGAAGCTCAGTGAAGGCGTTGCCACATCGACGTCCATGTCGTCGGTGTATCCCGACGCCTCGACCCCGACGCGATAGGTGAGGTCACCACTCACCGTCTCCGAGGCGGTCGGAAGGCACTCTCGGGGCGTCTTACCCTCCGCGAGGCACTTGAGGATCTTCTGCGTCTGGGGGTCGGGGTTGCCGGGGGAGAGCGTGAGCAGAACCGTGATCGACTCATCGGGCTCGAGCTCGATGTTCTGCGAGAAGCCGACGGGCGTGCCGCCCTGCTTGCCGGAAGCCACGATCTCGTGCTCGCCGGGGTCGATCGGGATCTCGGCTTCGAGGATCTCGAGGGGCAGCTCCGTGCCGTCGAGCTTGACCACGAGATCGTCGACGTCGTCCGG
Organism: Polyangia bacterium; assembly: GCA_030426145.1. Taxonomy (GTDB): domain Bacteria; phylum Myxococcota_A; class Polyangia; order Polyangiales; family Polyangiaceae; genus JAPYTK01. The sequence goes on from JAUHZF010000010.1 coordinate 55,089, forward strand.
CGGCTTGAGGTTGAGGGCCGGCATCCGGCGCTGCAGGGTTGCGGCCCGCGCCCGCGCCTTGCGGCCCGCGGTGAACTGCCCGCTCTTGGGGGCGGTTCGGCCCACCTCCTGGTACTCGGCGATGGCTTCGTTCCAGCGATTGCCGAGCTCGAGGCAGCGCGCGAGCACGGTGCGCGTGCCGGTGCGGCTCTCGACTTCGAGCGAAGAGCGAGCTTCGTCCGCGCAGCGTCCGTAGTCCTCATCGGACTCGGCAGCCTTCGCCTCGGTGTAACAGAAGAAGGCCTCAGCGCTCTTCCACCCGAAGGGCTTGCGTCCCCGGCCCTTGAAACGGCCGCGGCAGCCGGCGGCCTGCTTGGTGGACTTCGTCCCCTTCACCTCGGCGAAGATGGACTTCACGTCGTCGTTGGCGAACTTGCTGGGCAGCTCGACGTCGCTGTCTTTGCGAAGTGCCTGCTTGAAGGACTTCTTCGCCGCCCCGTCCTGACCGTCGAGCGCCTGAACCGTGCCGACGACGGCCAAGAGCTTCGCCTCGGCTTCGGCGCTACACGCGCCGCCCTCGCAGATCCCTTTGGCCGCCTCGAGGTTCTGCAGCGCCTTGTCGTACTGTTGAGTGCCGACTTCGGACTCGAGGATCCCGTCGATGATTCCCTCGAGCACCTCGTCGTTGGCGCCCGCTGCCTGCACGGGCTCGGCCCATGCCACGCCCCACAGGAAAGAAGCGACGGCGAGGAGCCAGACCAGCTGTCTCGGTGTGCCCAACACGCGTGTTCGTTTATAGCCGAGTGCTCGAAAATCGGGGCCTAGGTGAGAAAAAAATCACCCGCGATTTGAGGACCGTAGACCCAGAAATGAGATGAGGGGCGACGACCCCACATGGTCGTGCCCCTCGATGTCGTGCGCGCCGAGCCACGACGCGTCGGATGGAGCCTTCGGCTCAGTTGCAGCCGCAGCCGCTGCCGGCGCCGGCGCTGCCGCCGATGGCGCCCTCGGTGACTGCGCGGAGGTGCTCTTCACCAGGACCCGCCATCTCGTTGGCGGCCATGGTCGGGTGAGCGAGCTTGGCGCGCTCGTAGGGAGCGACCGTGGTGCAGCCGGCGGAGAAGAACAACCCGAGGCCCATGATGGTGAGGCAGAGGGCGGAGCGGGACTTGCGGCTTGCGTTGGTCTTGATCATGGGAAGAACTCCTGTGGCTCGCTCAGAGATAGTTGCATGTTTCAGGCCAAGACTCCAGGAGCGCTTAGTGGCCGAAAGCTCGTCGAACGACCGTTCGAAACCGAGAAAAACTGGATCAAAGAGCACTCACCTGGATCATCGTTACCCAGGAAAAACGTGAACAAGTACAATGTGTTACCACACTGTGCGCGGTTGTCGGTCAATGTGGGACCGGTGCGAAAGGGATGGCTCATGAACCGCCTGCCCCGCCTGCCCCGCCCGCTCCGCCCGCTCCGCCCGCGCCGCCGGTTCCGGTGGTTCCGCCACCCCCGGTCTCGACCGGGGTGCCGCCCGTCACGTTCATCCCGCATGCGACCCAGTTGCCGATGGTGATGAGGTCCTCCTCGCTGATGACTTCTCCGCGCGGCATGAACGACCCGATGAGGACGGGGGCCGCGGGGTCGATGTTGCAGAGGAGGTAGGCGTTCTCGGGCTCGATGTCCGAGACGTAGGGCCGGTCGTCGCGCGTGAAGGCAGACAGGGCGGCGTGCGTTGCGGCCGCGTCGCCTTTGACCATGTTCACGCCGGTCGGGTCGTTGGGACCGAGGTGACAGCCGCTGAGGGCGCACTTGTACTTCTCGTCGAAGAGGGGAAAGACCTCGGTCTCCCAGTCGGGACAGACGGAGCCGTCGGCGCCGGCGGGCAAGGCACAGGGTTCGATCGAGGCGTTTCCGCGGAGTCGTAGGTTGTTCGGTGGTCCGAAATCGACTGAGCCCTCGAGGCAAGCGCCGGCGAGAAGGGCCGTGGTGAGGGCGAAGGCGGCGGGGACGATGGTTCGCATGGTCGTCGTCTGAGAATTTAGTGGAGTCCGGGCAGCACGTCGATGTGGGCAGGAGGCCGACAAATCGCCCGCACCGGTTGGCGCGACGCCTTGACGACGCGGGGCCCCGACGCGAAACAGTGAGCCGCCCGGGTTCGCTCGGCCATCAACACTTGGCCAGGGCGCGCACCGCGCCGGGCCCAGCCTTCCAGCTCGGTTCGCTCATCGGGGTTCGACGCAGCCCTCATTCTGCCCTACTCGGTCCTTTCCTGGACCCCATTGTGCTCAATTCAAAGCAAGAAGTGTGCTCACACTCAAGGAGCTCGACAACGTCATGAAGTGTTCGTGGATGCCTCGTCTTCTCTCTGGTCTCGCCATCGTGGCGGCCTCTTCGCTCGTCGCCTGCGGTGGTGGCAAGGCGAGTGGCGGCGACCCCAAGACGGGAGGCGATGATACCAACGGCGGAACCGACAGTGCCGGAACCGACGGCGGAACCGACGGAGGCGGCGACGCTGCCGAAGGCAACGAGGTGGGCAGCAAGGCCCCCGAGGTCGGCGGCGAGTACGTCACCGGCGACGGCCCCAAGAGCCTGGCCGAGGGCTCTGGTCAGGTTGTCATCGTCGACTTCTGGGCGACCTGGTGTGAGCCCTGCGGAAAGAGCTTCCCCAAGTACCAGGAGCTCGTCGACAAGCACGCAGGCAACCTCGCCGTCATCGCGGTCAGCGTCGACGACGCGGACGAGGACATGCAAACCCTCAAGGACTTCGCCAAGGAGCACAACGTCTCGTTCACGATCCTCTGGGACAAGGACAAGGCGGTCGCTCCGAAGTACGAGCCCCCGAAGATGCCCACCAGCTTCATCATCGACAAGGACGGCATCATCCGTCACGTGCACGAGGGCTTCGAAGGCGGCGAGGAAGCGAAGATCGACGAAGAGGTCACTGCGCTTCTCCAGTAAAACCTTCCGAACGAGACTGCGGCGTGCCCCGTTCCGACGTGGCGCGCCGTCGCCATTTTGTCGTGTCTCAGCTTCCGCCGCTGCGGAGGTAGGAGACCCACTGCATGTAGACCTGGTAGGTGGCGGGCTCGGCGTTGAAGCGGGCCATCATCGCCCGATCGAGCTGCGAGCGGTGGCCCTCGTCCCGAATCCCGAGCTCGTGGTGCACGCGCTCCCGCATCACGGAAGGCGCTGCATGGGTGGCGTGTGCGAGCCGTGCGTATTGCTCGGGGGTCATGTCGGTCGGCGCACCGTTGCTGGTCGGCGGGGAGGGCGCTTTGTGGGGCGCGATGCCCGCGGGGGCCTCGAGGATGGTGGCCGCCAAGTCCGTTTCGCCGCTCGATGGGGGGGCGGGAGAGCTGCTCGTGGGAGGCACGCTGCTGATCTCGGCGGCGGGCCCTCTCACCGGTGAGATGCTGGAAGCCAGTGTGCTGTCGAGCTCGACGAGCGGCTCCTTGACGCGACTCGGGGTCGAGCTCGGGAGCTTGGCGAGGGCATCCGTCCCGCGTTCGCGCTTTTCGAAATACTCCCGCTCCTCGGCGACGGAGCGCATCACGGTGGCGGGATCGACCGAGTCGGCCATGAGCGTGGCGGGCTCGTCGGGGTTGAGCGTCATGTCCCGGGACAGAGGACCCAAGTCGGAGAGCGCGGGCATCACGAGGTCGAGGCCGAGGGCCGTGCGCGCGAAGTGTTTGCCGAATTCGTGGAGGTCGTCGCCGTCGGTCTTGGTGAGGTGCTCGAGCCAGTGGCGGCGGCTCTCGCGCCACAAGCCCGGCGCGATCCCGCAGCGCTCGAGCACCTCGGCCTGATCGGAGCGCCCGAAGTGGGCCACCTTGGCCATCAGCGTCGCGAAGCGTTCGAGGCTGAGCGTGGGTTGCTGGCTCATCGTCGGTCCCCGGCGCGAGCCGTCGCGCCGGGGACCGACTCTACACGGCTTCGCGACCGCGGTCGCCATGCCATCATGGCTCGAAGGTTGCGACCACGAGGTCGCGCCCGCCGAGTCCCGATGTACCGAGCACGACGCCGGTTGCCGACCCCGTGGTCCACACGCGACCGTCGGCGGCGATGCCGACCCAGTCGAGGCGACACGTTCCGGCCGCGTCTTCGACCGCGCGATGCCAGAGCAAAGCACCCTCGGGCGAGAGTTTGCCGACGAATGACGCCTCGCCGAACGCGGCGCCGATGCGCTGTCCTCCCAGATCGAGGGTGCCGGCCTCGAGGCTGCCCACGAAGGCGACGTCGCCGGCGGGGGAGACGGCGAGGCTCCGAGGGGTGGTTCCTGCGGCATCGGAGGGCCAAGCCGCCGACCAGCGACGACGACCTGCTTCGTCGAGGGCGAGGATGAAAGGGTCGTGGCCGAGCGCGTCCGAGACGAGCTGGCCGGGCTCGGCACCCGGTGCCGGCTCGACGTCGAGCACACCATCCGAAAGGCCGCCGCCCAGGTAGATGGTATCGGCCCGCACCGCGAGGCCACCTGCCCTCACGTCACCCGTGCCCAGCGCATAGGGTCCCGCCACGACGGCGAGGTCGTCGACGTCGAAGGCCACGAGAATGGCACGTGAGAGCGCGGCGCCGGGGAGGGGGCTCGAGCGCGGGAGCGCGAGGGTCGAGCCGTTCATGGTCAAGCTCCCCTCGCCGCGGTAGTCGGCCAGCATCCACAGGCGTCCACTGGCATCGAAGGCGAGGCCCGTGACCGAACCGTCTTGCTCCAGGTTCTCGCCCAATGCGACGTGGACCTCGCCTCGCACCAGACCCCCTGCGTCCAGCATCTGCACCACGCGCTGTCGTCGACCGTCCACGTCCTTCCACACCGCGATGGCGGTATCGGTGTCGCTCCCGGCGAGCGCCTCGATGTGGGTGGGAGCCTCCGACGTCGAGATGAGGTGGTGCATCCATTGCGCCGTCCCCATGGCGTCGACGCCGACGACGAAGCCGTCCGCAGCGTCGGTGTTGTCGAGCGAACCCAGCCCGTCGACGGCGAAGCTGGTCTCGAAGCGACCGCCGAGGAGCGCGCCCCCGCTCGGGCGCGCCGTGGTGGCGTCGATGGTCCCGCTTCCCCAGACCTGGAGCCGTGCCGTCGTTCCGTCTGCGGCCACCACCCCCGAGAAGCCGCGTGCGCTGGCCGGCGGCGACTGGAGATCTCCCACCGTGAGCAGCGACGGTGAAGCGGTCCCACCGACGAGCACCCCCACCCCGGGCAGCAGCGCGCCGGGGGCGACGTCGTCATCCGCGTCGGTGCCGATCGCCTGCACGAAGGTCGCTTCGCCGCGTGCACAGAACCCCCCACCATCGCAGACCCCCCCACCACAGGTGCGTCCGGCCTCGGCGACGCAGTGTCCCTCCGCCCCAGGGACGGTACAGGTACCGCAGGCGGCGTCGCACGCGGTGTCGCAGCAGATCCCGTCGACGCAGAACCCACTGCCGCAGGCTGCGTCTGCCGCGCAGGCAGCGCCGAGCGGAGCCGAAGGAAGTGTGCCCTCGAAGTCGGCGGGAATGCAGGTGCCGAGGCGTTCGCAATCGGAGGCGAGGTCTGCGCAGCCCGCGATGAAGAGAGAAGTCGAAAGAAGCAGAGCGGTGATGGTTTTCATGGAGTCGAGCTTTCGGTTGGCGCGAGGAGTTGATGCGCAATGGCGCCGGCGCCGATTCCCATGACGACGAGCAGCGCAAGCCAGGTGATGGCGCGACGGCGCCAGGGCGCGCGCGACCGCGACGCGAGCGACACGGTGGTGGCTTCGTGCGGCGAAGCCGCAGCGAGGGTGGCGGCTCGCTCCGAATCCGATGCGGATGCGGCGAGCAGCATGGGGCCGAAGTTGGGGGGGCGAAGGACGACCTTCTCCGGCGTCGCTTCCGTCGAAGCATCGGACCGCCTGTGAGGCAGCTGCACGGCGACGGCGCGATGGATGGGTTCACCGCGCGACGCGCGGGTGTCGTGCGAGCTGATGCGATCCTCGTAGATATCGTCGAGATCGATGTCCTCGGCGATGAGCTCGCGTGCGAGCTGCCGCACGTCGATGCCGTCACGAGGTTCGGGCGTGGCTTCCTCGCTCACAGGCGAATGTCCTTCCAGGTTTGCCGCGGCTTTGGCGCCGCTGGCTTGCGGACGGGAGCCGGCGCGGCGGGGACGGGCGTAGGTTGGGGAGGGGGAGGTTTGGGGGTGATTTCGGTCTCGGGCTTGGGCTCGGGCTTGGGCTCGGGCTCGGGTTCGTTCTCGGGTTCGGGCTCGTTCTCGGGTTCGGGCTCGTTCTCGGGTTCGGGCTCGTTCTCGGGTTCGGGTTCGGTCTCGGTCTCGGGCTCGGGCTTGGGTTCGGGCTCGGGTTCGGGTTCGGGGTCGTTCTTGGGTTCGAGCTCGGGCTCGGGGGTGGGGTTCTCGCG
>JAUHZF010000260.1 GCA_030426145.1 Polyangia bacterium
CATGACCGAGACCATACCCCACGGCCCTCAGGGGTGGGGCAGGTCGCGGCTTGCTCGGCATCTCGGATCCAGTCGTACCAGCCCTGAAGTCTCCTTCGTGGCCGCCGAGCGCTGGGCAGACCAACCTTTGCCGTGGCTGGCGTGTGTTTTGCAGCAACGGTGTTCATGCTGCGATCTTCTCTTGGATTCTTCTCGTTCATCCTCGCGGCTTCGGGCCTCGTCGTCAGCTGCGGCGGCTCGAAGTCCATCGCCGGCTCTAGCGGGAGCACCTCGTCGGTAGGTGGTACCGCGAGCGTGGGGGTCACGGGCGGAGGTGGATTGGGCGGGGGAAGCCTGGAAGGGGGCGGAGGTGCCGCAACACCGGTGAAGACCCGAGAGCTCACGGTGCACCAATACGACGGAGGACTGGCCGAGGGGGTGACAGTTCTGGCCCACGATGCTTCGGGGGAGCTGGTCGACCGACAGCTCTCGTCGGCGCAAGGTATCGCCGAAGTCGTCGTCCCCGATGACGGGATGCTCACCGTCGTCTACGAGACCATCCAGATCGAACCCGATGGCCAGGGCAATTCGACCACGGAGGTGATGAATCGCCGCCTTCGAACCCTGTTCCCAGTGGGGGGCGCCGAGACGCTCTCCACCACCTTGTCCGAGCCTCGCGTCATCGAACGTAGCGCTCCCTTGACGCTCGAGATCACGGCCAACATCCCCGAGGCCGCCTCCATCTTGGTGACGTCGAGCTGCGGGCCCATGTCGACCAAGATCCCCGCCGTGGGGTTGTCGACGGTTGAGGTGCGGGGCTGTGCCGGAGCGAGCGACGTAGACGTCGCGCTGAAGCCGGTCGACAGCTTCTTGGAGCTGGTGAACGGCCTCGAGTATCTCGAAGATCTACCCATTACGGCGGGTACCACCAGCATCTCGATCGCGACGGCCGAGCTGCAGACACCCATGCCGGACTTCGTCTTTACGCCTTCCGACCCGGGGGATGACTACCACGTGGTGCTCGCGGGGAAGGATCCCAGCGGTTGGACGGTCTGCTACGCCCACCCCTTTCGGTTGGGCAATGGGTCCCTGAGGTGGGATGTGCCCCCCTGCGATGAGGCGAGCCATTGGCTCATGCAGGAGGTCGTGAACGAATCGTCGCGGCTTCGGCGGGTCCAGAACCTTCCCGCTGGCTCCACTTGGACCCCCGTTCCCCTCGTCGCGCCCGACGAGCTGAGCTCCGAGCCCGATAGCACCCCCGCTCGACCCTCGCTGCGCTGGTCCTGGGATGGCGACCCCTCCCCGGAAACTCACGCCTTGTACCTCGCCCGTGGGAACATCGGGAGCGGGTGGAGGTGGGACGCATGGTTGCCCGCGACCGCTCTGTCCTTTCGGTGGCCAGCCCTTCCCGCCGACGTCGCCGACGCCTATGCGTTGGAGGGGTTGGTCTACAACGCCATGCACGCCGTCAGGGCGTTGGATGGCTCGGCTCAGCATGGCCGGTTCTGGTCGCAACCCGATGTCGAACGCGAGCTTTCCGCTCAAACGTACACCCCATGAGGGCCCGCTCCTCGAGCGGGGGGCTACGGCTATCTCACTCGACGAGCGCTAGCGCATCACGGGACGGTTCAGACGTCCTTCGGGTCGGAGGCACCTGAGGTTGCAGACGGGCCGTCTCGAACGTTCCGGTGACGTGCTGGAACGTTCGTTCTGGTCGCTCGGTGGTGCTCATCCCTGGAGCTTGGCGCGAGTAACGTCCCACCACGGGGTGGGTCAGGTCGCGGCTCGCTTGGCGTCTCGGATCCAATCGTACCAGCCCTTCATGCCGGCACCGCTCTTGGTCGAGACCTCCATGATCTGGGCATCGGGCGCGATGGTGGCGACCGCCTGCCGTGCCTCTTCCATGTCGAAGTCGAGGTGGGGCAGGAGGTCCATCTTCGTGATGAGCACGAGGTCGGCGGCCTTGAACATGTGAGGGTATTTCAAGGGCTTGTCTTCGCCTTCGGTGATCGAGAAGAGGACCACGCGCTTGTGCTCACCGAGATCGAATAGGGCGGGGCATACGAGGTTGCCGACGTTCTCGATGAACACCACGGAACCGAGCTCCGGTCTGAGCGTTTGCAGCCCCATCCAGACCATGTCGGCTTCGAGATGGCAGCCCGTGCCGGTGTTGACCTGGACCACGGGAACCCCCGTTGCGCGAAGCCGCTCCGCATCGCGTGCGGTCTCTTGATCGCCTTCGACCACGGAGCTGGTCTCGTCGAGCTCGCGCAGGGTTCGCTCGAGCAGCGTCGTCTTGCCCGAGCCGGGCGAGCTCATGATGTTGAGGGCGAAGACCTCTCGTCCAGCAAACCAACCTCGGTTGCGTTCGGCGAGGCGGTCGTTCTTCTCCATGACCTTGGCCTCGAGGATCTCGACCTTGCTCGGACCGCCCTCGTGACTGTGGCCATGGTCATGGGAATGCCCCTCGTCGTGGCTGTGGCCGTGGTCATGGGAATGGCCGTGGTCATGGGAATGGCCGTGGTCGTGACTGTGACCCTGGTGCTCGATGACGGTGCCATCGGGCAGAATGTGGGTGTGGTCGCCGTCAGCGTCGCCGACCGTGACCATGTTGCCGTCGGAACACCCGCAAGTGCGACACATGTCAGTGGACCTCCATGGAGTGAATGAGGAGCTCTTCTCCTGCTTCGATGATCATACGCGCCCGCTTGTCGCAGGGGCAGATGGCGATGGGTTGCTCGAGCGGGACCCGCTCGTCGCATTCGAGGCATCGACCGCGGCCAGGGATCTGCTCGATGTGTAGCTCGGCCCCCTCGAGGCAGGTGCCTTCGGCGCAGATGTCGAAGCAGAACCTCAGCGCCTGCAGCTCGATGCCGGCGAGGTCCCCGACCTTGAGGGTCACGCCATCGACCTTTCGGCCTCGGGCGTGCTCGACGACGGTGGCGACGATGTTGCGGGTGATGGACAGCTCGTGCATGCGATGACCTCAGCAGATACGCGGCAGCTGCTCCCCCACGAGCATGTCGAGAATACGCTCGGAGCCGAAGCCCGTGTTGAGGGTGACCACCCCAGGAGGCTCGGCGCGGCACCGGGCCACGATGGCAGCCTGTTCGCCGTAGCGATGGGCACGCATCACCTCGAGCGCGCGCTCGGCCTGCGCGGCAGGGACGGCGACCACGAGCTTGCCTTCGTTGGCGAGGTGCACAGGGTCGAGTCCGAGGATCTCGCAGAACCCCGCCACCTCACGTCGCACCGGCAGCGCACGCTCCTCGACCACCATCCCGACTTCGCTGGATAGGGCGAGCTCGTTGAGGCAGGCGGCGAGGCCGCCTCGCGTGACGTCGCGCATCGCGTGCACGTCGACCTCGGCGAGGAGGGCCTCCACGAGGCCATTGAGGGGCGCGCAGTCGCTAGGGATGTCGGTCTCGAGCCTGAGCTCGCCCCGCGCAGCGAGGATCGCAGCGCCGTGGTCACCGAGGTAGCCGTTGATGAGGATGACGTCGTCGGAGCGAATGCGCTGGGCGCCCACCTCGATACCGGCAGGAATGATGCCCACACCGGCGGTCGTGATGAAGATCTTGTCCGCCGCGCCGCGCGGCACCACCTTGGTGTCGCCCGTGACGATCGATACGCCAGCCTCGGCGCAGGCCTCGGCCATGCTCTTCATCACCCGGCGCAGCTCGGCGATGGGAAGTCCCTCCTCGAGAATCAAACCGCAGCTCAAGTAGTGTGGCTTCGCCCCGCTCACTGCGAGGTCGTTCACCGTGCCGTTGACCGCGAGCCGACCGATGTCCCCTCCGGGAAAGAGGATCGGACTGACCACATAGCCGTCGGTGGTGAAGGCGAGGCGATCGCCGTCCTGCGCGAGCTTGCTCACCTCGAAGCGAGCCTGGTCTTCGTCGACCTGTACCGCCTCGCCGAGCTCCCGCACCACGAGGTCGTCGATGAGGTCGCGCATGGCCTTCCCACCGCCACCGTGCGCTGCCACCACGACGTCATCGCGTACACGCCCGGCGCGGCGTCGCCACTTCTCGACCCGGACGAAGAGCGGGTGCTCATGGTCTTTCACGTCGTCGCCTCGCGCCCCGTGGTCGGCCTTCGCAGCGTGGTCAGGCGGCCATGGTTGTAATAGGCGGCACACGCGCCCTCCGAAGAGACCATGCACGAACCAATCGGGGTCTCTGGTGTGCAGGCGGTGCCGAAGACCTTGCACTCCCACGGCTTGAGTTTGCCCTTGAGTACCTCGCCGCATTGGCAGGCCTTGGGGTCGGCGATGGAGAGGGCGGGGATGGCGTACTTCTTCTCGGCGTCGAAGGCAGCGTAGGCTTCCTTCAGCTCCAGGCCCGAATGGTCGATGGAACCCAATCCGCGCCACTCGAAGAAGGGACGCAGCTGGAAGACGTCGGTGACGGCCTCGAGCGCAACCGGATTGCCGTCGTCCCGCACCAGGCGACGGTACTGGTTTTCGACTGCGCACCGCCGTTCGTCGAGCTGGTGCAACACCATCACGATGGATTGCAGCACGTCGAGCGGTTCGAAGCCGCTCACGACGAAGGGCTTCTGGTAGGTGTCGCAGATGAACTGGTACGGACGCATCCCGATGATCATCGTGACGTGGCCGGGACCCAAGAATCCGTCGAGCTGTAGGTCGGGCGAATCGAGAATCGCTTTGATCGTGGGGACGATGGTGATGTGGTTGCTGAACAGGAAGAAGTTGTCGACGCCCTCCGCCTTGGCCTGCTTCACGGTGAGGGCCGTAGAAGGGACGGTGGTTTCGAACCCGAGCCCGAAGAAGACGACGTCACGCTCGGGGTTCTCCCGCGCGATGGCGAGGGCATCGACCGGGGAGTAGACCGTTCGAATGTCGGCCCCTTGGGCCTTGGCCTGCAGGAGACTCAGCTTGGAGCCTGGCACGCGAAGCGCATCGCCAAAGGTGGTGAAGATGACGTTGGGCTGCGTGGCGATGTAGATGGCATCGTCCACGCGCCCCACCGGCAGCACGCAGACCGGACAGCCCGGGCCGTGCACGAGCTCGATGGCATCGGGCAGGACCTCGTCGAGCCCAAACTTGAAGATCGCGTGCGTATGACCGCCGCACACCTCCATGAGCTTGAGGGGGCGCGTACGCTTTTCTCGCTTCATGTAGGCCTCGGTGAGGCGAGCGATTTGGTCCGTGAGCTTGCGCCCCACGGCCGGGTCCCTGAATTCGTCGACGTACTTCACCTGGTCGACTCGCCCTCGGTGGTGGCGTTGCGCATAGCTTCCAGTTCGGCCTGCACCTCACCCAGCTCCTCGAGGAGTGCGAGGGTGCGGGCGGCTTCAGCTGGGTCGATGCGGCTCATGGCGAAACCGACGTGGACGAGCACCCACTCACCGAGGCAGCTCTCGATGGGATGGTCTTCGTCGACAATGCATGTGAGGTTGGTCACGCGTCGGACCCCACTCACTTCGACGACGCCGAGCATCTTGTCCGTGTCCTCGATCTCGACCACTTGACCAGGTATTCCCAAACACATGGTGACGTTCCATCGAGGCTCAGGCTTCACGACCTCGGTCCTGTATCGTGTCCGCGGGAACCGCTTCGCACAAGGGCTTTGAGAGTGCATCCAGGAGATGTTCACGCTGCGACGGAGCGGCCATGTTGACCTTCATCGGATGCGGCAACGTTCACCGGTCGGACGACGGCGTTGGCGTTGCCGTGGTGCAACGTTTGCGCGTTGAGCTTGGCCACGAGGCTCCCGCTTGGGTGCGTATCGTCGAGGCAGGCACCAGCGGGGTCGAGGCGATGTTGGAGGCGCGTGGCAGCCGAAGCTTGGTGGTGGTGGATGCTTGTCGCGGAGGTGGCGAGCCGGGCACCATCGTGCGGCTTGCCGCCGACCAGTTGGCAGAGGCGCGGAGACCGACATTCTCGATGCACGACTTCCGCTGGCCGCAGGCACTTGCCTTAGGGAGGCGCCTACTGGGACAGGCCTTCCCCGCGCATGTCGAGGTCTGGTTGGTCGAGGCTGAGCGACTAGACATAGGAGGTGAGCTTTCGTCAGAGGTGGCGAAGGCGGTGGCGCAGCTGTGCAGACGGGCGCACTCGCTCATCGCGGAGTCGGCCGCCGATGCCGGGTGAACGCATACGCGTCCGGGGAACGGTACAGGGCGTGGGCTTTCGGCCCACCGTGGCTCGCCTCGCGCGGCGGCTGGGCCTGCAGGGTTGGGTGCGCAACGACGCCGATGGGGTCGAGATCGCGGTCATGGCCGACGAGCAAAGGGTGGGGGGCTTCCTGGACGAGCTCCGACGCGAGTTGCCTCCGCTCGCGGTGCTCGATGAGGTTCGACGTGAGCCCGACGCCGGCCTGGTGGCCGAAGGTTTCGCCATCGTCGAGAGCGGTGGGCATGGCCCGCCCAAGGCCGTGGTGACCCCGGACGCGACCAGCTGTGCAGCCTGCTTGGCCGAGGTGCTCGATCCTCTGGCTCGGCGCTTTCGTTACCCGTTCACGACCTGCACCCATTGCGGCCCGCGGTACTCCATCGTCGAGAGGATCCCCTACGACCGCAGCAACACCACCATGGCTGCATTTCCGATGTGTGACGCCTGCCGCGCGGAATACGACGACGTCTCCGACCGTCGCTTTCATGCGGAGCCCATCGCGTGTTTTGCCTGCGGACCCCGCGCGACACTGAGGCGTGCCGACGGCCGCGCCTTCACGTCGGAGGCCTTCAGCATGCTGGACGAGGTCGACGCGGTGGCCTCTTTGCTGATGAAGGGGGAGATCGTCGCCATCCAGGGGTTGGGTGGCTACCAGCTGTGTTGCGACGCTACCTCGGAGCAAGCCGTGACCAAGCTGCGAGAGCGCAAGCGACGGCCGGATCAACCCTTCGCGCTGATGGTGCGCGACGTCGATGTGGCGCGGCGCTACGCATGGCTCGAGGAGGCGGACGAGGCGGTGATGCGTGGTCCGGCCGGGCCCATCGTGCTGGTGGCGCCGCGTGAGGTCGACGGCCGACCGCTTGCGGAGGCGGTCGCGCCCGACCAGGCGTGCGTGGGGGTGATGCTGCCCACGACGCCGCTGCACCACCTCATCATGCGGCGTCTCGACCGGCCCATCGTGTGCACGAGTGGCAACGTGCACCAGGAGCCTCAGTGTCTCGACCACGAGGCGGCGAGCACGCGTCTGTCGACGATCGCCGATTGGTTGTTGGAGCACGACCGACCGATAGCGCATCGGGTCGACGACTCCGTGGTCCGTCGTATGGCCGGTGCGCCGCGCGTTCTTCGCCGTGCGCGGGGTTATGCCCCGGCCTGGCTCTCTCTGTCGAAGGGGGGCCCGGCGGTTCTTGCCGTCGGCGCCCATCTCAAGTCGACCTTCGCGCTGTCGCGAGGCGATCGGGTTCTCCTCTCGCCACACCTCGGAGACCTCGACGACGTGGAGGCCTTCGAGGCCTACCTCTCCACCTTCGAGTCGTTCTCCTCCCTGTACGAACATGCCCCTGAGGTGGTCGCCGTCGACATGCACGACGGCTACCGAAGTGCGGTGTGGGGGCGGCGTCTCGCGTCTGCGCGCGGCCTGCCGGTGGTGGAGGTGCAGCACCATCATGCGCACGTCGCCGCGTGCCTCGCCGAGAACGGATGGCATCCCCGAGATGACGACGACGTCGTGCTCGGGGTTGCGCTCGACGGTCTCGGTATGGGGCTCGACGGAGAGCTGTGGGGCGGCGAGGTGATGCTGGCCAGGTACGACGCCTTCCAGCGCGTCGGCACGCTCAAGCCCGTGGCCATGCTCGGCGGCGACAAGGCGAGTCGGGAGCCGTGGCGCAACCTGTACGCCCATCTCATGGCCGAGATGGGATGGGCTGAGCTCGAGATGAACTTCGAGGCGCTACCCGTGGTGCAAGACCTCGCGAGCCGCCCTCGCGCGTTGCTCGACAGCATGCTCGCATCGGGCACCCAATGTCCGCCGGCGAGCTCTTGTGGCCGACTCTTCGATGCGGTGGCGGCAGCCCTCGATCTGCACCGGGATGCCGTGTCGTTCGAGGGTCAGGCCGCGATGGCGCTCGAAGCGATGGTGACGCCGGATGCCCTCGAGGAAGCGAAGCACGGCGAGCATTATCCCGTAGCCACGCCCAACCTCGGTGGGGAGGGGCTGCCCTACGTGGAGCCCCTCGGGATCTGGCGCGCGATTCTCGGTGACCTTCACGCAGGGGTTGCGACGTCGCTCATCGCTGCCCGGTTTCACGTAGCCCTTGCCGATGGGGTCAAGCTCTTGGCGTTGCGGGCACAGCGGCAACGCGAAGAACTTCGGTTCGCGGCCCTGTCCGGGGGTTGCTTTCAAAACGCCATCCTCCTCGCCCTGGTGGTCGAGGGGCTGTCGTCGCTGGGGCTCGAGGTGCTGACCCACACCGAGGTGCCACCCAACGATGGCTGTATTGCGCTTGGCCAGGCGGCGGTCGCCGCGTCCGTGAGGTCATGATGGAACGGAGGACGGCGGGGCGGTCACCGGCCATCCCGTGAAGGCGCCCACCACGAAAGTGACCATTCTCCCCGCCGGACCAGCGAGCACGGCCGGGCCGCCGTCTACTCGCGGAGCTACCCGGTCGGTGCGGTCGCCGGCATGGCGACCTTTCGCGACGGCCAACCGGTGACCCGCGCGCATGAGCCAGGTGGGCAAAGCGCCGAGGGCACGGCTACAATCCCAGCCATGGCCGACGCTGCGTCACGCAAAGCGACCTACGACGATGTCGTGGCAGCACCACGACACGTGGTGGCGGAGCTGGTCGCCGGCGAGCTGCACACGCAGCCGAGGCCGTCGACGCGACATGCGATGGCGAGTACCGCGCTCGGAGGAGAGCTCGCGGGCCCGTTCAATCGGGGGCGGGGTGGTCCTGGGGGCTGGATTGTCCTGAACGAGCCGGAGGTCCATCTCTCGGGCGATGTCTTGGTGCCAGACCTCGCCGGTTGGCGAAGGGAGAGCCTTCCCGAGCTGCCTGACGCCGCGTTCATCGATGTCCGCCCCGACTGGGCTTGCGAGACCCTGTCGCCCTCCACGCGGGCCCATGACCGGGTGCGAAAGATGCCGATCTACCTGCGCGAAGGCGTTGCCCACGTGTGGCTCGTCGACGCGGATGCGCAGACCGTGGAGGTCTTTCGGTTGGACGGCGAGTCGTACCGCCTCGTGGCCACCCTTTCAGGCGACGTTGCCGTTCGTCTCGAGCCCTTCGACGCCATAGAGCTCGACCTCGCCGCCCTCTGGATGCGCTGAAGTCGCCAGGATCCATCCAGGTTTCGGAGTTCGACCTTGTCGTCTTGCGGCGGCAACGGGCGCGCGCAGCGAGGACTCCGCGCGATGATGCCGGTGCGTGGGTTACGCTCGGTCTACGGCGAAGCGGACGACGTCGGTGAAAGAAAGCACACCGATCGCCTCGCCGCCGTCCATCACGGGCACGGTTCGCACCCCGAACTGGCGCATCTGGTTGATGCAATCGAGCAGGCAGGTGTCGGCTTGCACATTGAGACAGGGCATGGTCATCGCGTCTTCGACCCGCAACGTGTCGATGCGCTGATCCTCAGCGGCCAGCACGTCGACCACATCGCGGAGGGTCATGACGCCCGGCAGTCGCATCGGGTCGTCGTGGGGCACGATCAAGCAGTGCACACCCATTTCGATCATGCGACGCGCCGCTTCGGCCACCAACTCGCTCCGGGCGCATTCGATCACCGGGGCCGTCATGATGTCGGCGACCCTGGTTTTGCTCAGGTCTTTCATAGGGACTCCGTCTGGATACACTTTTCTTCAGGGTCATAGCGGAAGCGAACGCGGTTCAGCGGTCGCTCCACCGGATGGCGATGGGGACCGAGCACGATGAGCGTGCCCGGTTGCACGGTGCCCCGAACCTCGATGTGGGCTTCGCGGAGGAGCTGCTCCTGGCGCTCGCGGATCTGCCGTCGCGCCTCGAGCTGTGCCTGCCGGTCCGCGGCGGCGTCGCGACGTACGCGTGCCGCCCGAGCGCGGCCTCGACCTCGAGGTGGGGGGCGCACCCGGCCGGGAGGCGTGTCGGCGCTCTCGAGCGGCTGGGCCGCACCGAGCACGGTGGCGTCGTGGCTCCGCGAGCCACACTGACCCACGACGATCGTGGTCTCCGCCATCGCTTCACCACCCAGCCACGTGCCGCGGCCGTCGCCCACCACGATGCATCGTGCCGTAGCGCGGGTGTGCACCGCACTACGCTGGAGGCTGAGGGTGCCCCGGCACGTGAGCCTCACGTGGTCGGCGTGGCCGGCCGAGAGGTCGCCCCCGGCCACGACCTCTCGCTCGCCCTGACCGAGCAATCCGCCCTTCACGACGACGTCGCCCCCCGAGATGATGGTGCCCTCGACGTAGCCTCCGATGTGGAGGTTGGCCTTGGTGGTCACCCGCGCGCCGGCTTCGACGTTGCCCGTGATGGTGAGCGCCCCGGGAGCGTTGAGGTCGCCCGACCCCATGCCCACGTGGCCTTCGTGCACGATGTGGTCCACCACGTCGAGCATCTCGCCTTCGCGATGGAAGACCACGCCCGCCCGTTTGGCGTGGAGCGTGAGTCCGCGACGTTCGACCCCAGGTCCGATGCGTTGCGGAAGGCCATCGTCGACCGGAGGTGCGGGGACCTCTTGACCCGAGACTTTGTAGCCCGGGCGGCCCGGGCGGGGTTCTTCGATGTCGGCCAGCGCGTCCCCAGCCTGCACCGCACATAGTCCATCGCGGGCTCGATGTTCGATGGAGCCGTCTTCGCGTCTCTGGCCTGAGGCGGTGCCGTTCACCGCGACGCGCCAAGTAAGGCGCCCATCGAGGCCTGGCTCGGCCGCCCGTCCAGCTGCGATCGGGCGGCGATCGACGAAGTCGACCTGCTGCACACCCTGCCGCACGTACTCCAAGCCAGCTTCGTCGACGCCGAAGCGAACACCCTGGCGTGCGAGCCAGGCCACGAGGTCGTCCCGCGTCAGCTCGAGCGGGTCTCCGGCGACCACCTCGAGGCTCGCCTGGCGGCCGTCACGGCTACATGCCGCACGCAATCTCGCGTCGATCTTCGACACCGTTCTCGACTACGGCCGTCTGGGTCATCCCTTGAGTCTCGCCCTCACGCGCTCTCGCTGCGCTACGGTGGGGCCATGACCGCCCCCGCCATGCTCGTCTGGACGCTGCACCGCTGGCCCAAGGCGCAATACCTCGCGCAGGCGCTGACCATCCCGACCCCGGCCTGGACGGTCCCGTCGCTCTTCGTGCCCGTCGGGGGCCCCGAGATCAGCGCCTTCGAAGCGGCCGAGCGTCCCGATCTCGGTGAGCTCGGGACGAGGCTCAAAGCCTTGGCGAAGATGGCTGCTGCCGCGGCGCACAGGGACCGGTGGGTCAAGCAGCACCTAGGTGAGGGCATTCTCGCGGGGGCCTTTCACCCCGGCGTCGAGATGCGGGACCTGGTGGCGATGTGTGAGCGCGATGGCTACCGCGTGGTCCACATCGACGACGCGCTCGCCGCTCCGAGCGAGCCGAGCCCCGAGGACGATGGGCTCCACGACGCCTTCGGGCCCCTGCGCGCCAAGTGGACGGCGGACGGTCTAGACGAAGAGACCATCATCGAACGCACCTTGGCGTTGCCGTTGTGGAAGGAGCGCCATCACAGCGCGGCCTTTTTTCTGCTCTCACGGCCCGAGGACTGGCTCGCCGCGGCGCGCGTGGCCCATCGAGGTGGCCACCAAGATGCGCTCGCGGTCCTCGCCCGGCTCGTCATCGAGCTGGCGCAGCCCGTGCTGCTGAAGCGTCTGGCTTCGGTAGCCAAGGAGGTGCCCGAGGTCTTCGCGCCAGAGCAGGTGACGCAGATCGAGCGCCTCATCCCGGTTCGCCGCTAGATTCATCGGGGGAGGCGCTGCTTGGCGCGAAAGGGGCCGAGCACCTCCGCGACCTGGTCGAAGAGCAGGTAGTCGCCCCAGTTCTGCTCGATACCGCCGTCGAGCAGAAGGCCCAGATGGAGGTGGGGGCTGCCGTTTCCGAAGCCCGAGGTCCCGAGCCACTCGCCGCCTTCGACCCGGCGTCGTTCGGCCGCGCCTTCGGGCTGCGCGAAGGCGAGCTGCGACAGGTGTGCGTACCAAGCGTGCGTGATCTCGCGGTCCCGCCAGGCGATGGGTTGGTCGAGCTCCAAGAGCACGGTGAGGTTGGTGTTGCCGCGACCCTCCCAGCCCGTGTGCCCAGCTTCGGCGTAGACGACGGTGCCCGAGGCGACGGCGTATACGGGTAGCTTGAAGCCGGCGATGTCGAGGCCGGTGTCGGCCGCGTAGCCCCCGACATAGCCGCCGGGCATGGGATTGTACCAACCGCTCGGCAAGGCCTTGGAGCGTGGTCCAGTTGGCTTCGAAGCGGTTCGTTCGGGCTCCGGGGCAGCGGTCGCGTCGGTCGTCTCGGTGGCCGCCGTGGATGACCCCAAAGGGGGCTCCGTCGTGGGGGGAGCTTCCCAGCAGCACTTCGAAGAAGAAAGACCCGAAGCGCTTGCGAGCGACGGGGGCGGAGCAGGGGGCTGCTTCGACAGCACGAGGTGTTGCGGACCGTGACAGGCCCACCCCAACA
The DNA here is from genome assembly GCA_030426145.1 of Polyangia bacterium. GTDB lineage: Bacteria > Myxococcota_A > Polyangia > Polyangiales > Polyangiaceae > JAPYTK01. The sequence continues at coordinate 12,558 of JAUHZF010000260.1, forward strand.
GCACGGCAGGAGCCAGCAGGAGCGATCGTTGGAGCATCAGCAGGGTCGTCGTCAGTGCGGGCCGAAGTGTGACGAACGCACCATGGCGCCGCGATCATGGGGGGCGAGGCAGCCGCGCCACAGTGGCGTGTGAAACGTGTTTCGCGCGGTCGGGACGCATGAAGCCCCGTCTGGGCCGTCGCCCGCGACATCGGTGGGATCCGGCGCTGGGAAGACGCCTACACGGCGCTGCGTAGGCCCGGAGCGTGGGCTTGGCCGAAGCCTTGCGATGCACCCTGGCCAAGGAGATATGCGATGCGAAACCTACTCTCTTGCTTGCTCACCCTTGGATGTCTGCTGGTGCCCAGCCTCGCGGCGGCCGAGGAGCCGGAGCCGCTCGACCCAGACGGCGAGTCGGCGTGGGACCATTTCGAGTTCTCGATGGGGTTCCTCGCCGGCTACCGCGACTACAGCAAAACCAACTTCGCCTACCGCTCGGGGGGCGGACCCGGCGCTCAGGTCCTCAGCGAGCCCTTCCGAAGGGAACCCTTCGACGGGACCATGGTCTACGGCTTGCGCTACGACGTGCGGCTCGTGGCGAGCTACGTGCGCATGACGGCGGGATTCGACCTGCCGTTCCCCGCCTTCGAGCAGGGGCGGACGAACTCGACCCAATGGATGGGAGACGCGCCAACGCAGGTTTCGGTGCAGGCCATCCGACCCTACGAGCTGCGGTTCGGGATCGGCGCCGAGTATCCCATCGGCCCGGTCGCTCCCTTCGTCGACATCCTCGGCGGGGTGCACTGGGTGACGGCCGAGCTCGCCGTCGATGACGCAGTCGCGACCTACAAGGCCACCTCGTTCGCGTTTTCGGGGCGGGGGGGCCTGCGTCTCCACGTGCGCGACTGGTTCTTCGCCTCGGCTGCCGGCGAAGTGGGGTTCGTCGGCGAGACCAAGTGGGGGGCCGAGCTCTCGGTAGGCTTCGCGGCCATGTGAGCAGGTCCCGTTGGCCCATCGTTTGCTCAGAACCCGGGCATGGCTGGCCCCTTCGTTCGACCTCGGTACCTCTGGATGCTGCTCCTGCTGCCCGGCTGTGCCGAAGAAGCACCCTTGCTCGGAGGCTTCTTCATCGCGCGGGATGAGGGCGGCCTC
>JAUHZF010000261.1 GCA_030426145.1 Polyangia bacterium
TACTACCTGGCCGACATGACCCAGGTGGGTCAGCTCCAGCTGCGCATCGAAGGCAACGTGACCCTCTACGTCGATGGCGACATGGAGTCGGTGGGCGACGAGTCGCTCGAGATCGCCGAGGGCGCGAGCCTCGACCTCTACGTCGCCGGTCAGCTGCGTTCCGTGGGGCGACTGCGCACGGGGGATGAGAGCACGGCGTCACGCTTCCGCCTGGCCATCGGAGGTGACGACGCGGTGATGCTCAACGTCGGTCAGCAGCACTTCTTCGGCCACATCTACGCCCCGACGGCCGAGCTCCGTCTCGTAGGCGACACCCTCATCCACGGCTCGCTCTTCGCCGACAAGCTGACCGGCGTCGGCAACCTCACCATCGTGCACAGCTCCGCCGAAGCTCCGCCCCCCGAACAGTGCGGCGGAACGGCCGAGCCGCCGCGGTGACTTGCTAGAACCGCCATCGCATCGAGCCGCTGGTCCCGTTCCACGTCAGGCTCACCTGCTCGGTCTCGTCGCTCCACTCGGCGACGATGCCGAGCACCGCGGTGGTGGCGGCGAGGCCACAGGTCACCCCGAGCAGGACTTGGGTGCGCAGTTGCGCCGACTCCCCACGGGAGGCGAGAGAAGCGGTCGGGTCGTCGACGAACTCGCCGTGGATGCTCGACAGATCGGCGAAGCTCACCCCGGTCCCGATCCCCATGCCCGCCGTCAGCCCGAGGCCGACCCAGAAGTAGACGGGCGAGAGGCCGCCGCCCGATGCGTCAACGATCACGGCCGGCGGCTCCGGTGGAGGAGGTGGAGCCGGCGGTGGTGGGGGATCGGGAGGAGGTGGCGCCGGGCCGAACTTGTCCCGGGCGCGCTCGGCGAGCTCTTGGAGCTTGGCGTCTTCCGGTGCACGCGCTGCGCGTTCGGCGAGCTCGCGACCGAGCTCGGCGTCGTCGGTCTCGATGACGGCGAGCAGCGCCGCTTCGAGGGCCGATGGGTGCGGGGCCAGCTCGTCTGCGCGAGCGAAGAGCCGTGCGGCGGTATCGGCGTCGCCGGCCGCGAGCTTGGTTTTGGCTTCTTCGTAGATCGCCGCCGGGTCTTCACCCCCGGCGGCTTCGTCTGCCACCGCGGGTGCGGACAGCAGCGCCAGCGCAACCCCCAACGCGAGCGCGGCCTTCATCGCCACCGACCTTACCGGTAGGGATTGTCGGGAACCACCACTACGTCTTTGGCCGGTGGTGGCGTCGGTCGCACGGCGGCAGGTCGTCGTGGGACCGGGGTCGGCCGCGTCTTTTTTGCGCTCGCCGTGCCGGATGGCGCGCTCGACGATGACACGGCGGAAGCGGACGTGACCGGCAGCGGCTCCAGGGTGGGCGGCGCCGACGGGACCGTCGCGGTCGGAGCAGGGGGGGGCCCGACCGAGGCAGGCGCTGGGGCCTCCGTCGCAGGTTGAGCCATCCATGCGAGCCCAGCGCCTCCGGCTGCGGCCACTGCCGCCACCAAGGGTAGTGTCCAGCGCGCTCGCGAAGGGGGAGCTGTGGTTTCCAGGGTGCTCGGAGGGGCCGTGCTCGTTCGCAGCGCTGGCGGTGGTAGCGCCGGTGGCGGCGCAGAAGAGAAGGCGCCTGACCATCGCTGGAGGCTCTCTGGGTCGAGGGTCTCGGTGGGCTCACTGAGGGCGTGTTCGACCAACGTCGGCCAATCGAACGTGCCCTCGACCAGGGTCGCCTCATCGGGAGGCTCGGGATCTTGCCAGCCACTGGCCATGGCCATCGCATCGATGTCGATGTCGCCAGTGGCCGTAGATTCGGCGTCCATCGCCGCCGCCAGGGTCGCGCGCCGCCGCGCGAGCACATCGCCGAGGCGCTCTTCGATCAGCGCGTGGATCGCCGCCGCAGGCGCCAGCTCGAGCTCGGCCGTGACCATGCGGAACGCGTCTTGAAGCGCTCGGGCGTGTTCGAAGCGAACCGTCGGATCGCGCTGCAGGCACCGCATCACCAGTGCGTCGAGCGCCGGAGGACAGTCGGGCAGAAGCTCGATGAGTGGCGGCGCATCGCCCACCATCACGCGGCGAATGGTGTCGGCGTCGTTTGCGCCCCGAAAGAGCCGTCGACCGGTCAGGGTCTCCCACATGACCACGCCCATGGCGTAGGTGTCCACGGACTGCGCCGCACGCTCTCCCTCGACCTGCTCGGGGGCCATGTACGCCAGCTTTCCGCGGATGCTCGATGTATGGCTGTGCGTCGCATCACCGCGGGTCAGCAGGCCGAAGTCTCCTAGCCGAGCGATTCCATCGAGGCCCACGAAGATGTTCTGCGGCGAGACGTCGCGGTGCACGAAGCGCAATCGCCCGTCGTCGTCGGTGATCGCGTGCAGCGCGGCCAACCCGGCCAAGGCGTCGCGCAGAATGGAAAGTCCGATCGGTCGCGGCAGGGCCCCCTTGGCCAGCAGCTCGGCCAGCGAGCCGCCCTCCACGTAGTCCATGATCAAATGGAGCGCCTCGCCCTCGCCCTCCACCCCGTGGATGCGTACGAGGTTCTCGTGCACGACCCCACCTGCGAGTCGCGCCTCCCGCCGCATCTGGTCTCGGGCCACGCGCTCCGTGGCGAGGTAGGGGTGCATGCGCTTGATGGCGACCAGGGATAGGTCACCGGGGCGTCGGCCCACGTACACCGTGGCGGTCCCCCCGCTGGCGATCTTCACGAGCGGCTCGTGCAGCGCGGGTTCCGGGGTCATCGGCGGCCCTTGTCTACCCCGTACTTGTCGAGCAGACGCACGAGGTAGGTGCGGTTCATGCCACTGCGACGCGCAGCTTCGCTCTGGTTGCCCCCCGTCTCCTCCATCAGTCGTTCGAGGTACAGGCGCGAGAAGGCGTCGACGATCTCGTCCTTGAGATCGACGAAGGGTCGGTCGAGGTCGACCAGTGACGATACCCGCGTGGAAACGGTGGGTACGCCGCTCGTCGAGCCACCCGGAAGCACCCCGAGTGCCTGGAAGCTCACCAAGGCGTTCTTGAGCTCTCTCGCGTTGCCCGGCCACGAACGCCCCTGGAGCTCGGCCAGGGTGGCGTCGCCGAGCGGGTCCAGCCCCTGCTGTCGAGCGAAGTGCTGCGCGAGTGGCACCACGTCGTCGGGGCGGTCACGCAATGGGGGGACCGGCAGCCGCACCACGGCCAATCGATAGAAGAGGTCGCGCCGGAACCGTCCCTCCGCTACCTCGACCTCCAGATCGCGATTCGTGGCCGCGACGAGTCGAACGTCGACCTGTTGGGTTCGCTCGTCGCCGAGCCGCTTCACCTCGCCGAGTTCGATGGCGCGCAGGAGCATGGGCTGGAGCTCGAGAGGCAGCTCCCCGATCTCGTCGAGGAAGAGCGTACCGCCGTGCGCGCTCTGAAAGGCGCCCTTGCGGTCATCGACGGCCCCCGAGAAGGCGCCCTTGCGGTGGCCGAAGAGCTCACTCGCGATCAGCTCTCGCGGAAAAGCCCCACAGTTGAGGGTGACCATCGGTCCTTCGGCGACGCGAGAGCCCTCGTGCAGGGCACGCGCGACGCGCTCTTTGCCCACCCCCGACTCACCCTCGACTAGGATCGTCGCCAGCGATCCTTCCAGTCGTCGGAGCATGGCGAAGACCCGTCGCATCTGTGCCGAAGTACCGATGATGCCGCGGTAGCTCCGGGCGTCATCGAGGTCGCCTTCCGCCTCGCGGGCAAAGGCGTCGGCGTCGGCTTCGACCGCGAGCTTGGTCGAGCCCATCGTGAGCTCGGCCCCGAAGCGCAGCCCCATCCGCTCGATGCGTTGGCCGTGGAAGTAGGTGCCGTTGCGACTGCCGAGGTCGACCACCCAGACGCCCTCGGGAGCGAGGCTCAGCTCGAGGTGGCGGCGCGACACGGCACGATCCACCACCACGATGTCGCAGCCCGCGGCCGACCCGAGCACACAGCTCCCGTTCTCGAGCCGAAACGCAGTCGGGGTCGCTTGGCCCTCCAACACCCGCACCACCACCGCCAGAGGAGGTTGCACCTGTCTCTCCAGGGTGGCCGTTCGGTCCTCGAACGGGTGCTCAGCGCCAGACACGCCGTCATCTTAGCCGAGATGGTTCGCCCACCCGAACCGCATGTAGGATGGGGGGATGAGACCTCTGGCCGCCCTTCTGCTCGCCCTTCTGGGCGCCGGGGCTTGCTACGACTTCACCTTGCCCGATGACGACGACGGGAGCGGTGCCGGCACCACGGTGGCGACCACCACGAGCTCCGGCCAGGGAGGCTCCGGGGCCGGGCAGCCCCTCCCGCCGCCGTGCGACCAGTACAGCTGCAACGACTGCGTGACCTGTGCCGCCGCCATCGTCCCCGGCGACCCCGCGGACTGCGAGGCCTACGTGGCCTGTGTGGCGGCCTGCAACGGCGACAGCAGCTGCGAACTCATGTGCCTCACGAGCGAAGCCCTGGGCCTGACGTATCTCAGCTCGCTGCAGAATCGTTGCATGTCGGTCTGTCCTGGCGACCCGCCTTGCCAGTGAGCGCAGGTCAAGGCGCGACGAGGCCCCACCCCGCTTCGCAGCGAGGCGACGTTCAGAGCGTTTGCAGATAGGCTGCGATGGCGCCGAGGTCGGCGTCGGTCAGCTCGCGCCCCCAGCCCATCTTGCCCTTCGTATCTTTCAGGAGCTCGATGAGGGTCGCATAGCGACCGTCGTGCCAGTACGGGCCCGTGCCGCCCACGAAGCGCAGCGATGGAGTTTCGAGCATCGGGCTGCCTTCGACCTGATGGTTGAGCCCATCGGAGCCGCCGCCCTTGGTGTGGCACGTGCCACATCCGACGGCGACGTCGTCGAAGAGTGCCTTGCCCCGCGCGACCTGCTTCTCATCGGGCATGGCGGCGAGGTTGGGGGTGTCCATCTCGTCGAGATAAGCGAGCAGCGCTTCGAGGTCCTCGCCTTCAAGGCCCTTTCCTCCGAGGCGCTTGAAGGTCTGCGCGAGGTGCTCGGGCACCGTCTTCGCGCTGCCCTGCCACCCGAAGGGCGCCGTCATCTCGTCGAGCTTGCCCGCGAGCATCGGTGTCTGGCGCGGTCCCTTCGGGGTCGGCCACGTGAGGCCATCGTCGCGGCCATCCGGGTGACACGAGGCACAGGCACGTCCGTCACCCGTGATGCGACGATCTTCGGTGGAGTGGAAAAGCCGTCGACCCCGTTCCGCCAGCGGAGAGAGCGGCTTGCGGTGCTCGTCGCCCTTCACCTGCGGCAGCGCCGTGGTCTTCGCGGCCACCTGTCGCTCCTTGGGGTAGCTCAGCTTCTTGCTCTTCTCGACCGGGCCATCCCCCAACTCCTTCAGGTCGAGGGTGGAGAGGGTTCGGTCGAACTGGGACCACACGAGCGCCGTTCGCCGTTCGCTGTCGACGGCGACGCCAACCGGACCCGCGCCCACCTTCCACCGCCGCGGGGTGGTAAAGGCGAGGCCAGCGTCGTGCTCGGTGTGCACCACGACCTCGTCGGTGCCGAGACAGCCCACGAGCACCGTTTCGGTGACGGGGTCGTGGGCGGCGGAGCGGGGGAGCACGCAGTTGTCCTGCGTACGAACGCCCGAGAACCCCTGACGCTGCAGCCCAGGTGCGAAGGAGCGCGCCAGCACCCGGATGTGAAGAGGATCGAGCGCGTCCTCCTTCTGGGGATCTTCGGGGGGAACGATGGGTACGGTGACCAGCGCCGGTTCTGCCCCGGGGAAGGCGCCGTGGATGCCTCCGCCCGAGCCGTAGACACCACCGCCGCGGCTGCCGCCGGGCCGCGTGTGTACGAGCGCGGCCGGGGCGAGGACCTGGCGCTCGGTGATGACCAGGGCAAAACCCTGCGTGCCGTCGCGCGGTACGCCACCTACGGGCTTGGTCACGAGGGCGGGCCGCCGCTGCATGGCGATGGCAGGACTGAATCCGACACCCTCCTTCCGGCGGGGAGGCGGGTCGAAGAATCCGAAGCAGCAGAAGTCGCGGATGGGCCTCGGCGGGGGCACGGAGTCGGCGCCCCGGTAGGCGAGCAGCTTGGTCGCTGCGTCGTCGCTCGCGCCCGCGAGATCGACCTCGGTGAGTTGGCCGCCGATCGCGTGGGTCACGAAGGCCCGGGCGCCATCCGGGGTCACGGCGACCGAGCGCGGCTCGCGGTCCAGCGCCAGCGAGAAGGACTTCTCCATGCTCGGGAGGGCGAGGCCGGTGAGGCGCTGACCCCAGCCCGTGGTCACGAGCAGCTTCGACTCGTCGGGGGTCGCGGCCAAGCCGACGGGCTCCGTGCTGTCGAGGCGCGTGCGCGACAGCACACCGAAGTGGCCATCTTCGTGGGCTGTGATGGTCACGATCTCGTTGGTGTCGCGAAGGGCGGCGAAGACCCGACCCTTGGCCACGGTGAGCTGCCACGGCTTGCCCCGAACGGGCACGTCGGCGATGAGCCGGTGGTCTTTGGGGTCGACCACACGCACGGCCGCCGCGTCTCGGTCGCCGATGAAAGCGAGGCGCTTACCGTCGACCTCCGCGAGAACCACAGCGTTGCCGCCCGAGGTCTTGCCCACCGATTTCATCGGGATGACGGTGGCCATGGAAGGCATCTCCACCTCCGGGGCGATGGCCGAGCTCAACGTCTGCAGGGGAGGGTCCTCCTGACAGCCGCTGAGGCCACCCCACATCGCCCCACAGATCCCCAGGCCCAAGACAAACGTCCCCTTCGAGCTGCCACGCATCGAGCGTTGAGACGGAGGGCGGGCCAAAAAGTTCCACCGTGGTTTTTTGCTGCCCGCGCCGTCACTTGCGAGGGCTCGAACGGCGGGCCAGACTCCGCGCACCGATGTCGGACCATCCCCTCGATTCGGGACCTTTCGACCGCGCGGCCGAGGTCCGGGCCAACCGTCAGGCCCTCACGGAGCTCCGAGGTCGCTCGGATGCGCTCTTCGTGGCGATGTGGCGCAACAAGAGCCCCGTCACCCGCGACGATCCGCCGAGGCCCGTGATGCTCAGCGCGGTCGAGGCCGAGCCGCTGCTCGATGAGGCTCGATCCGAGACCTTCCTCGGCCGCCTCGGCGAGCGCCCCGTGTTCAGCTTCGCGCTGCCCAACGCCGGCGACTTCGCACGGCACGAGGTCTTCGCTCCGCGCGGTGACTTCAACGACCTGCGCATGGTGGGCACGGTCATGCGGGCGGAGGACGCCGCGCTGTTGTCGTACGCCCGCGGCATGAACGTGTGGCAGCGCGACCACCGCTTCTGTGGTCGCTGTGGAGGCACCACCAGCAGCGATGAGTGGGGTCACGTGCTCGTCTGCACCGACTGCGACACCCGGCACTTTCCACGTACGGACCCCGCCATGATGGCGCTCATCGAGCGCGACGACCGGATCCTGCTCGCGCGAAAACCAACCTTTCCGCCGCGCATGCACTCCATCCTCGCGGGCTTCGTCGAGCCCGGCGAGAGTCTCGAAGCCTCGGTGCGGCGCGAGGTGCGCGAGGAGGTCGGTCTCGACGTGACCGAGCTTCGCTACGTGCGCTCACAGCCGTGGCCTTTCCCACGCTCGCTGATGCTCGGCTTCGTCATGCGGAGCCCGGAGGGGGAGATCCGGCTCGACGACCAGGAGCTCGAAGCGGCCGGCTGGTACACCCGCGAGCAGATCCAGGCGGGCGACGAGATCTTCGTGCCGCCCAAGTTCTCGCTCGCAGGTCAGCTCATCGGCCTCTGGATCGACGGCGACATCTGAGGGCCTAGGCGGATCTTCACAGATCCAAGTGGGTGCGACATCGCGGGCGATCGATCGTGATTTCGAGGCGATGCGCGCTGGTATGTCCCGTGCTTAACTAGCCGAGGTCATGAGACGACTCGGGGAACTCTGCGCGGTGGCGCTTCTGGGGGGGACGCTCGGCGGATGCACGACCACCTCGGCGTCGGAGCCCACGAGCTGCGAGCCCGGGGAGAACATCTTCTGCCGCTGCGACAACGGGGAAGCCGGCACCAAGCAGTGTGGGGACGATGGGGAGAGCTTCGGTGCGTGCGGTCCCTGCGACCCGCTCCCCTATTCGATCTCTTCCGGCAGCGGGGGCACGGGCGGCGCCGGACCATCCACCGTCGACGTGCTCCTCATCCCCGACAGCGCCGAAGACGCGATCGGCCTCTACGATCCTCAGGACGGTAGCTACCTCGGCGACTGGCTCCCACCCAACCAGCCGGACGACCCCTACACCTTCTCCACCCCCATCAACGCGGTGCAGGGGTTGAAGGACCACATCTTCGTCTCGGATCAGGTCGAGGACGCGGTGCTCGAGTTCGAACCCGACGGCACCTTCGTCGGCGTCTTCGCCGACGGCACCGATGGCCTCGACAACATCCGCGGCATCGACTTCTTCGGCACCGACCTCTTCGTGTCCGACGCCAGCGGGGTCATCGCGCGCTTCGCTGCGACCGGAGATCGGCTGCCCGATCTCATCAACGACATGACCCTCGATCCGTTCGACATCCTGCTCGAGCCCAGCGGCAACACCTTGGTCGTCGACATCGCGTCCCCCAACCGGGTCCGCTTCTACCCGGCGGGGAGTACCACCACCTTCAGCCATCTCCTGCAGCGCGACTTCCCGCAACAGCTCAAACCCAACCCCGCGGGCGGCTACCTGGTGGCCACCTTCGGCTCGGGCGAAGTGCTCGAGGTCGACGAGGTGGGCACCGTCGGTCGCACCGTGCTCGTCTCCAGCGCTCGTGGGGTGCATCCCCTCGGCAACGGCAACTGGCTCGTCACGGGGTTGGATGACGGCGTGCGGGTGGTCGACCCCGATGATGGCTCGACGGTGGCCCAGGTGCGGGACGGCACCGGCTTTCGCTACATCGAGCTGGTCACGCTGCCCGCGCGCTGAATCAGTAGTCGTCGACGCACGTGATCTGGAGATTCCATGCGTTCAGCGTCGGAGCGAAGAGCAGGTCGGTCGAGGGGCGCAGCTTGGAGACGATGCGGACGAAGGGGCTGGACCGGTTCAGGCCCTTGGCGACCAGCGTCTCGTCGACGACGAGGCTGCCATTCTGTGTGTCGGGGGTACCCTGCTGGGCCACGGCCGAGGTGCCGGCGAGCGCAGCGGGTGGGTCACTGAAGAGCAGCGGCTGCTCCGCGGCCGTGTCGAGCCCGGCCTGCGTGTCTGCGACCCGAACGTAGAAGGCGACGTGGCTGTCGCTCGGGGTCTGCCCGGCCCACGACCAATGTCCCCAGCGCAACGATTGGCCCGCGGGGCAGATGCTGCTCGCGTCGTAGTCGCGCACGAAGTTGCCTTCGGCATAGAGCGTGGGAGGCGGCTTGGGCGGCTCGACCCCGGTCTTGATGTCGGTGGCTTGTGCCGACCATTGGAAGTTGTCGACGAGGACGGTCGAGTCCCAGAGGGCATCGCCCTGGTCCCACGTCGCGAACTGGAGCGTGATCTCTTCGCCGCCCACGACCGGGGCCGTGGTGTAGAGCCAATCGGTCGCACCACCACAGCTTTGATTCCAACACTTGCCGCCGAAGCCGGTGTTACCGAGGACCGCGCTCGAACAGTTGCTGCAACCAGGCTCGGTGAAGAAGGCGACGTTGACGCTCACCGGGTCACCATTGGCGTCGAAGGAGATGTTGTCGTTGTTCTGGGGCGGGTTGGCCGGAAGCGCGGAGCTCCCCGTGAGGAGGGCGACGAAGTGGTCGTTGAAGGCCGTGCAGACCCACTCCGGGTATTCGGTGGAGAAGTAGTTGAAGTTGTAGCTGAACGACTTGGCGTTGGTCGGCACGCGGAGCTTCAGCTTGAGACCCGAGGAGTCGAAGGCATAGGCCCCCGTGCTTGGACATCCGGCCGCGTTCTTCGGGAAGCCATTCGGGTAGGCGCAAGCCGTACCGGCCTGGTAGCTGTCGATCTGCCCATTGGGATTGCGGTAGCCCGCTTGGCCCGGCACGCGTGCGGTCCCGGTGGAGAAGACGGCCATCTTCGAGCCACCCTGAGGCACGTTGGCCGCACCGAAGGTCGACTGCACAGCGTACTGTCTGGATTGGGGAAGGCCGTTGCCCGTAGCTTGAACCAACTGCGCTTCGAGCACGCCCCAGGTGCGGGAGGCGCCAGTCGCTCCGGGCTGCGCCCGCCGACAGAGGTCGATGGCCTCGGCGAACTGATACGGATCGGAGGTCGCGAGCGCGAGGCTACCGTCGCAAACGGTGGTCTCGTTGTCGGCCGTGCCATCGCAGTTCTCGTCCAGCCCGTTGTTGGGGAAGTCGAAGGCGCCCGCGTTGACGAGCGGGTCACAGTCGAGACAGTCGCCGTCGAGACCGGTGTAGCCGTCACCGTCGTGGTCGAAGCTGTCCTCGTAGCATGCGAAGCAGGCGCCTCCGTCGTCCGCAAAGCAGGAAACGCCACAGGTCGCCTCGAGCTTGTCGGTGCAGGCGCTCGTCCACGCGCCGTTGCAGCATGTGGGATTCTCGTTGCAAATGGCCGTCACACAGCTCGGCTCGCCGGGTTGGGTTGCATCGCAGCCCGCCGTCAGGGCGGCACCAGTCTCGCAGATCGAGTGGCTGCAGGTGCCCGAGGTGCCGCCACTACACGACGACGCCGACAGGCCGGGGGCACCGGGAAGCGACACACCATCATCATCGGCGACGACGCCGGCGCTGTCGTCGGTCAGGTCCGAGTCTGGCTCGTCGACGAACTGTTGGCAGCCTGGGTCACAGGCATTGTCACATCCCGACGCCCCTCCCAGCGACTTGCTCTGGAACTTGCTGAGGGTCACCGCGTGGTTGATGACGCAAGCGCCGTATCGCCCCTCCGCGCAGACCGACTCGCCCTGACCGCAGACGGCCTGACCGGCGACCATGGCGTGGACCTCGTGGCATGCGATGCGAGCTCCTTCTTCGTCGCACGGACATCCGGGCCCAGGGGAGGCTTCGCAGTCCACGACGGGACCAGCGGCCGGCAGGTTGATGCCGCCGCCGTTGGATTCGATGTTGGAGTTCGCCTCCTGGCAGCCAGCGGCGAGCAACAGGAAGAAGGGCCAGAGTCGGGTGCGCATCGTCGTCTCCATCACCGCCTGCTGCTCACTGGGCGCCGGGCATGGTGCCGAAGTCGAAAGGCACCGATTCGGTGGAGAACATGATCTGCACCGGCCAGCCGAGACCGGGCTGCTCGTCGGTGCCCGCGACGGGGCCTGCGAGGTCGGAGATGGTGGTGCCGCCGAGGTCGACGACACCCTCGGATTCGGGGATGACGGCGTCGACGAAGACCCAGGCCTCGGCGCAGTCGCCCATGGTGCGAGCGCGAAGGTTCACGTTGCGGAGCACGACGTCGACCAGGTTCCCATCGACCCAGAGCTGGAGCGTGGCCTCGTCTTGAGTCTCGGTGCTCTCGAAGCCGCCAGCCGAGAGCTGGGCGCCGGCGGCCGTGGGGGGCGCGACGAACTGATGGCTGCCAGAGACGTCCTCGGTGGCGGAAACGGACAGGCGCGGCGTGCCCGCGGCGGCAGCGAGCACGACGGTGAGCCCCTGGGCGTCATAGCCGTAGCCGAGCTCGTTCAGGCGGCTGGCCAGGTTGCTCGGCGTGGGCTCCACGAAGCTGAGACCCGCGGCGCGGAAGGCCACGTCTCGGGTGCACGCAGGCTCGGCCGGCATGTCGCCGGTACCCGTCGAGGGGCTCGAGCCTCCCGTGCCGCCGGTGCTGTTGCCTCCAGTGGTCACGCCGCTACCCGGGATCGGCTGGATCGGCTGCGATTCCGAGCGACGATCGTCTTCACAACCAGCGATGAGGGGAAGCAAAGCAGCGATGCAGATGCAGGCAGACCGTCGGAGCATGCCTACGACCTACGCAACCGTCGTGCCGCATCGGATCCGCATGAAATTCAGCCCTCAGTGCGACGGGCGGCAGACGCAACTGTCTCGATTCGAGTCAGGTGAGTCGTTCGGGGTGCCTCAGAACGAGACGGCCCATCCCGTTGGCCGAGACATCGCCGGCCGAGCGTGGCATCACCGCGGGTGATGAGGCACCAGCGCCAGCCGGAGGGGGCGTGACCCGCATCACGTCTCGCGACTACCGCCACCCCTACCGTCCCCCGGGGCTGGCTCAGCTCGAGACGGTGCTCGGTCGAGCGCGGCCTCGGCTCGAGCCGCTCGGCCTGGTTGCCGAGGCACGTCGTCGGACGGGCTCGCACCGCTTCGACGACGAGCCCGTGGAGGAGCCGCTGGTCCGGCTCTGCCGAGCCCTCGAAGAAGAGGCCCACCTCACCTGGACGGGCTGGGGGCTGACGAAGGCCCGCCTGCTCGGCGCCCTGATGAGCCGGCTTCGCGTGCAGGCGTGTTTCGATGCCCACCCCGAGATCGCTGAGCTTCCGGTCGACGGCGTCTTGTTCGTCACCGGACTGCAGCGGACCGGCACCACCTTGCTGCACCGGCTGCTCGCGGCCACGCCACGTCGCCGCGCCCTCGCATCGTGGGAAGCGCTCAACCCTGCACCCGCCGACGGCTGGATGGGACGCATCTGGGGTCCAGCACGCCCGCGCCAGTGGACGGCGCAAGCGGCCGAGCGCACCCTGCGGTTTCTCGCCCCAGACTTCTTCGCGGTGCACCCGGTCGAGGCGGCCGCGCCCGAGGAGGAGGTGGTGCTGATGGATCACCTCCTGGTCTCGCAGGTGAGTGAAGCGAGCTACCACGTGCCGAGCTACGCCCGATGGGTAGAGCAACAAGACCACCGGCCAAGCTACCGCTACCTCCGGCGCTGTCTGCAACTGCTTCAATGGCAGAGCGGAACGACCCATCGTTGGGTGCTCAAGTCGCCGGTTCACCTCGAGCATCTCGACGCGCTCCTCGAGGTCTTTCCCGACGCACGCGTGGTGCAGACGCACCGGCACCCGCGAGAGACGGTGGCGTCGTTCTGCAGCATGGTCGCCCATGGGCGTGGCGTGTTCAGCGACATGGTCGACCCCCATGAGGTCGGACGCCATTGGCTGCGAAAGGTGCAGCGTATGGTCGAGCGGGCGATGGCGACCCGCAACGAGGTCGGGGACGAGAGGTTCTTCGACGTGAAGTACGAATCCTTGGTGGCCGATCCGGCCGCGGGAGCGGCGGAGGTTGCGGCGTGGGCGGGCGACGCGCTGTCTTCATCCGAGGAGACGAGGCTGCGCGAGTGGATGCAGCACAATCGACAGCATCGCTTCGGTCGCCACGTCTACGATGCGGGCGACTTCGGCCTCGACGACGACGCGATCGATGCTGCGATGCGGCGCTACATCGAGCGCTACGGTCTCGCGTGAGGCCTGTGGCACGACGAGGAGATGGCATCGAAGTGGAGCTCGAGCGTCGCCGGGAGGAGCTGCCTGGCGCAGCCTGAGACCGGGTCGTCGCGCGCTTGTAGCGCGGCGGTGACAACCTACCTACACTCCGAGGGTGCCACCCGCCGCAGGCGATGAGATTGCCGGACGCTACCGGCTCGTGCGCCGCATCGGGGCTGGCGGCATGGGTGAGGTGTGGACCGCCCAGCATCTCGAGCTCGAGCTCGAGATGGCGGTCAAGCTCATCGTGCCCTCGCGCGTCGGAAGCGAGAAGGCCGAGCGCCGGTTTCGCAAGGAGGCTCGCGCGGCGGCCAAGCTGAAGTCGCCGCTCATGGGGATCAACAACCGCAACCTCAAGACCTTCGAGACCACGCTGGACACCACTAAGACGCTGG
>JAUHZF010000011.1 GCA_030426145.1 Polyangia bacterium
CTTTCAATGCAACTGTCGAGGTAGCGCGGCTGGATACAGTGTGGATAACGGCGAAGCTCGCTGGCATGGTCGAGAATGCGGAATCCCAGGGCGAGGACGCCGTCCAAGTAGACCGTCTGAACGTGCTCCTCGGCGCAGAAATCGTCGAGGAGCATCCTGTCCCTCACGTGGATCCCCGACCGCGTATCGCGAAAGGACCACGCTCGCTCCAGAACGTAGGCTTCGTAGAGCAACGCGTGAAAGTCGCGCTGGTCCCTGCGCAGCCCCACCGAGGCGTGGCTCCGGGGGACCTCGGGGAAAGAAACATTCGCGCTCATCGTCATCGGTGCTTCCGTTCTCGTCGCGGAGGCGGCGACGCCGGAGCCGACGTTCAGCGACCCGAGCTGCCCCTCTTGTCGACCGAGGACGCACGAGCGCGCGCGCGGTCTCGGACCTTTTGTGTCGGATTCATGCTGGCCTCCGCCCCAGGCCGGCTTCGGGGGCCTGCCCGCAAAGCCTCGTCACCCAGCGTGATGACCCGACGTGGCCCATGTAGCGTGGACGCCATGGCAGAAGACTGGGACGAGCACGCATCGACGTGGCACGAAGGCGGGCCACGGCGTTATGCGGATGCGGCGGCGCGGTTAGGGACGGCTCCTGTCGTCGAAGGGAACGGGCGGCCTCGCCCATTTCACCCGGGAGCTGGCGCCGCTAGGTAGTCGCACCATGCGTTTGTCGGATTTGAAGGGAACGTGGACGGGGACCAACGAGCTCTGGCTGGATCCGCTGGGAGACGTGGCCGAGAAGAGCGACGCGCGCATCGAGATCGGAGACGACGTTCGCTACACGTGGTCCCGCGAGGGCGCAGAGCAGCACGGACGTCTGGTGCCCACCGAAGCAGGCGCCGACTTCACCGATACGTTTCATCAGGCGGATGGGGTCATGTCGTGCCGCACCGTCGCGGATGCTCGTTCCGTTCTCTGCGTCGAAGGGACCTACATGGAGACCTGGGGTTGGCGCATCGCCATCTGTCATCGCGAGCCCACGGGCGAGCTGGTTCTACAGATGACCAACATCACACCTTGGGGTGAAGAGGGCCGCGCGGTTCGCCTGGTGGCCAAACGCGCGTGACGGAAGAGACGCCGAGCGAGGTGCTGCCGCCCGGGACGATGGTGGGCGAGTACCGCATCGAAGAGCGCATCGGCGAGGGTGGCTTCGGGGCGGTCTACCGCGCCCACCATCCGCTGATCGCCAAGGACGCCGCGGTCAAAGTTCTCTCCGCCGGGTACGCCGCGCGGCCCGAGCACGTGTCGCGTTTTCTCGCCGAGGCGCGGGCCGCCAACCAGATCGGACACCCCAACATCGTCGACATCTTCTCCTTCGGGAGACTCGAGGACGGTCGCCACTACTTCGTGATGGAGCTGGTCGACGGGGTCAGCCTCCGCGACTGGGCCCGAGCCCCGGTGCCCCTTCCCCAGGCGCTACCCATTCTCGAGCGCATCGCTCGGGCTCTTCAGGCAGCGCACGATCACGGCATCGTGCATCGCGACCTCAAGCCAGCGAACGTGCTCTTGTCGTGGCAGGACGACGAGCTCGAGCTCAAGCTCATCGACTTCGGCATCGCGAAGCTCATCGATCAGGATCCCGGACACCGAACGCGTACCGGCGCCTTCCTCGGTACGCCCGACTACATGTCGCCCGAGCAGTGCCGCAGCAAGGCCATCGATCATCGGTCCGACATCTATGCCTTCGGTGTTCTCGCCTACCGGCTCATTACCGGGCGCAAGCTCTTCGAGGGTGACTCGGCGATGGATGTGATGGTCTGCCACATGTCGGAGCCGCCCCCGCTTCCGAGCACGGCACTGCCCGGACTTCCCGCGGCGCTCGACGACGCCTTCAGCGAACTGCTCGCCAAATCGCCCGACGACCGCCCGCCCTCGATCATGGAAGCGTACCGACGCGTGGCCGACGCCGCCGTGGGCCACGGCGCACCGGGAAAGACCGCGGAGGGCACGCTGGCCCCTCCCGAGAGACGACCGCCTCTGCTCTGGCTCGTCGTCGGGGCAGGCACGGTGCTGGGAGCGATCGGTCTGTGGATGCTCGCTCAGCCCGCACCGCATACCTCCCCCGATCCCGTGGCGCCGGAGGCCCCCGATCCACCGCCGACCAGCACCCCTGCGCCGACGTCGACGTCGACGTCGACGCCCATGCCGCCCCCGTTGCCGGCGCCGGTGGTCTCACCGGCCCCCGCGCCGGCTCCGATCGCACCGCCACCTGCTCCGCCCCCGCCGCCCCCTCCGAGGGGAGGAAGCCGTGACGACCTGGAGTTCTGAGACTAGGCTCGCAGCCCATGATGGCCCCCGCTCCCCTCGGCCGCGCCGCTGCATTCCTGGTCGCGCTCGGCCTGTGTGTCCCCGCTTGGGGCCAGACCAAACCCAAGGCGGCCGACCCGAAGTCGGAAGGTGAAGAAGAGGAGCCACCGCCGCCGCCACCTCCGCCCCCGCCGCGTCCGCCTCGCAACGTGTCCCCCGAGACCCTCGAGAAGGCCCGGCAGCTCTTCGAAGC
Organism: Polyangia bacterium; assembly: GCA_030426145.1. Classification (GTDB taxonomy): domain Bacteria; phylum Myxococcota_A; class Polyangia; order Polyangiales; family Polyangiaceae; genus JAPYTK01. Next base: position 2,545 of record JAUHZF010000011.1, read on the forward strand.
GGGTGTCGGCGCCTACACCACCGGTCGCTACCGCGCGGCCATCCAGGCCTTCGAGCAGGCTTACGAGCTCGTCGACCGACCGGGCCTCGTCTTCTCGATCGCCCAGACCCACCGCAAGCTCTACTTCATCGATCGCAAGCCGGGCCACGTGGCCATCGCGATTCGAAACTACAAAGAGTACCTGCGCGACGTGCCCGAAGGGGGGCGTCGCGCCGATGCCGTCGAGGCCCTCGCTCAGCTCGAGCCCATCGCGGGCAACCTCGAGGCGGCGGGCGACTTGGTTCCGCTCGACGACACCCCGCCCGAGACCCGGGTCGTGGTGACGTCACCCACACCGGGCGCGATGGTGTCGCTCGATGGGGCAGCTCCAAAGCCGACGCCCTTCACCGCGGTTCTCACCCCGGGCCCCCATCGGGTTCGGGTGGAGGCGGAGGGTTTCGTGGCGGCCGATCGCAACTTGCAGATCCCCGCCGAGGCCGTCACGGCCCTCGACATTCCGCTGGTGGGCAAGCCCGGTCGCATTCGGGTCGATGGGCCTTCGGGCGCCCAGGTCACCGTAGATGGCACCCTCGAAGGGATCTTGCCCCTCGCGGAGCCGGTTCGGGTCGAGGCCGGTACACACCGGGTTCGGGTCGCGCTCGCGGGCCATCAGGAGCACACCGTCGACCTTCGCCTCGACCGCGGCGAGGAGACTGCGGTAGCGGCCGACATGCCGTGGACTACGCAGCGCTACGGTGCGATGGGCTTGCTCATCGGAGGTGGAGGCCTGTTCGCGGTCGGTGCGGGCCTCGGCACCGTGGCGCTCGTACGGCAGGCCCAGGCGAGCAGCATCAAGTCCGACATCGACGCGGGCGAGGTGGTGTGCCGCAGCGGAGCGTGCCCTCAACTCGACGACTACAACCAGGCCGTCGACGACCGCGCGGTCTTCGGTGGCACGGCCATCGGCTTCCTCGTAGCCGGCGCCGCGGCCGGCACGGGCGGACTGCTGCTCTATCTGTTCGACGAGCCGGAGGCCGACACCGGGGCTCCGCGGCCCAACGACGACGACGCCCCGACCCAAGCTCCCGCCGGTCCGAGTATCGACCTCGGCTCGCTTGCCCCCGTCGTCACGCCCGAAGGCGGCGGCCTCTACCTGCGCGGCCGGTTCTAAGTACGCTACGGAGTGACGGGCACGCCGGCGAAGACGGTGGTGCCCCCGGCCCGACTCACGACGACATCGTCCACGCCGTCGCCGTTGAGGTCTCCCGTCGCGACCGCGGTGCCGCCACCGCCGAAGGCGCGGGTGCGACAGCGCGGCGTTCCGAAGCTCCCCGCGTCGTCGAAGGCCACCAGGAGGGCCGCGGTATCGGTGACGACGACGAGCTCGCGACGCTCGTCGACGTCGAGCCGGAAGGCAGCCACGCCATTCGGCGCGCCAACGGGCACCTCGTCGCAGCTCACGTCGGTGAGGCCGAGGGTGAGGCTTCGGGCCGGGTCGAGGGTTCCGGCGCCATCGCTGCGCAACAAGGTGACGCCGGCATCCGACCACAGCGCGACGGCCGGACCATCACCGAATCCGAGCTCGACCACCGACATGCCGCGGTATGCCGCGTCGAGCGAAACCTCGGCCACGCTCCAACCATCGGCCCCCTTGCGCGCGACCCGAAGGGGCTGCACCTCAGCCCCGATGGGGAGCAGGAGAAGCTCGTCGACGCCATCGCCCTCGAGGTCGACGGTGGCGGTGCGCAGGCTGGCGTCTGCGGGGATGGGCACCAGGGTCGGGGCCGTGAGTTGTGCACACAGCGCTTCGGCCACGCGGCCTTCGAGCGCGAACGATTGAAGCTCCACCTGACCGTCGGCCCGACCGAAGCCAGCTGCGACTTCGAGCTGACCTTCGGCGCCGAAGCGGCCCGCCGCGACGAAGCGCTCGCTCCCGCCCAGCACATCCAGCGTGGGGCACGCCTCCGCGAGGTCGAGGGGCGACTGAAGGATGCGATCGGTGCTGCCCTCGAAGACGGACACCTCGAGCTGGCCGTCACGAGGTCCGTACACCACAAGGTCACTCACGCCGTCCGGCGTCTCGCCATCGTCGAGACGCAACGAGAGCATGCCCGTGGCCTGGCCCACGTCGCCGACCTCCACGAAAGGAAGCTCGGGGAGATTGCCGGAGCGTCCGTAGGCGACGAAGAGGTCGTGGGTCTGCGAGCCGTCGGGGAGCTCACGCACCTGGGTGAATACGAAATCGGAGGCGTTGTCCTCGTCGAGGTTGTCGAGCAAGAAGTGCCCAACGGGCCGCGCCGTGGGCACGAAGATGGAGACGGGGAGGTTGCTCTGCTCTCGAACGTAGGTGAAGCCGCTCACGTCGTTGGACAGCACCAGGAGATTGGCATGCCGCTGGTTCGCCTGGTAGGGCGCCTCGTCGAGTGCGAGGCGGGCCGAGGTCCAAGGCTCGGAGAGCGGCCGCAACCACGGCTCGTAGGTCACCCTCACCGGTGCGCCCGCCACGACGGGGATCTCGCAGGTCCCTTTGCTACAGCTGGTGCGATAGATGCCCTCCGCGAAGACGGCGTCCATGTCGGCGAAGCCCCGGTCGTCGATCCCCGCCACCAGGAGCGGTTGGCTCCCTGCGGCGGGCGGCGCACCGTCGACGAACGCGTATTCCACTGGAGCCGCCATGAAGTCGGCGGTGGCCGCTCCCATGCCATCCTCGAACGAGCCATAGGCGCCCCCCGTCTTGTCGAGAGCGATGTAGACCCGTCCCGGGCCCGCGGGGTCGTCTCCTGCCTCCTTGCCCCGAATGAGCAGGTCGTTGATGCGGGTGCCCGAGAGGGTGGCGACAGGATGAGCCGGTCCCGAAACGGTGACCCCCGCAGGGAGGCCCACCGTGAAGGGAGGTGGTGCCTCCAATGCGGTGTGGGGCGGCACGTTGAACACCTCCTCGCCCAGCATCGAATCGAAGTAGGTCAGCACATGGACCGTGACCTCGGTCGCCCCGGGCGGCGCGATGAAGATCCTCTCTGAGGCGCCGAACCCCTGGTTCACGACGAAGGGAATGGCGTCGGTCTCGGGCCACGCGAACAGCTTCAGCGGGAGCTGGCCGTCGAGCGATGGGTGCTGGTCACGCACGAGGTAGACGCCGTCGCGTCGCACGGCGAGCAACTGCGTATTGCCCGCTTCCTGCCGCGTGTCGACGTGGGTCCGGATCAGGTACTCGCCTTCGACGAGCGCTCCCCCCACGAAGCTCTCGCTGGTTCGCGAGAACTGCACGGATGAAAACCCTCGGTCCGGTTGCCCGCGGAGAAGCGACAGGCCGGCGCGGGAGCGGAGGACGAGGTCCGACAGTCCGTCGCCGTCGAGGTCGGAGACGGCGGGGAGATTGGGGGCGTCGGTCACGGCCTGGACGGCGAGCGCGCCCACGTTGGGTGAGGGGCCGCTGGCGTCGAAATAGACCGCCGAGACCCGGAGGCCATCGATCGCGAGCAGATCCGTGCGGCGGTCACCATCGAAGTCTCCCGGCAGCAGCACCTCCGCCGTCACCCCCGAAGGTGCGCCGAGCGAAACGAGCTCACCGCTCGGCTGGCGGCAGACATCGTCGGCTCCGCAGCCCCAGCCCGGAGGGCAGTCGAGGTTCTCGGCGCACGGGACGCGGCAGGACTCGTCGCAAGCAAAGCCTTCGACGGCAGCGCCATCACAGTCCTCGCCGGCCTCGATGACGCCGTTGCCGCACACGTCGGCGGGTAGCTCCGGAAGGCTCTCGCAGGCCGAGCCCGCCAAGAGAACACCCCACAGGCCCATGGAAACGATGCCACGTCTCATCAACCCTCGTGGGTACCACGGGGGTCCCCGAAAGTGTGGCCGCGCGGCAAGACCCAGCCCACCCATCCGGGCGGCGTGCGCCGCTGTGGGGGTCGTGATATCCGCTGCGGATGGCTGAGGACGTGGCGGCCGACGACCCCGGTGACGTGGGGCTGGCCAAGCTGAACGAACCCCAGGCCCGAGCGGTCGCGCACGCTCAGGGGCCACTCATCGTCTTCGCTGGCGCCGGGTCGGGCAAGACGCGGGTCATCACCTACCGCATCGCCAATCTGGTCGCGACGCACCAGGTCCCGCCGTACCGCATCCTCGCCGTGACCTTCACCAATAAGGCGGCGGGCGAGATGCGCGAGCGTCTCGACAAGATCCTCGGACCCGAGATCACGCGCGAGCTCTGGATCGGCACCTTCCACGCCGTGTGTGTGCGCCTCATCCGCCGCTACCACGAGGCCATCGGCATGACCCCCAACTTCTCGATCTACGACGACGCAGATCAGAAGGCGGTGATGAAGCGGGTCCTCAACGAGCTCAACCTCGACGACCGGCGGTTTCCGCCCGCGCAGCTCCTCGGGCGAATCGGTCGCGAGAAACAAGAAGCGCGCGGGCCCGAGGACTTCAGCGTCGACAACTACTTCGACGAGGTCACCCTCAAGTGTTTCGAGGCCTACCAACAGCGCCTCAAGGACGCGAACGCGGTCGACTTCACCGATCTGCTGCTCCTGGTGCTGCGCCTCGCGGAGTCGAAGGACGAGGCGATTCGCTCTTCGGTCGAGCACCTCACGTCGCGCTTCCACTACGTGCTCGTCGACGAGTTTCAGGACGTGAACCTGGTGCAGTACCGGCTCGTGCGCGCCCTCGCCGGCGAGCGGAGGAACATCTGCGTGGTCGGCGACGACGACCAGAGCATCTACCGATGGCGCGGGGCCGACGTTCGCAACATCCGCAACTTCACCCGCGACTACCCCGACGCCGAGCTGGTGAAGCTCGAGCAGAACTACCGGTCGAGCAGGAACGTGGTGGGGGCTGCGCTGGGCATCATTCGCTACGCCAAGGAACGCCAGCCCAAGGAGCTCTGGACCGACAACCCCGACGGGGACCCGGTCCGCATCGTGCACTCGGCCAACGAGCGTGACGAAGCCGCCTTCGTCATCGGGGGCGTGCAGCAAGCCATCGCAGATGGAGTTTCGCCGAGCGAGATCGCCGTGTTCTACCGCGTGCACGCTCAGTCGCGTGTGCTCGAAGAGGTGATGCGGAAGGCGAACATCCCCTACCAGATCGTGGGGGGCACCAAGTTCTTCGACCGGGCCGAGATCAAGGACATGCTGTCCTACCTGCGCACGGTCACGAATCCTCAGAGCGACGTCGACCTGCTGCGCATCATCAACAAGCCCCCGCGCAAGATCGGCAAGACCACCATCGGTCGCCTCACCGAGCTCGCGACCGAACGGGGGGGCTCACTGTTTCACTGCATCGACGGCCTCTGCGATTCGGATCGCATCGGGTCCGCGGCCAAGAAGAGCCTGCGTGCCTTCAAGAAGCTGATGGACGGCTTCATCCGGCAAGCCGAAACGGCGGGCCCGCGCGAGGTGGCCGAGAGCATCCTCGAAGAGAGCGGCTACGCCGAGTACCTGCAAAAGCAGGACAACGCCGAGGCCGACGCACGTCTCGACAACCTCCACGAGCTCTTGGGCTCGGTCGAGGAGTACGAGGAAGAAGCGGGCTACGCGGGAGAGCCGGCCAGCTTGTCGGACTACCTGACGCGGGTGTCCCTCTTGGCTGCGGCCGACACCCTCGAGGACGTCCCGCGCGTGCCGATGATGACGGTGCACGCGGCCAAGGGTCTCGAGTTCGACGTCGTCTTTCTCACCGGCATGGAGGAGCGGCTCTTCCCGCTCCGCGGTCAGCAACCCGGCGAAGAAGAGGAGCTCGAGGAGGAGCGAAGGCTCGCCTACGTCGCCGTCACCCGCGCGCGCAAGCAGCTCTACATCATCCACGCCAACACGCGGACCATCTACGGGCAGATGCGCTACAACCAGCCCGCGCGCTTCCTCGACCAGATCCCGCCCGAGCACCAGCAGCGCGTCGCGACCCCCGCCCTGCACGATCTGTCGCGGCAGTTCACACGGACCGGGCACGTGAGCCACCGCGACCAAATCCGCGCTGGCATGGGCCGGGACGGATCTGGTCGCCAGAACGCGATGGGCCAGCGCCGATCGCTGCAGCCCGACGTCTCGCGGCCCAAGGTACCCACGCGGCCTCGAGGCGAGCGTTATGTCGAGCGCGACCCCGACGTCGAATACGACGATGAGTTCGACACGCTCGACCGCTTCGGGGCGCGGGTGGGCATGAAGGTGCGCCACCCGAAGTTCGGCGTCGGAAAGGTCCAGCAGATCGCGAGCGGCGGCGACCCGGTCTGCGTCGTGCGCTTCGACGGATGGGGCGACAAGCGCATCAAGCTGAGCTTCTTGTCCCCCGCCTAACCCCCCGCGAGCATGCCGTGGGCCATGAGCGTGACCACGCGGGTGAGGTCGCGCTCGAAGTCGTGGCGGAACTCTGCGAGCTCGGGGACCTGAAGGGCTTCGACGACCATCGGTGCCGGATGGGCCAGCGGCCAACCGCCGACGATGAAAGCGAAGGCGTGGTGCAGCAGCTCGCCGTGCGCCTCGAGGGCGAGCTCGGGGAGGGCGCGGTGCATGGCCTGGGCTAGCTCGTGCATCACGGTGAGGCTCGCCACCTTGTAGGCTCGCACCACCTCTACCGAGACGTTGTGCTCCAGCACCGAGGGCAGCACGCTGATGAGGTGGCACATGACGGATCGCGCTCCGACCCCGCGCGCCATGACCGCAGCCATGGTCTGCACGCGGTGCACCACGCTGCGTCGGCGATCGATGTGGGCGAGCTCGACCGCCGCCTCGCCCGCCCACGTCTTCGTGCGCTCCTCTAGAAGCGCTAGCAGGATGGCCTCTCGACTCTCGAAGTAGCGGTAGACGTTGGACTTGGCCATGCCCGCGCGGCGCGCGAGCTCGTTGAGGCTGAGGCTCGTGACCACTTGCCCCTCGGCGAGCATGGCCTCCGCCGTCGAGAGGATCTGCTCGGTTCGCTCCGCCTTCTGCTCGGGACTGCGCGCGCGCTGGTAGGCCGATGCCATCTTGGTTTCAGGGGTGACACGTCGATGTCCCGTTGACAAGAGACCACTGGGCCCTTAATTAAAGACCGCCGGTCACCAAAACCCACCGACGGAGCCCACCATGCCCAAGCCCCACGTTTGCGACCCCGCCCTCCTCGACACCGACCTCGCCGGAAAGACCTTCATCGTCACCGGTGCCAACAGCGGCATCGGCTGGGTCTCCGCCCACCAGCTCGCCAAACAAGGTGCCCAGGTCATCCTCGCCTGCCGGCGTGTGAGCGACGCCGAGGCCCGTATCGCCGAGGCTCGGGCCGAGCTCCCGAGCGCCAAGCTCGAGGCGCGCGAGCTCGACCTCGGATCACTCGCCAGCGTGCGCCGCTTTGCCGAGGGCTTCCTCGCCGACCACGACCGCCTCGATGGTCTGCTCAACAACGCGGGTGTGATGAACAGCCCCCAGGGCAAGACCGTCGATGGCTTCGAGACCCAGCTCGGCATCAACCACGTGGGGCACTTCCTGCTCACCGACCTGCTGCTCGAGCGTCTGAAGGCGTCAGCCCCCGCCCGCATCGTCAACGTCTCCAGCTGCTTCCACGACCTGGCCATGGGCCGGAAGGGCGACATCCACCTCGACGACCTCCACTACGAGCGCCGCAAGTACGACGGTTGGGAGGCATACGCCCAGGCCAAGCTCGCCAACCTGCTGCACGCCAAGGGACTCGCCAAGCGGCTCGAGGGCACCGGCGTCACGGCGGTGAGTGTGCACCCCGGCTGGGTCCGCACCAACCTCGCGCGCAACTCAATGCCGCTCTGGGTGCAGAACTACGTGATGCGCCCCGTCTTCCGACTGATGGGCATGATCGAGCCATGGGAGGGGGCGCAGACCTCGCTCTTCGCCCTGCTCGACCCGTCCGTCGAGCAGCACGCAGGCGCCTTCTACAGCCAGACCGGCACGTACCGCGACAAGAGCTGCAACGCCGGCGGCTGGCCCATGACCTCCCCCAACCCCCAAGCCCACGACGACGCGCTCGCGGACGAGCTCTGGGCAGCCACCGAGGCGATGATCGCCAAGGTCCCCTCCCCAAAGGCCCAAGCCGCCTGACCCGTGCTCGGTCCAGCTAGGTCAGCTCGGGCAGCTACCGCATGCCAGGCTGCCGTCGGTGCACTCCGTGGGCCCGTCGCCATCCTGGCAGTCGACGTTGCAGGCTGAGAGTTGGTTGCACGTGACCTTGCAGTCGCCGACGCAGGTGACGTTGCAGGCGCTCACACGTTCGCAGACCACGCTCGATCCGGGGCCCACGGTCACGGTGCAGTCGCTCGCATCGACACAGCGGTAGTCGCAGTTGGCCCCGCAGCTCGCGCGACAGGTACTCAGGCTGCTGCAGTCGAGCTTGCAGTCGGCGCCACAGTCGACATCACACGTACTCACGCTTCGACAGCTCGCGTCGCAACCGTCACCGCACGCGGTATCACAGGTCGAGACGTCGGCGCAGGGCGCGTCGCAGTCGTCGCCACAATCGATGATGCACTCGTCATCGCCAGGAAAGCAGCCCCCGTCGTCACTGCATCCCACGATGGCGCTCGTGAAGAGGCCAACCGATGCTCCAATGCCCAACCACCAACGCATGGGTCTACCCTACTCCGCCACGCCGCCGAGCGTGGCACGGATCTCGTCCGGGAGCGGGAACCAGCGTAGGCGCTCGACCTCGGGCCCGCGGCTGTCGCTGCTCTCGACGGGCGGCAGCTCTTGTCCGGCGCGGTCGCAGATCTCTCGCGCGCGGTCGAGATAGGTCGTAAGCGCATCGTCCGACTCTTCGGTACGCTCGGTCTCGTAGGTGAGCTGACCGCAGACGTACTTGAGGTCGGCGAGTCGCAGCTTGGGTTTGGGTGGACCATTGCGGTGCGACCACAAGGCCGACGCGAGATCGAAATGGTAATGGGGCAGCAGCTTCCAACCGTGGCGGGCGACGAGGTCGACGGCATCGAGGATGTATTCGAAGACGGCCTCGCTGATGAAGTAGTTGAAGTTGACCCGCACCCACCCCGGTTTGATCCCCTCGTGGCCAGCCTGGATCTGGCACATGTAGGCCTCCGAGAGCTCGTCGCCGATGTCGAAGAGGATGTGGCCGTAGGGTCCTGCGCACGAGCAGCCGCCGCGCGCCTGAATCCCGAACAGGTCGTTGAGCAGCGCCACCACGTAGTTCCAATGGAGGTAGCGGTCTCCGTGCCGGATCACGAAGGAGATGATCGACAGACGGTCGAGCTCCGGGTTGCCGAGGATCCAGATGTTGTCGTTCTTGCCCCAACGCTCGATCGCGCGCCGCACGAAGTGGTGCTCGCGCTCGCGAATGGTCTCGACCCCCACCGCCTCCTTGAGCTGAAACACCAACCCCGCACGGATCGACTCGATGATGGCCGGTGTGCCTCCCTCTTCGCGGTGCACCGGATCCTCGAGGAACCGTTGCTCGGACGCGGACACGTAGGCCACGGTGCCGCCCGCAGGCACGGTGGGCACGGTGTTCTGAAAGAGAGACTTCTTGGCCACCAGCACCCCTGGGGTGCCCGGCCCCCCGATGAACTTGTGCGGTGAGAGGAACACGGCGTCCTTGTGGGCGCCTACTTCGTCCGGGTTCATCTCAATGGCGAGATAGGGAGCTGCTGCGGCGAAGTCCCAGAACGACAGCGCCCCGTAGCGGTGAAGCAGCTTGGCGATCGCGTAGGTGTCGGTGATGACGCCCGTGACGTTGGACGCGGCGGAGAAGCTGCCGATCTTGAGGGGGCGATCGGCGTAGCGCTTCAGCTCCTCCTCCAGCTGCTGCTGATCGATGTGACCGTCCTCGTCCTCGTGGATCATCACCACGTCGGCGATGGTCATGCGCCACGACACATCGTTGGCGTGGTGCTCGTAGGGACCGACGAAGACGACGGGGCGCTGGTCGGGCGGGATCTGAGCCGTGAGCGCGTGCTCGCGGTCGAGGTCGAGGGGAACCTTGAGGTTGAGCACCCCCTGGAGCTTGTCGATGGCCCCCGTGGCACCGGAGCCGCAGAAGATGACACAGTCGTCGTCGGTGCACCCCGTAGCGCCAGCGATGATGCGACGCGCGTCCTCTCGGAGCTGCGTGGTCTGAAGGCCAGTGCCCGACGACTCGCTGTGGGTATTGGCGTAGAGCGGGAGCACTTCGTGGCGAATGAAGTCCTCGATGAAGGACAAGGACCGACCGGATGCGGTGTAGTCGGCGTAGACCATGCGCCGGCGTCCAAACGGACCATCGATGACCACGTTGTCACCGATGACGCCCTGCCGGATGCGATCGACGAGCGCTTCGCGGTCGAAGTCGCGCTCGGCGACGGTCGCCACGCGGGCCGGTGGCGGCTCCACGGTCGTGTCCGACGCGAGGGCGAGCAAGCGCGCATCGGCCTGGGCCAGCCGAGCCACGAGGTCGTTGGTGATGAAGTCGAGGAGCCGCGCCGCAACCCGAGGGTGCTCGGTGGCGAGCCCATCGAAGGCGGTGCGCTCGAGCTCGAAGAGCAGGGCGTTCTGGCGCGCGGTGGCGGAGAAGGTTCGCGTGTCGCCGTCGACGAATGACAAGGCACCCAGCAGCTTGCCCGGACCGTGCACCCCGAGGTGCTGAACCCGAAGGCCGCGGCGAACGCTCATCTGCACGCTGCCGCGAACCAGGAGAAAACATGAAGGGCCCTGCTTGGCCTGATGGAAGAGCGGCGAGCCCCGCGGCACCGACCACTGCCGAAGCGCCGCCACCGTCGCTTTGCGCTCCTCGTTTGTGAGGCCCACGAGGAAAGGAACCGGTGGCACGTCGGCCAAGGTGCGCTCGGTAACGGGGCGCGGGTGGCCGAAGATGCTGGGCTGCGCGCCCGAACCGGGGGTCTCCTCTTCGGCCTCGAGAGATGCGGCGGTGAGTTGGAGCTCGACGCGGCGCACCACCGTGGCCACCCGCTCCGCGAGTCGAAGCAACACCAAGACCGCCGCCGCCGGCTGGGTACGTGACCAGGCGTCGAAGTCCTCGGCCGCCAGCGCGAAGGCATCGACAGACTCGGTCGCCACCACGGACTGAAAGCAGGGGATCTGACCCGCGGCGCTCCTGAGAAGCGCACTCGCGCCCACGATCGCGCCCGAGCCCTCTTCGGCGTGTTCGACCTCGATGCCGCCGAAGGGTCGGGTCGAGACCTCGACGCTCCCCTTGGCCACCAGGGTAAGCGCTGGAGCTGGTTTTCCCGACGTGACCAGTGCCTCCCCCGCGGCGAAGCGCACGGGACGAAACACGCCCGCGAGGCCCTCCCGCGCAGACGGAGCCAGGTCGGCAAAGAGGTCGGCCTCTCCCATGAGGGCCACGAGTCGTTCGGCTTCACCCATCGTGACACCTATCCTGCGCCATCGCGCCCCCGTAGGACAATGGCCGCGTCTTCCTGACGACGGCTTCGGCCCCAGCGGGCCTACTGCGTGCCCTGCGACACCGGAAACCCAAAAGAAGCCGACAGAAACCGAAGAACCGCCCTGGGGCGACACGTCGGGTGGTTCTAGGGTTCGCGGCATGCGCCCCTTCGATGCAGAGCACGCGGCCAAGTACGACCAAACCTTCGCCAAGCTCGCGCCCTGGGCGGAAAGCCTCCGCTTGGCGGCGCACTGTGCGCTCGCCGAGCTCCCCTCGGAGGCCCACCTGCTCTGTGTGGGGGCAGGCACCGGGGCCGAGCTCGCCTTCTTCGCCGAACACTTTCCCGGTTGGCGCTTCACCGCCCTCGACCCGTCGGGGGCCATGCTCGAGCGCTGCCGGGTGCGCATGGACGAGGGTGGCTTCGTAGAGCGGTGCACCTACCACGAGGGCTACCTCGACGACCTGACGACGACCGAGACCTTCGACGGGGCGACCTCACTGCTGGTGTCTCAGTTCGTCGTCGACCGTACACGGCGCGTCGACTTCTTCCGGCAGATCCGAAACCGCGTCCGGCCAGGCGCCCCGCTGGTCACGGCCGACCTGTGTTTGGGCCGAGCGCAGGGTGGTCGGGCGCTCGTGCCCCTGTGGCAGCAGGCCTGGCGCTACGCCGGCATCCCCGAGGAGCGTGTTCGGGCCCTGGAGACGGGCGCGCTCGACGAGATGCTCTCCATCGTCACCAGCGAAGCCTACGCCAGTCTCCTCACCGAGGCCGGATGGCAGGAGCCGGTCCAGGTCTTCCAAGCCGTGATGATGCACGGGTGGGCCACGACGGCGTAGCTTCGCCCAAGTGACCCGAGTGTGAACTGGCTCACGCGCAATGTCGCGGGCCAGGCCCATCCATGCTGCCCATGACCGAAGGGCAGAAGCCGCCAGAAGAGGCCGACGAAGATATCACCACCCGCCTGGCCGAGTGGTCGCAGCAGGGGCGACGACGTCGATGGAAGCGCGTCGCCTTCGTCGTGGCCGTGGTCGGAGCGCTCGGGGGCGTGACCGTTCTCTCTTCTGGAGGCGAAGACGAGGGTCCGACCTACGAAACCAGTCCCCTGCAGCGTGGGCCCCTCGCCGTGACCATCTCGGCCACGGGTCGCCTCGAAGCGAGGGAGCAGGTCGACGTGGGCAGTGAGGTCTCGGGTCGGGTGCTCGCGGTCCACGTGGACCACAACGACCGCGTCGAGAAGGGCCAGCTCTTGGCCGAGGTGGACACGACCAAGCTCGAGGCGCGGGTGCGTGAAGCGCAGGGGCGGCTTCGGCTGGCCGTGTCCGAGCTTCGTGCCGCGCGTGTCGACGCTGAGCTCGCGCAACGCGATCTCGGTCGAAGCGAGCGCCTGGCCGACAAGGGACTCACGGCGACCAAGGCCCTCGATGCGGCCAGCAGCCGCTGGAAGCGTGCCAAGGCCGCGGTCGGCACGGCGCGAGCGCGGGCCAGCATCGCGCAGGCCGCCCTGTCCGAAGCCGAAGCCGACGTGGCGCGCGCTCGCATCGTCGCCCCGATGGACGGCATCGTCCTCGCGCGCAAGGTCGAAGCGGGACAGACGCTCGCGAGCGCGTTCGAGGTTCCGGTCCTCTTCGAGATCGCGAAGGACCTGAAGGAGCTTCGCCTCACCGTCGACATCGACGAAGCCGACGTCGCTTCGGTGGCCGAGGGGCAAGCGGCCACCTTCACCGTCGAAGCGCACCCGGGCCACAGCTTCAGCTCTCGGGTCGTGTCACTGCGCAACGTTCCTACCATCGCGCAGGGGGTGGTCACCTACGAGGCCGTGCTCGCCGTCGACAACACCCAGGGCCTGCTGCGCCCCGGCATGACCGCGACCGCGACCATCGTGACCGAGCGTGTCGACGACGTGCTGCTCGTGCCCAACGCCGCGCTCAGGTTCCTGCCGCTCGACGAGGCCCAGGACGAGGCCGAGCGTGCGGAGAAGAATGAGCGCCCCAAAGAAGACGAGAAGCCAGAACACAAGATCTGGACCCTGGGTCCGGAGGGTCCGACCGCGGTCGCGGTCGAGATCGGTCGCACCGACGGCCGCGTGACCGAGATCGTGTCGACCGAGCTCGACGCCGACGCCGTGGTTCTCGTCGACGTGGCGGAGGTGGAGAAGTGAGCTCCGTCGTCGACCTTCATTCGATTCGAAAGATCTACGGCCACGGGGACGCAGAGGTGCGCGCCCTCGACGGCATCGACATGACGGTAGACCGCGGCGAGTTCGTCGCGGTCATGGGGACCAGCGGCTCCGGCAAGTCGACTTGCATGAACATCGTGGGTTGCCTCGACGCCCCGACGTCGGGTCGCCAGCGCTTCTGCGGCGTCGACGTCGCGGGTCTCGGACGCGACGACCTCGCGCTCTTGCGCCGGCACTACATCGGCTTCGTCTTCCAAGGGTTCAACCTCCTGCCGCGAACCACGGCCCTGGAGAACGTCGAGCTTCCCCTCGTGTACCAGCGCATGCCCTGGGCCCAGCGGAGAGAGCGCGCCCGCGAGGCCCTCGCCCGCGTCGGCTTGAGCGGTCGGGAGAACCACACCCCGGCCGAGCTCAGTGGCGGACAACAGCAGCGCGTCGCCATCGCACGCGCCCTCGCCGCCCAACCCCGTTTGCTCCTGGCCGACGAACCCACGGGCAACCTCGACTCCGCACGAACCCACGCCGTGATGGAGCTCCTCGTCGAGCTCGGTCGCGAGCGCAACCTGACCATCATCATGGTCACGCACGAGGACGAGACGGCCAGCTATGCAGATCGCATCGTCGAGTTTCGTGATGGCCGCATCATCCGCGACCGCGCCGTGGAGGCCGCGTGAGTCACAGCTGGCTCAACACGCTGTCGATGGCGTGGCGTGCGCTCAGCCGCAACCGCATGCGCTCGGCGCTGACCATGCTCGGCATCATCATCGGCGTGGGCTCCGTCATCGCGCTCGTGACCATTGGTCAGAGCGTCACCCGGCAGGTCACGACCGAGGTCGAGCAGCTGGGCGACAACCTCATCTGGATTCAGCCGCGCCGGGCACGTGGTGCGGCGAACCCGCCCCCTCCGCTCACGCTCGAGGATGCGCGCGCCGTGCAGGACCAGGTCCCGGGCGTGCGTCGGGTCGCGCCGGCGGCTTCGGCGCAACGTCGCGTCCTTCACGCCGGCGCGAGCTGGACCACCTCCATCACCGGGATCACCAACGACTACTTCGATGTCCGTCGCTACCGCGTGGGCCGAGGGCGAGGTTTCACGGACGCCGAGATCGCCGCTGGGTCGAGTCTCTGCATCATCGGCCCCACCGTCGCCCACGAGCTCTTCGGGGCGAGCTCGCCCATCGGTTCGTCGTTGCGCATTCAGGACGCGAGCTGCCGCGTGGTCGGGGTGCTCGCGAGCAAGCAGGCCAAAAACATCGGGGACGACGAGGACGACGTGGTCCTCATGCCATTGAACGCCTACCACCGGCGGATCGCCGGCAACCGCGACGTGGAGGTGATCTTCCTCTCGGCGCAGCCCGGCCGCAGCACGGCGCTCGTGGCCCACCAGCTCCGCATGCTGGTGCGCGAGCGACGGCGTGTCATCGATGCGAGTCAGGACGACTTCAGCGTGCGCGACCTCCGGGCCGCCGCAGCCCGCATCACGACCATCACCGCCGTTCTCACCGTTCTCCTCGCCGCCATCGCTGGCGTGAGCCTGCTGGTCGGAGGCATCGGCATCATGAACATGATGCTCGTCTCGGTGACCGAGCGCACCCACGAGATCGGCATTCGCCTCGCGATCGGTGCACGGGCCAGCGACGTGCTCTGGCAGTTCCTCGTGGAGGCCATTCTCCTGTCGACGGCCGGCGGCGTGGCCGGCGTGGCCTTCGGCCTCCTCGGCTCGTGGGGCGCGACCGCCGCCATGAAGCTCAGCTACGCCGTCGTGCCCCAGGTGGTGGCGGTGGCCTTCCTCTTCTCCGCAGGCGTCGGCGTTCTCTTCGGATTCATGCCCGCGCGTCGCGCTGCCCGACTTCAACCCATCGAGGCTCTTCGTCATGACTAAACCCCTTCGCCCTTTCCTACTGACCGCCGCTCTCCTCATTCCCGCTTCAGCCTCTGGAATGACCGTCGACGAAGCCGTACGCCGCTCGATGGGGCACCCGTCCCTGTGCGAGGCCAAACACCGGGTGGCCCAGGCGAAGGCGCGGCTCGCAGCCCAAGCCGAGGCGCGACCGGTCACCCTCGGTGCCGACGCGGTGGCCCGGCACGAGCGCAGCCCGACGCTGGCCGTGGGCGGCGTCACCACGCCCACCACCGATGTGGTGGCCCTCGGCGCCGACCTCGACAAGACGCTGGCCTTGGGCACCCGCATCGAAGCCCGGGTCGAAGCCGGCTACCGTCGGAGCACCATCCCGGTGGCCCCGGGTGCGAGTGAGCAGCTCGAGCTCGGCCCCGGTCTGAGCGTGACGGCCCGGGTCGGCTTCGAGCAGCCCCTGCTGCAAGGCGCCGGAACGGGTGTCGGTGAGGCCGAGCTGCGGGCCCGACACCACGACACCGTGGCCGCCAAGCGAAGCCGGGCCGAGCTTCGACGGGAGGTGCTGCGCGAGGTGCTCATCGCCTACTACGAGCTCTGGTACGCGCAGGAAGCCCTCGCGATCGAGCGCAGGGCCCTCGCGCTCTCGCAGACCGAGCTAAGCGCGGTTCGGGACCGCGTGGAGATCGGCACGTCGCCCGAGGCCGAGGTCGCCACGGCGGCAGCCCGCGTCGCCGAGCGACGAGAAGCGGTGGCCGCCGCCGAGCTCGCCCGCCAGCAGCGCAGCATCGAGCTCGGTCTCCGCGTCGGCGCCGAGGGAGCCCTGCACTTCGTGGCCACGGAGGCGCCGCCCGAGCCGTCGGTGATGGGTCGGCGTACGAGCAAGAGCGCAGTCCGTCGCAGCCTCGCGCGGTCGCACGCGCTCGCATCGCTCGCGGCGGAACGACAGGCGGCGCGTCAGCGGCTGGCGCTCGCGAGCGATGTCGGTCGACCGCGGCTCGACCTCACGGGCTGGGTGCAGACCGACGGCCTCGGCTACCGCAGCGTCGAGCCCGCCTTCTCCCAGCTCGGGACCTTCGCTGCGGTCAGTGGGCAGGTGGGGCTTCGCTTCGAAGCCCCGGTCTCCGGTGGCCGGAGGGACGCCGAAACGGCGGCAGCCCGCGCCGAGATCGCAAGCATCGCAGCGAAGGAGCGTGTGCTCCGTCACCAGGTCGCGAGCGAGGTGCGCACCTTGGTGGCCCAGGCCACGACGGCGCGGAAGCGGCTCGGCCTCTCACGTCAGACGGTCGCCGCGGCGCGCAAGGAGCTCGCGGCCATGCGCGCGCGACACCGCGAAGGCGACGTCATCGCCCTCGACGTCTCCCGCGCCATCGAAGCGCTGCGACGTGCGGAGCTTCGTCATCGACAGTGGCAAGCCCAGTGGGCCATCGCCGACGTCTCGCTCCGCTCGCGCACGGGGGAGCTCCTGACCGGCAAACCATTGCCGCCGGCCAAGTGCCCCCGGTCATCGCTCAGATGAAGGAGGCGTTGAGCGTGAAGGCGCTCACTTCGCCGGCGTCGTAGCCGTCGACGAAGATGTAGTAGGTCGTGCCCATCGTGGTCGTGACGGTGAGGTTCTCCATCTGGCCACCGATGTTCGCATCGGCACAACCGACCTCGGTGTTGACGTCGTTGCAGGTCGTGCGGACGTGGATCCCGAGGTCCGCGGCGGACGTGAGGCTGAGGGTGAGGGTGCCGTTCGAGGGCGCGGTGAAGGTGTAGACCGCCTCGGGCGCGCTACCGAACTGACAGCTGCCCTGGTGGGTCGCAACGCCGGTGCTGTTGTCGCCTGCATTGGCACCGAGCACGAGGGCCGTGGCCGTGCCGCAGCTGTTGGGCAGGCACACGTCGGTGTTGCCACCGATGTTGGTGCAGAAGTAGTCGTTCGGGTTCTGGCAGTCGTTGCTGGTCACGCAGGCGTCGAGACAGAGCCCCGTGTCGTTGCCGAGGTTGAAGTCGGCGCAGAGGGCACCCGTCGCGCAGTCATCGTTGAGCAGATTGCAGAACTCGGTGCAGTAGCCGTTGGCCCATCCGCTCGAAGCCGGCAGGCAGAGCGGGTCGTTGGGCGTCGCCGCGCACTGGTTGGGCATCGTGCATGCCGTGCCCGTGGCGCCCGCACCAGGGGTGCAGACGGCGAGGGTCTGACAGTTCGTGGGATCGTTGCAGTCGATGAGGCCGTCGAAGTCGTTGTCGGTGAGGTCAGTGCAGTTGGTCTCGTCGACGACCTGCTGGATCTCGAGCTCGAAGGGTCCCGCATCGGTATCGCCGTAGCCGTCGATGAGGATCGAATAGGTGGTGTTCTGAGTGACGCTCTCGACGAAGCCTTCCACGCCTTCGACGATGGCGTCCGAACACTGGAGCTCGGACGCGGCCTGCAAGCAGGTGGTGCGGAGCGAGATCCCGAGGTCGGCAGCGGGTCCCATCTGGCCCGGCGGAGGCGTCGTGAGGAGAAAGGCGTAGTCACCCGTGGTCGGCGCCGTCCACTCGTAGACCAACTCGGGCCCCGAGGTGGCGGCGCAGCTCGGAGCGAGCGCATCGGGCGCCCCCGTGGTGTCGCCGGTGACCGTCACGTTCGGTGCGTTGCCGAGCGCGATGGGCATCGCACAGGTGCCGGTGGTGGTCATGCCACCGCCAGCGCCCATGCCCCCGACGCCGGTGGTGGTGCTCATCCCACCCATGCCGCCCTGCCCCACCGAAGTGGAGCTCGTCATGCCGCCCTGGCCCATGCCGCCCTGGCCCATGCCGCCCTGACCGACGGAGGTAGAGCTCGTCATGCCACCCTGACCCGTCGTCGAAGCGACCGAGCTCGACGTCACGGACGTGGAGCTCGTCATGCCACCCTGACCGACGGAGGTCGACGTGACGCCGGTCGTGCTCATGCCGCCCTGGCCCACGGATGTGCTGGTGGTGGAGCCCCCATCGTCGTCATCGGTGACGGGGTTGTCTTCGGCGCAGGCGACGAAGCACTGGAGGGTGAACAAAACGGCGATGGAGTTCCTGGCGAGTCGCATGATGTATGCCTTGTACGGCGACGGCCTACACCTTCTTCCCCCTGCGCTCAACGGTCCGACGAAGGTCCGCTCGCTCTGTTAGTTGTGTTGCGCGGCGTTCCGTCGTTAGATCTCGATGAGTTGCCGGGCATCATTTATGGGACGTCCTCCTCGCCGATTCGAGAAGTACGTGCTCCAGCGGGAGCTCGACGGGGACGCTCGTCACGAGGTCTTCCTCGCTGAGCACGAGAACGGTGACGAGGCGATCCTGGCCTTCGTCAACCTCGACGAAGCGGCCGCGGCCGACATTCGAGAGGATCTCGATAGAACCTCGAAGCTGAAGCATCCCGCGATCTTGCCCGTGACCGCGATGATCGAGAGCGACGGTCGTCGCGCCCTCGTGCATCCCGCCGTGAACGGGCGAACGCTCGCACGGCTCGCCCAGCAGCTCGAGAGCGACGGGGAGTGGATGGCCGACGTCGCCATCTTCCACTGCGGCCAGCAGATCGCAGCCGCGCTGGCCACCGCGCAGCGCAGCAAGCCACCCGTCGTTCACGGCTGCCTCACGCCCGAACGCGTGATCGTGACGTGGGAGGGCAAGGTTCAGCTCCTAGGGCTCGGTAGCGCCGCCGCATTGCCCGCCGTGCCTGCACCACCGTGGCTTGCCATGGCCGCGCCGGAGGTACGTGCTGGAGAGCCCGTCACCCCGGAGGCCAACACCTACGCGCTCGGCGCCATGCTGTGGTGGCTCGTCACGAAGACGATGCCTCCCAGCGAGGGAACACCAAGCGGGCTCGATGATGTGCGCGGCGACCTGTCCGCCATCATCCGGAACGCGCTCGAGCGCGCGGTGAACCCCGAACCCGGTCAGCGAGGAAAGGCCTCCATGATCGCCGGTGCGCTCATGCGTGAAGCGAAGGGCGGACGCGACGAGCTCAAGTGGAACATGGAGGTCTTTCAGGCCCTCGACCGCTTCGACGATGTCCTGCCGTCGTCGATGGCCTTTCCCACCAGCTTCCCTCCGGCCGCGTCGAGCGCGCCCCCGGCCTCTTCCCCAGCGCAGAGCTCCGACCACCCGCCGGCCAAGGAGGCATCAACACGAGACGAAGCGCCTCCCGCCAAAGAGGCTCCCCCGAAGAAGGACCCTCCAAAGAAGGAGCTCCCGAAGAAGGACCCTCCAAGGAAGGAACCCCCGAAGAAGGACCCTCCAAGGAAGGACCCTCCGAAAGCGTCGCCCCCTCGACCTGCTCCACCGCGCCTGACCCGTGACGAGCCCAAGCCACGCCCAGGCATGTTCGATGTCGGAGGTTCGGACTCCGAGCCTCCCGACAGCGACCGTACGCAGCGCGTCACGAAGGACGAGCTGGAACACCAGGGCCTGCGCAAGCAGCGAACGACGCACGTCGGCACCCTCGAGGAGATCGAACGGGCGCTCGACGAAGAAGAAGCCGAGACCAAGCGCTCGAGACAGACCTCGCCGGACATCGACGTCGCCATCGATGCGGACGACGACGAGGGGGAGGACGACGACGGGGACGACGCCCGTGCGGCCATGTTCCCGAGCATCGACACCGAACCGCCGGCCAGTGACGACGAACCGACCAAGCGCGTACCCCTCAGCGTGCTGAAGGCTCAGGCAGAAGCGCGCATGGCCCGTCGCGCCGCCGAAGCCGCCGGACAACCGGTGCTGCTGGGCTCCGCGGCAGACCCCATGGCGCGCGTGACCCCGACACCGGGCCCCCAGATGCATGCGCCTGCGCAGCGGCCGCCGATGGTCTCGACCGAGGGGCGCAGTGGCCCGTCGCTGTCGTTCACCCTGGTCATCGCCATCACCGCCATCGCCGCCTTCTCGGCGGGGATTTTCGTGGTTCGAGGCTGGGGTGACGACACACCCGAGCCGCCTCCGACGCCAACCCCCAGCGCCTCCATCCCGCCGGCCGAACCGGGTCCCGCACCGACAACCGACGCGCCCCCCTCGGCCACGGCAACCGCGGAGCCAACCCCTCCGCCCTCGCCCACCGCCGAGCCATCGGCCACCGCCGAGCCATCGGCGCAACCCTCAGCCGAGGCCCCGGACGAGCTGCCGACCCCCTTGTACAAACACGGCCTGCTGCGGGTGACGGCGCCCAAAGCAGGCGCCACCGTCTACTTCAAGGGCAAGCCCGCGGGGAAGGTCGGCGAGATCCTCATGGTGCCTTGCGGCGCGGGCTTCGTCCGGCTCGGGGATGACCCGCTCACCAAGTGGTACAACGACGGCCGGGTGGTCGCGATCCCCTGCAAGAAGGAGCTGGCCGAGGTCACGATGACCGTGAAGCCAGCCTTCCGCTAGAACCGGAACCCCTTCCGCTAGAACCGGAAAAGGGTGTAGCAGAGTTCGAGGAGGGCCCCCCCGATGGCCGCGGACACCGCAGCCGTAGCCGCAACGACGGCCAGCCGATCGGTCGCCACCGACGGTGCAGCTGGAGCCGCTTCGGTCGCTTCCGGCTCGTTTGCCGTGGTCTCGTCGTCGGGCATGACGAAGGTTGTACCGCAAAGCGGGTTGCCCCGCCGCCCGGACTTGGGCATGTTCGGGTCTCGCATGACTTCGCCGCGCCACCACCATCACCATCACGGCCCCTTGCTGGGCTGGCGGTGAGGTACGCGTCGAGGCGACGCCTTCCCCGCCGGCCACCAGGCCTGCGCCGGGATCGTCATCGGAAGTCAGGCTGGGTCGTCGGCTCTCCCCGGAGCTGAAACCATGACCGAATCGACATTGCACCTCGCGCTGCCCAAGGGCCGCATGCAGGAGGGTGTGCTCAGCCTGCTGAAGGAGGCCGGGATCCGCGTGACCAACACGTCGCGCAGCTACCGTCCCTCCGTCTCGCTCGAGGACTGCGACACCAAGATCCTCAAGCCCCAGAACATCATCGAGATGTTGCACCTCGGTTCGCGCGACGTCGGTTTTGCGGGCGCCGACTGGGTCGATGAGCTCGGCCTGTCCGACGGCTCCATCGTCGAGCTGCTCGACACCGAGCTCGACCCCGTTCGCATCGTGGCCGCCGCGCCCAAGGAGCTCCTGGATGCAGACGGCAAGCTGCCGGAGCAGCGGCTCGTGGTGGCCTCGGAGTACGTGCGACTCACCAATCAGTGGATCAAAAACACCGGCAAGGACGCCATCTGCGTGCGCTCCTACGGCGCGACCGAGGTCTTTCCTCCCGAGGACGCCGACATCATCGTCGACAACACGGCCACGGGGACCACGCTGCGCAACAACGGCCTCGTCATCATCGATGACCTCATGCGCAGCTCCACGCGACTCTTCGCGCACAACAAGGCGCTGGAGAATCCGGCCAAACGCGAGCGCATCGAAACGATGGTGCTCCTGCTGCAATCGGTGCTCGACGCGCGCAATCGCGTGATGCTGGAGGTCAACGTCGGGCGCGATGCCCTCGACGCCGTGGTCGACGCCCTCCCCTGCATGCGCAAGCCCACCATCGCGACGCTCTTCGGCGAAGAGGGCTACGCCGTGAAGGCGGCGGTGCCGCGCCGTGTTCTGCCGACCCTCATTCCCTTGCTGAAAGAACGCGGTGGAAGCGACATCGTCGTGGCCAAGATCGCGCAGATCGTGGTGTGACCATGGCCGAGACCCCCGAGCTGAGACCTGTCCCCGCCATCGACGGCACGGAGGCCTATCGCGTACCTCGCCACGGGGCGCCGGTGGATCTGTGGCTCGCCGGCAACGAGGGCCGGGCGCCTTCGGCCGACGTGCTGCGAGCCTTGGAGCATCAGAGCCCCGAGCTGCTGCGGCGCTACCCCTCGGCGGGAGCTCTCGAAGCGCGCCTGGCCGAGGAGCTAGGGGTCGATCCCGCATGGGTGGTCGTGACGGCGGGCGCGGACGACGCCCTCGACCGCACTTGCCGCGCCATGCTCGCACCGGGTCGGGAGATGATCCTGCCCGTCCCCACCTTCGAGATGCTCGACCGATACGCCACCCTCACGGGGGCCGACGTCGTCCGGCTGCCGTGGCCCGAGGGCGCCTATCCGAGAGCGGCCGTCATCGAGCGCGTGACCGAACGCACGGCCGTCATCGCAGTGGTGACGCCGAACAACCCCACCGGGGCCGTGGCCACCGCCGATGATGTGAGGGCACTCGCCGAGGCGGCGCCCCACGCCATGATCTTGGTCGACGGGGCCTATGCCGAGTTCGCCGACGATCCCCTCACCGAGGTCACGCTGTCGCTGCCCAATGCCCTCATGACGCGGACCCTATCGAAGGCCTACGGGGTGGCGGGCTTGCGGGTGGGCTACGCCGTGGGGCAGAAGGCCGAATGGCTGCGGCGCACCGGCAACCCCTACGCCGTGTCGTCGGTGTCCCTCGCCCTCGCCGACAAGCGTCTCGACGATACCGAAGGCATGGCGCGCTACGTGGCGGAGGTCCGGCGCGAGCGCGGTCTCATGCGCGATCAGCTGCGTCGACTCGGCATCGAGACGCCGGCGTCGCAGGGCAACTTCATCTTCGTGCGGCACGCACGGTCGCGCTGGCTCTGCGATGGGCTCGCCGGTCTCGGGATCGCGGTGCGCGGTTGGCCCGGCCACCCCGCACTCGGCGACGCCATGCGGATCACCGTACCGGGGGTGGACGCCCAGTTCGACCGACTCACCCACGCCATCGAGGCGACGCTGAAGCCCGAGGCACTGCTCTTCGACATGGACGGCGTCCTGGCCGACGTATCGGCGTCGTACCGCCAAGCCATCGTGGAGACGGCCAAGTCCTATGGGGTCGAGCTCTCCCTCGACGACATCGCTCGCGCCAAGCAGGGCGCCGGGGTCAACAACGACTGGGAGCTCACGCAGCGCCTCCTGAAAGACCGCGGGGTGGACGCGAACTTCGACGACGTGAAGGCGCGCTTCGAAGCCCGCTACCAGGGCGAGGGCGAGCAACCGGGCCTCTACGAGAAAGAGACGCTCCTCTGCTCGCGAGAGCTTCTGTCTCGCCTGAAGGGTCGCATGCCATTGGGGATCGTGACGGGTCGTCCGCGCCACGATGCGGAGCGATTCTTGAAGCAGGCCGACATCGGCGGCCTCTTCGATGCCGTGGTGTGCATGGAGGACGCCGCCCTCAAACCCGACCCCGCCCCGGTGGCGCTCGCGCTGGAGCAGCTCGGCGTGGCGCACGCTTGGATGGTGGGCGACACGCCCGACGACATCGTGGCCGCCCGGGGGGCAGGTGTCGTTCCGCTCGGCATCAACGCCGATGCCCAAACCCTCACCGCCGCGGGCGCCGCCCGGGTGTTGAAGACCCTCGACGAGATGGAGGAGATGCTGTGACGAACGATCCCCGCTCGGCGCGTGTGACGCGCCAAACCCGAGAGACCGACATCGTCTTGTCCCTGCTCATCGACGGCGAGGGTGAGACCGATGTCGAGACCGGCATCGGCTTCCTCGACCACATGCTCTCGACCCTCGGCAAACACGCGCGCTTCGACCTCACCTTGAGGTGCAAGGGCGACCTCCACGTCGACGACCACCACACAGCCGAGGATTGTGCGCTCGCCCTCGGGCAGGCGCTGAGCGAGGCCCTCGGTGAACGACGAGGGATCCGTCGCTTCGGTCACGCCTACGCGCCCCTCGATGAGGCCCTGGCCCGCGCGGTGATCGACCTCTCGGGGCGACCGTGGCCCGCCATCGACCTCGGTTTGAAGCGCGAGAAGATCGGCACCATCGCCACCGAGAGCCTCACCCACGTGCTGCAGTCGCTGGCCATGGCCGCCCGCGCATCGCTCCACGTCGACGTGCTCAAGGGCGAAAATGATCACCACCGGGTCGAGGCCGCATTCAAGGCCACGGCGCTCGCCCTGAGGGCAGCGGTGGCCCGCGACGGTGACGACATCCCCAGCACCAAGGGTGTGCTCTAGATGAAGGTCCTCGTCATCGACACCGGCACATCGAACCTCGCATCCATGCTCGCCGCGCTGACGCGGGTGGGCCTCACCCCGGAGGCGATCACGACCCCCGACGACATCGAATCGGCCGAACGCGTGGTGCTCCCCGGCGTGGGTGCCTTCGGTGCAGGCATGAAGCGCTTGAACGAGCTGGGCATGAGCGAGCCCGTGCGCGCGCGCATCGAAGCCGGACGACCCTTGCTCGCGGTTTGCCTGGGACTACAGCTGCTCTGCACCTCGAGCACCGAATCGCCTGGGGTGCCGGGACTCGGTGTGCTGCCCGTCACCGTGGCGCGGTTCGAGGTGGCGGAGATCGTGCCGCAGCTCGGGTGGAACAAGGTCACCGCCAGTGAGGGCTGTGCCCTCTTGCGCGACGGCTACGCCTACTACGCCAACTCCTACTGTCTGCGCGAGGTGCCGGAAGGGTGGAGCGCCGCCCACACGCACCACGGTGAACGCTTCGTGGCCGCGGTCGAGCGAGGCCCGGTGCTGGCCACGCAGTTTCACCCGGAGCTCAGTGGAGCCTGGGGCCACGAGCTGATGGACCGTTGGGGGAAGGCATGCTGACGACCCGAATTCTGCCCTGCCTCGACGTCGACGGCGGGCGCGTGGTGAAGGGCGTGAAGTTCCAGGGTCTGCGCGATGCGGGGGATCCCGTCGAACGCGCGGTGGCCTACGAAGCCCAAGGCGCAGACGAGCTGGTGATGCTCGACGTGTCCGCTACGCCTCAGGGGCGCGGCAACGCGACGGACACCGTGGCCCGCGTTCGCGCCGAGCTGCGCATCCCCCTGACGGTGGGCGGCGGCGTGCGCACCGACGCCGACGCCGAGCGCCTGCTCAAAGCGGGGGCAGACAAGGTCGCGGTCAATACGGCGGCGGTGCTCGATCCGAGCTTCCTGTCGCGCATGGCCGAACGCTACGGCAGCCAATGCACGGTGCTGTCGCTGGATGCGGCCCAACGGGACGGGGGCTGGGAGCTGGTGATCAAGAGCGGTCGCGAGCGCACGGGCAAGGACGCCGTGCAATGGGCGCGCGAAGCGGCCGAGCTGGGCGCAGGTGAGATCGTGCTCACGAGCTGGGATCGCGACGGCACCCGATCGGGATACGACCTCGCGCTCATGCGCGCGATCAGCTCGGCGGTGCGCATTCCCGTGGTGGCGTCGGGCGGCGCAGCGAACGCGCAGCACCTGGTGGAGGCGGCGCAAGCCGGGGCGAGCGCGCTCCTCGTCGCATCCATCTTGCACGACGGAGACACCACGGTGGGGGAGCTGAAGGACGCGCTCGCAGCAGCGGGCCTGGAGGTACGACGATGATCATCCCTTCCATCGACATTCAGGACGGCCAGACGGTGCAGCTCATCGGCGGCGCCGAACATGCGCTCTCGGCCGGCGACCCCAGGGACTGGGCCCGGCGCTTCGGCGTGGTCGGCGAGGTGGCCGTGGTCGACCTCGACGCGGCCATGGGACGAGGCGACAACCACGCGGTCATCGCCGAGGTCTGCCGGCTCGCCCGGGTGCGCGTCGGGGGTGGCATCCGCAGCTACGAGGCAGCCAAACAATGGCTCGACGCGGGCGCCGACCGCATCGTGATCGGCACCGCAGCCAGCCGTGAGCTCTTGTCGCAGCTCCCACGCGAGCGGGTCATCGCCGCGCTCGACGCGGTAGAGGGCGAGGTGGTGGTCGAGGGCTGGAAGACCAAGACCGGGGCCCGCATCGAAGACCGCATGGCCGAGCTCAGGGACCTGGTGGGCGGCTTCTTGGTCACCTTCGTGGAGAAAGAAGGCCGCATGGGCGGCACTGCCATGGACCGGGTCGCCCCCTTGGTCGAGGCCGCCGGCGACGCCAAGCTCACCATTGCGGGAGGCGTCACGACTCCAGAAGAGCTCGCCGCCCTCGACGCCATGGGCGTCGACGCCCAAGTGGGCATGGCCATCTACACGGGCAAGCTCGGCCTGGCCGAGGCGGTGGCCGCGCCGCTGAAGACCGACCGCGAGGACGGCCTCTGGCGCACCGTCGTGGTCGACACGCATGGGCGCGCCCTCGGGCAGTGCTTCTCGAACCTCGAGAGCCTGCATGAGGCCCTCGAGACCCAGACCGGCGTCTACTGGTCGCGACGCAGAGGTTTGTGGCGCAAGGGCGAGAGCAGCGGCCATACCCAGCGGTTGTTGCGCATCGACGCCGACTGCGACCGCGACTGCCTACGCTTCACCGTCGAGCAGCAGGGCGCCGGCTTCTGCCACCTGAATACAGAAACCTGCTGGGGCGACCTCGGCGGCCTGCCGGCGCTGCTCGCGACTTTGCAGCAACGCAGGGCCGAGGCCCCCGAGGGTTCGTACACCCGCCGGCTCTACGACGACCCCGAGCTGCTCGGGAAGAAGCTGGTCGAAGAAGCGCAGGAGCTGGCCGAAGCCCAAGGCGCCGCCGATGTGACCCACGAAGCGGCGGACGTGATCTACTTCGCCATGGTCGCCATGGCACGTGCGGGTGTGAGCCTGGCCGACGTGGAAGCCGAGCTCGACCGGCGGGCGCTGAAGATCAGCCGGCGCCGCGGCGATGCGAAGGAGACGTCGAGCCTCAGCCGGGTGAGCGAAGACGAGGTGGTGCTCGCGCGCCTGAAGCCAGACGAGCTGACCAGCCTCGCCCGCGACGTCATCGATGGCCCCACGCTCGAAGGCGCGGGCCGGATCGTCGACGCCGTGAAGAAGGAAGGCGACACCGCCCTTCGACGGTTCGGCGCGCAGTTCGGCGAGCTCGAGGGACACCCACTGGTCTACGACCGCGCTGCCCTCGAGGCGGCCAAGACGAAGGTGTCGCCCGAAACCCTGGCGCTGCTCGAGCGCACCGCCTCCCGCATCGAGACCTTCGCCAAGACACAGCGTGCGGCCCTGAACGACGTAGCGGTCGACGTCGAAGGCGGCCAGGCCGGGCACCGGGTGCTGCCCGTCGCACGCGCCGGTTGTTATGCCCCTGGCGGACGCTACCCCTTGCCATCGAGCGTGCTGATGACGGCGGTCACGGCGCGTGCGGCCGGCGTCTCCGAGGTGTGGGTCGCGAGCCCGAAGCCGAGCCCGGTGACCCTGGCCGCGGCCGCCGTGGCCGGTGCGGACGCCCTCCTCGCCGTGGGCGGAGCTCAGGCCATTGCGGCCTTCGCCTACGGTACCGAGACCGTACCCGCCGTCGACGTCATCGCGGGTCCCGGCAACCGCTGGGTCACGGCGGCCAAGCAGCTGGTGGTGGGCCACGTGGGCATCGACATGCTCGCCGGACCGAGCGAGCTCTTGGTACTCGCGAGCGGCGACGCAGACCCTGCACTCGTCGCCGCCGACCTGCTGGCCCAGGCCGAGCACGACCCCGACGCACTGCCGGTCCTCGTCACGTTCGATGAGGCGCTGGTGGCGAAGGTCGAAGCAGAGCTGGTGGCGCAGTTGAAGACGCTACCCACGGCAGACGTGGCTCGGGCCGCCCTCCGCTCCGG
Organism: Polyangia bacterium; assembly: GCA_030426145.1. Lineage (GTDB taxonomy): Bacteria > Myxococcota_A > Polyangia > Polyangiales > Polyangiaceae > JAPYTK01. The sequence continues at coordinate 30,302 of JAUHZF010000011.1, forward strand.
CTTCGCAGTGGTGGCCACGCCAGAGCAGGCCGTGGCAGTGGCCGACCGCCTCGCCCCCGAACACCTGCAGCTCAGCGGTGATGCCGCGGTGGCCCTGGCTTCACAGCTGAGCGCCTACGGGGCCCTCTTCATCGGTGAAGCCTCGGCCGAGGTGCTCGGCGACTACGGGGCTGGCCCCAACCACACGCTCCCCACCGGCGGCACCGCCCGCTTCAGCGCTGGGCTCAGCGTGTACACCTTCGTGCGCGCCCGAACCTTCTTGAAGCTCGACCCCGCCCCGACCCTCGCCCGCGACGCGGCCGAGCTCGCTCGACTCGAAGGCCTCGAGGCCCACGCCCGCGCCGCCGACGCGCGCACCTGAAAACCGATGCCCTTCGGATACAGCGTCCCACTTCGCGGCGAACGCCCTCCCGCTCCGCGTCAGCATGAATGATGGGCGCAATTGTTGCCTGGCTTGCTCACCATGTCGCCGTTCGTTCGAACACGGCCATGGCCTTCGTTAAGAGGTCCATCGGTCGCAGGCTTGACGTTCATGATCGCATGCCATGTGCCTACGACGCGAGACGTCACCCCGTCGAAGCCGCTTATGACCCCTCCCGTCGAGCCTGAGCCCTCGCCGTCCCTCAAAGACGACGACGATGTTCCGGATAGGTACAAGTCGTTCGACAATGGGGTCGGCTGGAGCACGGTCCCGAAGGAAGGTCTACCTGAGCTCCGGTACCCCACCAACCTACGGCTGTTCGGTCGCTTTCCGGAGCTCGCCTACGCGCTCGTCAATACCATGGGTGAGGTCGGTATTCCCGTACCGGGTCTCTATGCCTTCGACCCCAAGGAAGGTCGCTGGCGAGCGCTGGGCTTCTTTGGCGATCCCCGCATCGTCATCGACCCAGCTCCAATCGGCGAAGACCGTTGGGTCTTGGTTCGGCGAGGATACGGCGTTGCAGGTAATGTACGGGTGAAGGTTGCCGTGGTTGGTGCGGGTATCGACGACCTCGAGGTGCAGGAACTGCCTTGTCGCAGCGAAACCAGTGGGCACGTCGAGCCGGCAGCCAACGGCGGTTGGGCGTTTCGCTGCGGCCGCCCCGACAGGCCGGGAGACTACCTCCTGAACCTGAAGCCCCCTTTCGATGCCTCCACGAGCAACTGAGCACCCAGTCGAGGTCTCCCTCACGCCGGGGGCTCACCGTCATGATGGTTGAGGCAGTCGAGAACCCTACCTCTTCACATCGTCCGAACGCTCAACGAGCGCGATGACACTCGGTTGACGTCGTGATGGAACTAAGCAGCAGCGTGACTGGCTCTTCCCGAAGCAGCCAGGGCAACGCGGGCTGAGGCTCACGACGGCGCACCTGCTGCTTGCCCGGCGAGGCGTCGAGGTGACCCACGCGACGTTGTGCCGGTGGGCCCACGATTCCATGGGGACGCAGAACGACACCTTCGGGTACCGACATCGGCTCGGTTGACACATCCAGGTGTCAGACCGTCGAGGAGGATCAGGCGATTCGGGCCGTGCTTCATGGTCAGGGGCTGGCCCGAGGTTTGCCTGAGGCCAGCCCATGATGACCCGTGCCCCAAGCTCGCCAGCCCGCTGGCCCTGGCTGGCCACCACGCTCATCGTCGCGGCGTGCTCGAGTACGAGTGTGCCTCCGAGCGACGACGAGCCTGACCCAACGCTCTCCACCGGCGGCGGAGGCCAAGGCGGTGTGGCGACGCCAGCTGATGGGGGAGGCGGGAACGCCGCCGACTGGAGCGCTTCAGCGCGATGCCCGAACGCGCCCGACTTCGAGATTCTCTCCGGAGGCTCGCTTCGCGCCGAGGGCACGCTTCGAGAGCCAGGCGAGCGCGCGCACTTCAGGTTTACGCTGCCTCAGAATGCATGGCTTGCGTTCAACGTTCTGAAACCCGACCTCTCTGAGCTGGACGCGGTTCTGCGCATCTTCGACGCCTCCGGACAGCAGCTGCTCGCGACCGTAGACGAGCACCGCCCGAGCTTCGACAACTACGAGGCGATGTACTTCTCGACGCCCTACAGCGGTGACTACTGCGCGGAGCTGCTGACCTTCGAAGACTGGCGGGGCCTCCCGACGACCCCCGTCGAACACGACTACACCCTCAGACTCACGCACCCGGGCAGCGCCTGGACCCAGATCGACGGCTTTTTCACGCAAGACGCGGAGCCGAACGAGACCGTACAGGAGGCGACGCCGATCTCGAGCGAAGATGGCTTCCTCATCACCGGCGGATTCTCCGACGAGCAGGACCGCGATGTATTCGTCGCGAGTCTCGGCCCAACTCCCCTGGACCGACTGCTCGTCGTCTCCTCACCGCCAGGCCCCGGTGGAGATGGGTTCCCGGGATATGGCGGCACCACGGCGGTGAGATCCGTCTCGATTCTCGCAAGCGACGGGGTGACCGTTCTGGCCAAACACGACCCGAACGACCTGGCCACCAACTGTTCATCTCTCGGGCTCTGCGGCTCCGCCGTTGCCATCGACGAGCTCACCAGCCCGTTCTACGTGGTCGTCGAGCGAGACGCTAACGCGCCTCACTTGAGCAGCGAGCCGTATTCGCTGTTCGCCTTCGCCATGAGCTGGGGGGGCTCGGGCTATGAGTTCGAGACCATCGACGATGGCACGGACGATGTGCGCAGTGGAGCGAGCACGCTGACGCGCTTCGATGACATCGATGGCTATCCCGGGTACTCGATCGATGGGCGTCTCACCGCGGGTGATACTGATTGGCTCCACATTCCGGAGCTCGCCGCGAGCGAGTCACTCGGGGTCTGGTGCAGCGCCGCCCAGTGGGGCTCGGGCATCGTCGGCCTGCGCATCGAGGCGGTCGACGCAGACGACGAAACGGGGGCGCTCATCCAGGGGGAGACCGAGGCCAGTGGGTCGCCACTGCTCTGGAACCCAGGGTTGGACCCGAAGGCCACACCATCGATGGGCGCGCTTCCGGGGGGGCGCGCCTATCACATCAAGGTCTCGGCGACCGGGTGGGAGGCCGACGTTGCCTCGCGGGCCTACTTCTGCCGCTTCACCATCCAGCCCGGGGGTAACTGAGCCTGTCCTGTCCCGCATGGCTTGCACCATTGAGCGACCTCCACAGCAAGCGGTGATCCATCGCTCCATGACCGACTATTGTAGCCTGGCCCCCTCGAAGGTGGAGACCGCCGGTCTCCGCCATGGCGCCCCCCCGAGCGACCGGCGATTTCCGCTGCAACTTCTGGCAGCCGAGGGCGCCCCCCCTAGAACGACAACGGCTATAGGCGTGGGGTCGATGGTTCTCTGAGCCTCTGCGTAGACGGTGACCCACACACCCGATCGATGATCGCATTGCACGCGACGCCGCGCACTTCAGGTCGCTGGTTTGGCCTCCGTCGGCTGCGCCGCGGGTTCCCGCGCCTCGGTGGTCTGCGTTGGACATTTGGCCGCCTCGGCAGGGCGTAGAATCTCCGAGTCGTTTCGGTGCAATGCCGTCCCCGGCCGGCGGCGACTCCGCTCGGAAGGGGCCCAGGCACCTCGGTCTCTCAATCCAGCCGGCTTCGCTGCGGCTGCACCTCCGTTCAAGTCTGCGGGGGATCTGCCGTTGTCTACTGACACCTTCGAGTCTGCCTTCACCATGCCCACTCGTATCGCCACGCTCAGCGTCGGAGATGCCATCATCGCCGGCATCGCGGTGTTGCTCGCAGCCTACGAACTGTGGCTCTACCTCGTCGCAGGGAGACGTGCCGAGCACGCCTGGCTCGCCCTGGTCTCCGCTTCGGTTGCGGTCTTCGCAGCCACGATGGCCGTGCACTACAACGTCGACGCAGAGGGCGGGCTCTGGGTCACGCGGCTCGAGGCGCTCGCGCTCATCGGTGTGGTCAACGGCCTGGCCCTATTCGCCACCGCGTCCAGCCAGCGCAGGCCAAGGGGCATGCATCGGTTCGTTCTCGCTAGCGCCATTGTGTGGACGGCTCTCAACCTCAGCCCCTACAGCATCTCGGCCATCGAGTTGCGGCCGCTCTACGGTCTCGACCACCTCTTCCCACGGAGGGTCAACACGCCCCTCAACGACCTGGGGGTGCTCTGGGGACTGGGCCTGAGCCTGTGGTCGGCCTACTGGCTCCTCCGCCACAGCCGCCGTGGCACCCGCGCTATCGGCTACGGAATCGCCATGTGGTTGCTGGCGGCATCGGTCGACGCGCTGTCACCGGTCGTGCTCGACGTCATGCTGCCCAACCTCGTGCACTATGGCTTTCTCGGGCTCGTGACCGCGCTCGTCGTACGCGACGTGCAACACTATCTCGAGATGCTGCGTCGTGGTCGGCGTGACTTCATCGCTGTGATGGAGCGGACGCCGGATGCGGTCTTCGTAAGCTCGAACGATCGCATCGTGTGGGCCAATGGCGCGGCCGAATCGTTGTTCGGGCAGAGCCCCCTGGAGGGGGTCGCATCCGAGGCGTTGCTCCAGCAGTGCGATGCTTCGGTAGCCGTGCAGGAGCTACGGAACAAGCTCGCCTCAGAGCGTACGGTAGAGTTCTCGATGCGACGTGGCAACGAGGTCGTAGCGGTCGAGATGCTCGCCGTGGATGTCGAGTACGACGGTGAGGCGGCACGAGTCGTGGTTGGCCGCGACGTGACCCATCGCCAACTCGATGCCGCACGTGCGATGGAGATGGACCGCATGATCACGGCCGGCACTCTGGCGGCCGGCATTGGCCATGAGATCAGCAACCCCCTCGCCTTCGCCCTCATCAACGTGCACGAGGCAAGGGACGCGATCGACCTGGGCTCGCTCGGCGACGCTCGTTCGCTGCTCGTCGACGCGGCCGAGGGACTCGACCGAATCGAGGGCGTGGTCCGGGGGCTGCGTAGCTTCGCTCGTCCCGACGAGATCAGCCGCGATGTGGCGGTCTCCCGCGTGGTGAGTTCCGCCTTGGCCATCAGTGGCAATGAAGTGAGCATGAGGGCTCGCCTCGAGGTCGACGTGCCCCCGTCCCTCGTCGTTCGAGGTGGTGAGACGCGCCTTGGACAGATCCTCACCAATCTACTGATCAACGCCACCCACGCCCTGCCCACCGGAGCGCCCGACCAGCACCGCGTTCGGGTGTCGGCCGAGCGCGTTGGCGAGGCGGTGTTGGTTCACGTCAGTGACACCGGGTGCGGCATGTCGCCGGAGGTCATGGAACGCTGCTTCGACCCCTTCTTCACCACCAAGCCTCCCGAGCAGGGCACGGGTCTGGGCTTGAGCATCTGCCGCGACCTCGCGCGCGAGCTGGGGGGAGAGCTCGTCGTCGAGAGTGAGGTCGGTGGGGGTACGACCTTCACCGTTCAGCTTCCCGCGGCGAAGTTGGAAGACACGCCCCAGTCGGTTCGGCGCGTACGAACCCCTCTGCCCAGGCGGCCTCGTGTACTGCTCGTCGACGACGAGATCCAGCTGTTGCGCGCTCTCGCCCGCAGCCTTCGTCGCGACGCAGATGTGGTCACCGTCTCCAGTGTCGCCGCTGCGCTAGAGGTCCTGACGGAGGACCCATTCTTCGACCTCGTGCTGTCCGACCTGGTCATGCCCGGCAAGACCGGAGTCGATCTCCACCGTGAGGTCTCCTCCTCGGCGCCAGCGCTCGCGGAACGCTTCGTGTTCATGACGGGAGGCGCCTTCACCGACGAAACGAAGGCCTTCTGTGACCTCCATCACGACCGGGTGTTGATCAAACCCGTCAACCACGAGGACATCCTCGAGCGCCTCCACCAGCTCCAGCCGCTCGACCCGACGCCGCCCGTCACTCGCACCGCTCCTGGACGGGGCTCGTCGACGCGACGCCGGTCGACCGACAGGGCGCCGGAGACGATGTCGAGGTCACAGCCGGCGCCAGCCCATTGAGCCGGTCTTCTTGTGTCACCGCTCGCAGTCAGGGGCACGTTCTGGGGGGCGGGGTGGCGCCCAGGTCGATGACCTCGATCTCATCGCCTCCGGCGCAATCGTCGCTGATGCGCCAGACCTCGATCGGGGCCGATGTCTCCTCGGTCGCCGGATCGAAGTCGAGCGTCCCCGACGCCCCGTTGACGTTCAGCGTGCTTTCGGAGCGGAACGCCTGGACCGCTGTGCGCCACTGCGAGGCCCTGAGCTCGACGACCTCACCGGCAGGATCGCTGACGCGGCGAAGTCCCTGAGCGATGGTCGGGCCTCGGATCTCGTCGCTCGAGAACGAGGCGTAGGCCATACCGTAGAGCACCAGCCATGCGGCGTCGTAGGCGTGGGCCGTGAACGAGAAAACACTCACATCCCCGCCGAACTCAGCGGCGTAGGCGGCCTGAAACGCGCTGTATACCGGACCCGACGCTGCGGATGGTCGCGTCCCGCGGACCCTAGAGAATACAGCGTCCGCAGCACCCGACAGTACATCGCCGTTCGCAGCCGCGTCGCTTAGGAACAAGTTCTTGTCGTCCAGGGACGATGTGGCCGCCACCGCATTGAGAAACGACACGACATGCGGAGTCTGTGAGGATACGAACAGAACCTCCGTAGCCCCGCTCTGGCCGACCGTGACCACCGCATCGGCGATCTGCGCCTCGTCGTCGTACTTCACCAACTGCACGAGCGAGAGGCCCAGCTCTTCTTCGAAGACCCGAACGAGCTCATCGCCGTAGGCCCCCGTCTCGTTGATCACGGCGACCTGCGAGATGCCGCGAGCCAGCATATCCTCTGCGATCACCTTTCCCTGTAGCGAGTCGGGCGGAGCGGTTCGCCATAACAAGCCTGGGTCGGCGTCAGTGGGAGCGGTGTTGTCTTGACTGGTCAGAGCGGGGCTGGTGGCCGACGGAGACATGACGAGCACGCCACGTGCTCGCACGGCCTCGAAGACGGCCCCAGTATCGCCCGAGGCGGCGGGGCCGACGATGGCAGGTACCCCGGCATCGGCGAGCCATTCTGCCGACGCCACGGCCGCGTCCATGCGCCCGAGCGTGTCGAAGTCGATGCTCTCCTCGATGGTACAGAAGACCATGCCGAGCTGCTTTCCCTCGAGCCCTCCCTCGGCGTTCGCTTGCCGAACTGCGAGCTCGGCCGAGTTCTCACGGGCCTGGTGCGTGGACACGGACCGGTCCATGAGGTTTCCGACCACGAGATAGTCGGCGCGGTCAGGCCGGGAGAAGAGACCCTCGGGGTACGTCTTCTGGCAGCGCGGGTGCACCTCGAGTGGCTGACAGATCCCGTCGCCGCAGACGGACCCGATACCATTGCGGTCGTAGCAGTCCTGATGAGACTCGCACGTGTCGGCCGACAGCTCGCAGGCACCGCTGTCGGCGCAGATGTAGCCGGCTCCGAAAGCCGAATTGCATTCTTCGTGCGTAGCGCACGAGCTCGCATCCGTGGTCGACAGCGAGCAGCTCGCGCTGAGCGTGATCCAACATACTGCGCCGGCGACGGCGCGCCCCAAGTTCGCGGTCATCGTGGGTTCTCCAAGTCTCAGAAGCGGGTGTGCAACCAGAGTCCACCGCCGCCGCGGAGGGGGGTGGGCGCAATGGTCACGGCGGTGTCGCTTTCGTCGTCATCACTCGAGACCCCGACGATCACAGCGATGAGTCCACCGAGGGCGAGGGCGCCGCCGACGCCGAATAGGACGTCGGTGGTCGTGGCGAGATCGCCCTCGCGGTTCGCCGCATCGAGACCATCGGCCGTACAGAAGCCGCCCGCGCAACCATCTTGTGCGTCGGACCGCGCAGCCATCGTGAGGCCACCGACGACGGCGCCGGCGACGAGCCCGGCGCCGCCCAAAGCGAGCAGCACGGCGCCCGTGGTCGTGGCACCGTTGAGCCCCTCGTCGTCCTCACGCATCGGGCCCGCGGTGGGGGCCGGAGCGGGGGGCGGGGCGGGCGGGGCGGGCGGGGCGGGGGGCGCCGCGGAAGGGGTGGGCTCAGGACTCGGTGACGGTTCGGGTTCGGGGGATGCCTCTTCTCTCTGTTTCTGGATTCGCTCGCGAAGGTTCTGGAGGCGGCGGTCGATCGTCTTCAGCTCCTCCTCTGGTGCCAGCTCCCGATACTCCTCGAGCCGGCGAAGGGCCGCAGCGAGATTGCCCATACGTTCGTGGGCGTTGGCGAGGTTGAACAGCAGAGCAGGTCGGCCGCTGAGGCGGTGAGCCTCCTCGAACGCCTCGATGGCCTCGACGTATCGCCCCTCCTCGTAGCGCTGGTTGCCGAACTCGTAGAGCTGCTTCGCGCGCTGGTCGGGGTCGTCGTCGGCCGCTGGTACGGGGGAGCTCGGCGCTTGGGCGCGAGCGACAGCAGAAACGCCAAGCGCGGCGACGAGAATGGAGGAGATGAAGAGAGCACGCATGGTTTCAGTCCTGGGCCCAGGGGTCCTTGTTGTCGCTCTGCTTGGGAGCAGTCCAGGGTTTGGCTTTCGTCGCTGGCGGAGGGGGGGCGGCGGCGGGAGCGGGCCGGGGGCTGTGACGCGGAAGCCTTGGTGGAGAGGGAGCAGATGCCGACGTCACGGTCGTGGCTGTGCTCGCGGACGGAGGCAGCGGCGCAAGCCTCACCGTCTGCGCGGGGGGGGGCACGTCCTTGAAGGTGAGGGTTCGGGGCTCGTAGCCCTCAGCCCGAAAGACGACGCGATGCTCGACACCGTCCTTGGGGAGCAACTGCGAGTGGGTGCCCCTGCCCACGACCCGCCCGTCGAGCGTGATGAGCGCGTCGGCGGGGGTGACCATGAGGTGCACGGCGTAGGTCTCGGTCGTCTCGGTAGACGATGTCGGCACCTCGGACCTCGGGGCGCGGGCGAAGAGCCACCCCACGACGGCCGCGCCAGCCAGGAGCATCGCGGCCACCAACAGCCACACGCGGCGCCGCAACGTCTGCGGAGCGGTGCTCACCACGGGCGTGGCGTGGTCGTGTGATGTGTCACTCGGGGTGGTGGGTGCGTCCGAGCGGGGGGTGCTCACCGCAGCTGGGCGCCGGGATCGCTCGCCACTGATGCACGGTGCATCGTCATAGGTCGGCTCGGACTCGACCCCGTCGTCGCTCAGCTCCTGGAGCCAGTATTCACGAGCACGCTCCCCGGCGAAGGGAAGCAGGGCGAGCGCAAATGCCCTCACGTCCGGGTAGCGGTCGACGATGTCGGCCGAGAGCGCCTTCAGGAGCACACGCTCCAGCTCTGGGGAAAGGTTCTCGATGTGTCTGCTCGGGGGAATGACAGAGCCGCTCGCCGCTTCGTTGAGGGCCTGGAGCAGAGAAGTGCCCGCCCTCGGCAGCTCTCCAGAGATGGTCTCGTAGAGGACCACCGCAAGTGTGTACTGGTCGGAGGCACCATCACAGACGTCTCCGCGGGCCTGCTCTGGGGACATGTAATAGGGCGTCCCCAGGACGGCGTTGGGAATGGTGAGCTTCTCGGCAGGGTCGTCCATCACCCGGGCGACGCCGAAGTCCAGGATCTTGGGCCGGATCCGCTGCGCGCCGTCGCGCGCGAGAAAGATGTTCTCGGGCTTGAGATCACGGTGAACGATCCCTTCCTGGTGGGCGGCATACATCCCTGACAGGATGGGAATGAGCAGTCGTACCGCCTCCTCCAAGGGGAGCTTTCCTTCCCGATCCAGGCGATCGCCGAGCGTTTCCCCCTCGAGAAGCTCCATCACGAGGTAGGGCGTCTCGCCCACCGTACCGACGTCGGTGATGTCGACCACGTTCGGGTGCCGGATGCGGGTCGCGCGCTCGCCCTCGCGGAGAAAACGCTCACGGAGCACCCCGTTGTCGGTGCACTTCGCGCTGAGGACCTTCAGGGCCACGCGCTTGCGCAGCACGGTGTGCTCGGCTTCGTAGACCTCGGCCATTCCGCCTTCGTCGAGGTGCCCCCGGATCTCGTACTGCCCGAAGCGATCGCCCGCGGTATAGCGTCGTCGCACCTGGTCAGCAGGTTTGGCATCCACCGAGGGCATGCCGACCGCAATGCAGGCCCTGTACCAAGCAGCTCTGCCGAGCCAAGCAAACGATATCGAGGCCTTGCGTCCAAGTTACCCGCACCTTCACCCCTGAGGTGTGTGCTGGGAGCGACGACTGTAGTCTGGAGCCCGCAGTTCGGATGCGACGGTCGACGACACCCCAGAGCCCACGTTGCCGCCCCCTCCGCGGCGCTGGAGCAGAACGGCCAATACCTCTGAGTGACGCCTCGCCACGAGATGGGAAATGTGTTGAGCCGCCCACCCATGCTGGTGGCTCCTGTGAGAGTGATGACACGACGAAGGCAACGTCAGCACGCTCGAGTGGGAACGAGCTGGGGCTGTTCACGAAACCACGGCTGCGTGCTTCTGCTCAGCGGCTCGCTCATGCTCGCCGGACTCGGCTGCGGGAGCCAAGTGGTGGTGGAGGGTACGACGTCTGGTGCCGGAGGCTCGCTCACCGTCGGAGGCAACGGTGCTACGTCCAGCTCCGGCGGCGACCAGGAATTCCGTGAGGCGTTCGGATTCCTCACATGCACGCCCACCGGCGGTGACCTCCTGATCGAGATACCACTGGAGCCTTGGGACGGGTGTGTCCCCCCGCAAGACGCCGCCATCGATTCGCTCGTGGTCCTCGCGCTCGAGGACTGGAGCGGCGAAGCCGGCACGTGGACCTTCGACGAACAGACCCCTTCCGGCGTCGCAGGGGCCAACCTCTACGGTGTGGAAGCTACGACGGGCGAGCTCACCATCGAACCATTGGCTTCAGACGGCTCCTTGACGGTGGTTCGTTGGACGGCAGACTGGGAGGACGGTCAGGCAACGGTGACGACGTGTGGTGCCGCCACGTGCAATTGACGACGTGAACCTCTTCTGAACGGAACGCGCGACCCTGAGGCTGATGCGATTGGGTCCACCCGTTCAATGGGTGGCGTAATGGCGTCTCACGACGTCGTAGAAGGCCTTGTGCTGGGGCACGTCCGTCAACACCAAGTCGGGGTTGCTGCTGCCGGCGGTGAGCACGGTGACGTTGCCGTTGCCGAAGACCTTCCCAAGCGGGCCTTGGCTCTGCTGAAGCGAGTCCATGCGCTCGTAGAGGATGGTCGCGCGAGAGCGGTAGAGGATGCCCCACTCGACGGCCACGCGAGCATCTTCGGCGACGTATTGTTTTCTGCGCAGGTACATCACCAACCACGGCACGGAAATGGGCAACACCGCCACCCCGAGCACGCTCATGACCGAGAGCAGGATGAGCTTTGCGAGACCGTTCGACAGGGCCGGGTGGGACCTGCTCAGCGTCGTGTGCGAAGCCACCGGCACTGCCCCCGGCACCGGTGCGACCTGACCCAGCATGACGTCGTCCACGAGCTCGGCGACCTGCACGACGTCGTCGAGGTAGTGGGCCCGAAAGGCGTACGGCACCCGCACCCCGGGGTTGTCTTTGGTGCCCTTGTTGCCTTGGGCCAAGGGAGAGATCTGCTCCCCGGCCACGAAAATGGTGAGGCTTCCCTCGTGCCCTCCGGGATAGACGGTGCGCTGCACCTTCTTGATGTTGGTGTAGCGCGCGTAGTAGCGGCGCTGGATCAGCCGCCCGGTCCGGGCGAAGAGGTGTCGCTCGTGAAGCTCGACGCGTTGCACGGCGTAGTAGAAGGTCCGGTACACGTAGTGCGCCACTGCCACGACGAGCGGCACCAGCAGGAGCGCGGCGAAGGCGCCGTGCACGAGCTCGGCCAGCGCGAGCACGCCGAGCGCGAGCGGAACCATGCCGATGGCGCGCCCGAGGTTGGCGCGTAACCAGGCCCCCAGCCCGAAGCTGGTGGTGCACACGCGGGGCGAGGTCGATGCCATCGGGATCCCGACCTGCCGGCGGAGGGCATCGAGGTCGACCGTGTCGCGTTGGAGGTGGCGCATCTCCAGCGGCAGCGGAGAGCCGATGGACCACAGGACGATGGAGACGGTGCCCATCCATCGGTCGAAAATGTTCTCCTCCACGACGAGACCCGTGACCTTGTCGTAGGCAAACTCCCGCTCGTCGACGGTGAGAAACTTGAACGTGCTCTTCACCGAGCTTCGGCGCACGCTGTAGCTCGTGGCCAACACGCGCAACACGACGCCGACGGCCGCCACCACCGCCGCGGGGGGAAACAGCATCAGCGGCACCAGGCCGAGCAGCGCACGAGGCGCATGCATGCGCAACTCGGCGGTCCACGCTCGTTCTGGGGGTACCAGTGCGACCTCGAGGTTGGCGCTCCGTCGAGCTCCGGTCTGCACCTGCGCGCCGCCGCTCGCCTCCTCCTGCGCGCGCTTCGCGTGCCGCGCGCTCTCGACCAGGGACGACACGGCGGCCATGAGCGCATCCCCGTCGGCCAGGTACTTGAACAACACCTCCGAGCTCCCGCCCTGGCAGCTCACCTTCACGTTGGTCACGCCGATGATCTGGTCGACGAGCGTTCGCTTGGCCTCCGCGTCCGCGATGTTCTCGTACGGGATGAAGGCGTTGTTGCGGGTGAGGAAGCCCTCCTCGTAGACGACGACGTCGTCGTAGACGACGTAGGTTCGGCGCAGGAGGTCGAGGCCCCGAAACACGAGACCGGCCAAACCCACAAGGGCGGTGAAGACGCCGAGCAGGGTGAGGGCGGTGAGGGCCGCACCGGCGAGGTCGTGCTCGGAGAAGCTGGAGCTGGCGTCGGCCAGGCCCCCGCCGATGGTGAACAGCACCGCCATGAGGCCACCGAAAGCCACCCCGGCGAGCTCGACGGCAACGCCGATCTTGTCCGGCTCGGCCCGATGCAACACGCGCCCGTAGCCGAGGGCGTAGCCGTTGTCGCGCATGATGCTCCGCAGCTGGTCGTACAGACCGTCGGGGTCACGCATGGCCAGCATGTGCACCTCACTCGCAGCGCTCCCGGCGCTCTCGACCAAGAGGTCGCCCACCCCGAAGACGCGCCATCGTAGCCAATGCAGCTGCTGCTTCACGTGGGTGATGTTCCGCACGTCGAGCTCGGTGACCTGGTCGCTGAACAGCCCTCCCCGCGTCGCACGAATGAAGGCGCCGTGCAGCTCGTAGGAGGCCTTTCGATAGGCCGCGAAGGCATTCAAGATCGCAGGCACGGCCACGAGCAGCCCGAGCCCGATGCACACGAGGGCGATGAGCGGCTCATCGACGATCAGAGACCCCAGCGTCCCCGCGAGTCCTACGATGACGGCGAAGACGACGGGCGGGAGGATTCGACTGACGAGGTACGGCGTGCGCTCGGGTCGGAGGCGCACGACCTGGGGAGAGGGGTCGGCCACGCGCGCAGCCTAAATACGTTCCCATGGGTTCGCCACACTTCGCCTCGCCCCCGAGATGCAGTTCCCGTCTGCAGCGGACCCTGACGTGATCGAACCCAAACACGCCTCGCCCGAAAGCGATCATCGATCGCTTTATGGGCGTCTCCGTTCACGTAGCGGCACAGTAAGCGATCGATGATCGCTTTCTATCCACCTCGACGGAGGTCAGAGCCACTCGACCTGAACGACCGCCGACGTGCCTTGGTCGGCGAGGTGGCGGACGTAGGCGCGAGCCTCGTCGGCGTCGGTGAAGAGACCGGCGATGACCCGATGGTACGTCTGGCCACGCACGATCACCGCCGCGACCTCGGCGGGGTTCTGCACCCCATGGCGGCCCCCGGCACGGTAGAAGCTTCGGGGATTCCACGAGAGCGCGCCCACCTCGTACTGGCCCGCGATCGTGTTCGCGAGCGCTCGCGCCCGCCGACGGTCGCGGAAGGACGCCATCTGTACCGCGTAGAGTCGGCCGCCATGCGCCATCGCGCGGGCGCGCTCGCGGCGACTTCGACCGTAGTGGTCGGCGACGCGGTCGAAGACCCGACGTAGCTCGCGCGCGTCGTGGACGAAGAGGTACCGCGAGGGTTCATCCCCGATGGTTCGGCAGTCGTCGCCGCGACACAGGTACACCTCTCCGCTCCGCATGCGCAGGTGGTCACCGGGGGCGAGCAGCGCCCGCAGGCGCGGCTCCCAACGGGCGACCACACGGGCCTCGCGCAACGACCAATTCCCCTCGGTATGGCCCTCGAGCTGCACATGGTCGCTCTCCGTGATGAAGCCGTCCCAACAGGCCCAGCTCGGGCTCGACACGAGGGACAGACCGAGCCCGAAGAGTACCGCCACGCCACGCCACATGACGTGCAAACGCCAAGCGCACATTGCCCCATTCCCGGAGACCAACCGGGTGCGCCCGAAAGCGATCATCGATCGCTTTGTGGGCGTCTCCGTTCACGTAGCGGCGCCGAAAGCGATCGATGAGCGCTTTCCGCTACCCTGAGTGCCTTTGTGTGAAGGTCTTGGCCCAGGACGGCGCGGCCCTCTATGGATCTTCTCGAAAGACCCACCATGGACCTCACTGCTCAGTCCGAGATCATCAGCGCAAAACCCGAGGATTATGTCGTCCTCGCCTATGTGACCGACCAGGCGGGACTCGCCGCGCTGCTCGACCACGAGAGCCCTGAGCACGAAGAGGCTTGCCACGCAGGCGATTCCACCCTGGTGACCTTCCGGTCTTCGATGGGGATGGCTTCGGCCGAGCCAGGCATCGTCTGCTACGTCGCCGTCAAACGGCGCTACCTCGCCGAAGGCCAGCCGGCCGGCTGTTGGTGGTGCCGAGCCGATGCGCCCTACACCCTGCTCCACCGCCCCGCCATCGCGGTCGCGGCCTAGCCGCGCAGGCGGCTACCGAGCGCGGCAGGCCGTCAACCCGCCCCTCAGGAGCGCCACCGAGCAAGGGGCCGTCGGCCCCCCCGCCCTTGACCGCCCGCGGCGGAGCGGTGTAGCCGGAGAAGGTGAGCGTTCTGAAGCGTGGGGCAGGCGTGGTCGTGGGGCTGGCGGTAGCGGGCGGAGTCTACTTCGTTCGTGATCGTCCCAACCGGTGCATGATCGACACCTACAACGAGCTGGTGCAGATCGAGTCGACCTGGGTCGATACGGTCAATGCGGACAAGCAGCTGGACGCCAAAGACCTGGAGCCCACCGAAGAGGTGAGCACCAAGCTCGAGGCGCTCGATGTGGGTCTCTGCACCGACGAGTACAAGTCGCTGTGGAAGCGGCACATCGACGCGGTGAAGAAGGTCCACGACAAGCTCGAGGCGATGGCCAACGCATCCGAAGCCGACTTCGAGGCCGCGGACGAGGCGCTCGGGAAAGCGATGGATGATCGCATGGCCATCATGAAGGAGCTGAACGCCTACCTCGATGGTCGCTCGGGCATCGAGCTCGAGGATTGATCAGGGCTCTACGGTCGGCATGCACGCCATGCCCCGCGGCGCTTCGAGGGCGTGTCGCGCCATGGCTTCGACGTCCCCATCCATGTCGAGCCGCTTCGCTCCGGCTCGTCCGCAACCCAAAGCCACGTCCACGCCCGTGAGCCGGTGCCACGAGGCCCACACCCCGAGCGGCGCGTGGGCGAAGGGGACCGTTTGCACCAAGATGATGATGGCCTCGTGGTAACCAGCGCGCCTCGCCGCTTCGAGCCACGGGCGAAGCGTCGCCACGGTGGTGCGGCCGTCGACGGCAACGTTGACGGTCCCGGGAAAGGGGCGATCGGGGTGAAAGGACAGCCAGAGCTCACGCTTCCGACGCAGCATGTCCTCGAGCTCGCCGGTGTCGCCTCGCACCGTGTCCCCTACGGCGTACCCATCGAGCTCGACCGCGCGTTCGACGATGTCCACCTGGATGCCGTAGGGCACGTCGCGATGGCCGACGAGGTTCGGCGGGGTGATCGGGAGATACGCGACGGACGCGCTCTGCTCGTTGAAGTGCCGGACGGACGCGGGGACGGGATTGGCGTTCTCGGCCGCAAGCGGTGACGCCAAGACCAAGCAGCCGGTGCCCAAGGCGAACCGGGCGGCGGTCGCACGCCAGGAGGGAGGGTGCGACCAGTCCTCCGTCGCGCGTCGCACCGCCACGAGGATACCGAAGGCGACCCCCATGAAGGCGCCCGCCACGATCAGATGCGGATCGAGCATCGAAGCGCTCTCGGCGAGCCGCGCGTCTAGGTTCCCGTGTAGATGAATGCCGTTGAGGCCGTTGATGGCGGTGGTCAAAGACCGCACGACACCGGACCCGAAAGCCACGATGGCCAACCCCACGGCGCCCCACAGGGCGATGGCGACCCCGAAGCCCGGGGGGCGACGGGAGAGGAGCCGACGCAATGCGCCTTCGTCGTGCTCCCATGCCGTCTGACGATAGCGCTCAGACGGCCCCCGCCTCGTCGCCAGTTCGAGGAGCGCACGGATGTAGTCACCGCGCCAGCGGAGATGAGTGAGCGCCGCCATCACCAGGACTGCAATGGGAAGCAGCAACACCGTGACGACCATCCCCCAACCGAGGTGCTGGCCCACCGAATCACCGAGCCCACCCCAGGCCGTGCAGTTCGCGGGCTCGCCGACGACGTTGGACGCGATGCACGCGCGCAGCGCGGCGCGGTCGTGCATGGTCACGGCGACGGTGAGCACCGGCATGAACAGCGCGAGCGCGACGGCCGCAAGCGTCGGCTTGGTGAGGGGCGGGGGCGCTTGGGTCGGAAGGTCCCCATGGTCGAGTGCAGACCAGGCGCCGCCCATCGCCTGTTGCCGTCGCCGAAGGGCGACCAACAATCCCCCGAGCCCGACCAGGCTCACCAGTCCGCCCCCGAGGATGCTCATCGCGGCCGGCTCGTGGTGCCAGAGCGCGTCGAGAGGCGAGAAGCTGTAGGAGGGCGGACACATCGCAGCTGCGCCCGCTCAGAAGGAGAAGATGACCCGCGCGTACTGATGCCCCACCAGTACGAAGTGGTAGGCGAGATAGCCGACGCCGCCGACGAAGAAGACCCAGGAGGCGATGGAGGACGTGTGGCGAATCCGATGCACGTCGAACATGGACGCCACGCGCCACGGGGAAGTTCCCGTGACGCGGCGATTTGGGCGATGCGCCCTACGAGAGCAAGGTCTTGACGATCTCCTCGCTTCGCGTCCAGAGCTTGGCCGCGAGCTCGTCGTCTTCTGCATGAGCGTGCAAGGTCTCGGCGACCTGACAGTCGGCGAAGTAAGCGCCGGACACCTCGGCCACGCCCGGGTGGGTGGCGACGAGACACTGCGTGGCGGCCCCCTGCGGTACGGTCTTGAGGGTGAGACTGCCGAGCAGCTCTTCGGCGTTGTCCATGTGACGGGTGAGGTTGGTGCGGATCACGCCCGGGTGGACCGAATTCGCCGTCTTCTTGGTGCCCTCGAACTGGACGGCGAGCTTTCGCGCGAACAGGAGGTTGGCCAACTTGGACTGGCCGTACATCTTCCAGGGCTTGTAGTCGCGCTCACCGCTCAGGTTGTCGAACTCGATGCCCGTCTCGGGCGCCATGCGGTGGGCACCGCTGCTCAAGACCACCACGCGGCCGTCCTCGGCGAGGGCGTCGAGGGCTTGGGTGGCGAGGATGAAGTGGCCGATGTGGTTCGTGAGAAACTGCAGGTCGTAGCCGAGGGTCGTGCGCGGCTCGGGCAAGGCCATGATGCCGGCATTGAGGATGAAGGCGTCGATCGGCTGGCCGAGCTCGACGATCGCCTTCGCACAGGCCTGCGCCGACTTCGGATCGGACAGCTCACAGACGAGCGGGGTTCCCTTGGCCCCCGCGTCGGCGAGGGCTTTGGCCGCTTTGTCCTCGGTGCGCGCGAGGCCGACGATCTCCGCCCCTCGAAGTGCGAGCACGCGCGTCGTCTCTTGACCGAGGCCAGAGTTGCATCCCGTGACCACGTAGCGCTTGCCCGAGAGGTCGAGTCCCTCGGTGACTTGCTCGGCGGTGGACTCGTACCCAAAACCTTCGATGCTCATGCGGCCTGTGTACCACTGCCGGCCGGGGCCCGCTCCTACCAGCCTCGCGTCAGGTGGTGAGCACGACCTTGCCTCGCGCGTGCCCCGTCTCGAGATAACGATGGGCCTCGGCCGTTTCGGCGAGCGGATAGGTGCGATCGACCAGCGGTGCGATGGCGCCCTCGTCGACGAGACGCGAGAGGTAAGCCAGGTTCTTCCCGTCGGCGTGGCGGGTGACCAGCGACAGCCGCACGCCGCGCTTCAAGCGCGCTCCCAGCGCGAGCCGCAAGAAGTAGCCGGCGAAACGCAGCACGCCCATCACCTTGCCGTAGCGCTTGGTCCAATCGAGCAGACCCGGAGTGATGGAGGCGACGCGCCCCCCGTTGCGAACGGTGCGCAGTGCCCGCTCGAGGTGGTCGCCACCCATCGACTCGAGCACCACGTCGCAGCCGCGCGCGACCTCTTCGTAGTCCTGGCTGCGGTAGTCGATGACGTGGTCGGCCCCGAGCTCGGTCACGAGCTCGGCGTTGCGCGGGCTGCACGTGGTGTAGACCTCGGCCCCGAGGTGCTTGGCGAGCTGGATGGCGATGCTGCCCACGCCCCCGGCCCCAGCCTGGATGAGAACCTTCTCGCCCGCCTTCAGCTTCGCCGCCCCGACGAGCGCGTCGTAGGCGGTGAGCCCGACCAAAGGAAGCGCCGCCGCGTGAACGTGGTCGACCGCCGCAGGCTTGGGGGCGCATTCGTCGGCGCGCAGCACCACCTCTTCGGCGTAACAACCCATGCGGCGATGCGACGGCGACGAGATCACCTCGTCCCCCACCGCGAAGCCCTTCACTTTGCTCCCCACCTCCGTGACCACACCCGATACGTCCATGCCGAGGGTCCACGGGAGGTCGAGCCAGATGAGCGCGCGCTGGGCCCCCTTGCGGATCTTGAAGTCGACGGGGTTGATGGCCGCCGCCTGCACCGCGATCCGCAGATCGCGTGGGCCGATGGTGGCGGGACGGGGGATGGTGTCGACGCGGAGGACTCCGGCGTCGCCGTAGTCGTGCATGCGCACGGCGGTCATGGTCATGTCAAAGCACCTGGCTGGCGACGCCGAGCAAGACGTCGGAGAGAAGGATCCACAAGGCGATGGGCACGAGCAGCCCGACGGCCGAGCCCACGAGGTGGTCTCGCGGTCGGAGGGGCGTCATGGCCAAAGCGACGTTGAGCGGCGGCGACAGCGCCAAGAGCGCACGCAGCGACGCGACGGTGAGCTGAGGCCGCGTGGCGAGCTTGTCGATGGCGCGCTCGAGCCAGGCCGGACGACGTGGGGTCTCGTCTTCTTGGCGGCCCATCGCGGCTCGCACGGCGCAGAACGAGAGCGACACCGCGCATAGGGCGCCGACGTAGGCCACGGCGAAGCCCATGACCGGGCCCCATGCGGCGCGCGCTGCGAGCACGAACACGATGCCGGGGAGCTGCGCGAGCTGGCCCACCGAGAAGGCGCCGACGAAGAGCACGACGCCGAAGATACCCGCGCCATCCACGAGCGTCTTCAGTCGCTCCTGGGTGATGGCATCGCGCAGCCCCGTGACCTGGGCGACGACGTAGAGCGCCACGAAGACGAGCGCGAGCAGGGCCAAACGAATTCGACGACTCATGGGGTTCCTCGCATGAGGGTGTGCACGGCGACCTCGGCGACGTAGTCGCGGAGGGCACCGAGGGGATCGGCTTCGGCGTCGCCTGCGATGACGTCGAGATCGCGCGGCGACAGCACGGCGGTACGGGTGAGCAGAAACATCAACCCTTGCAGTGGCACCCTGAGCTCAGCCGCCGGGCGCTCGACCATCGGCGCGAGCATGGCCGACGCGACGTCGAGGTACTCGGCCTGGGCCGCCCGGCGCCGTGGGTGGTCGACCTCGTCGTAGAGGGTGACCCGCAGCAGAAACCGCGTGGAGCGAGCGTTGTCGCGGGCGTAGTCGAAGGCGGCTTCGACGATCTTGCGAACCCGCTCGGCGGGGGTCGACGCACAGCTGAGCGCACCCGCGAGGGCGGGCTGCAACCCGCGAAGTCGGTCGTAGGCCGAGGCGAGGCAGGCGTCGAAGAGGTCGGCCTTCGATCCGAAGTAGTGGTGCACCGTGGCGAAGGTGACGCCGGCGTCGGCCGCGATGGTCCTCAGACTGGTGCCCTTGACCCCACCACTCCCGAAATGATCGACGGCGGAATCGAGGATCCTCCGCTGCGTCTCTTCGGGGTCTGCGTTCCTAGGGCGTGCCATGGCGAGAGGGAACTTATCCACCGATACATTCGGCGCAACGCAAAACTTATCCTCGGATGAATTTTATCCCGTTGCCTTCATGAACTCGGATATTAGAATCACTCTCAACCAACCAATTCCCCCTAAAAACGGAGAGATACCCATGCTGACCATCGGCGATTCATTCCCCACTTTCGAACTCGCGGCCTCGGTGAAGTGCTCAGACGACCTCGACGAAGCCTTCCAGACCATCACCAACGACAGCTTCGAAGGGCGGTGGAAGGTCTACTTCTTCTGGCCCAAGGACTTCACTTTCGTCTGCCCCACCGAGATCCAGGGCTTCGGTGATATCGCCGCAGAGGTGGCTGAGGCCGGCGGCCAGTTGTTGGGTGCGAGCCTCGACTCCGAGTTCGTGCACAACGCCTGGCGCAAGCACGAGCCGCGGCTCACCGACAGTCCATTCCCCTGGCTCGCCGACATCGGCGGCAAGCTCACCGACGCCCTCGGCATCCTGCGTGAGGACGCGGGTGTGGCCATGCGCGCCACGTTCATCGTCGACCCGAAGAACACCATCCAGTGGGTGTCGGTCTACGGGGCCGAGGTCGGCCGGGATCCCAAAGAGGTCCTTCGCGCCCTGAAGGCCACCATCGACTTCGTGGACAACGGCTCGCTCATGCCCTGCGCCTGGATCCCCGGCCAGGCTCCGCTGACGCCGGGCAAGTAGGCCTCAGCAGCCCCGCACGCGGTGTGGTGGACGGCCCCACACCGCGCGCCACGGGGACCGAGTAAGGTGCCGCATGGCCTCCGAGCGCTCTTCCGATCCGGGCCCGAAGGAAAGCGTCGCCTACGAGCAGGTCGACGAGAGCTACTTCGAAAAGCGAGGCCTCAAGCGCTACGCGCGGGTCTGGTCTCTCTGGGCCCTCGGGGTGGGGGCGGTGATCAGCGGCGACTTCTTCGGCTGGAGCTTCGGCCTCGCCGCGGGTGGCTTCGGGGGCATGCTCATCGCGCTCATCGTCATCACCGCGATGTACGCGGGCCTTTGTTACTCCATCGCGGAGATGAGCCCCGCGCTCCCTCACACCGGCGGCGCCTACTCCTTCGCACGCTCCGCCATGGGTCCGTGGGGGGGCTACGTGACCGGTCTCGCAGAGAACATGGAGTACGTGCTGACGCCGGCCGTGATCGTGGTCGGCATCGGCAGCTACCTCGGTGCCATCTTCGGCACCCCAGAGAGCTACGCCCCTTTGTGGTGGTTGCTCGCCTATGGGCTCTTCGTCGGCCTCAACGTGTGGGGGGTGGAGCTGTCGTTCCGCTTCACCGTCATCATCACCTTCCTCGCGCTCGGGATCCTGGTGGTCTTCTACGTCGGCGCCATCGCTCAGGTCGACCTCGCGCGCTACGCCTATGACGTGCCCGTCGAGCCCGGTGGCACCCCGTTCCTCCCTCGTGGTCTCGAGGGGGTGTTCAACGCCCTGCCCTTCGCCATCTGGTTCTACCTCGCGATCGAAGAGCTTCCCCTCGCGGCCGAAGAGGCCCACGACCCCGTGCGCGACATGCCGCGCGGGATCCTCCTCGGGCTGCTCACCCTCGTCGTCTGCGCTTTTCTCACGCTCATCATCAGCGTCGGCCTGCCCCCGGGCGCCCATCGACTCGGCCAAACCGACGCGCCGCTCTTCGCGAGCCTGCAAGCCGTATACGGGCTCGGGCCTGGATCGAGAGTCCTCGCCCTCATCGCCGTGGCCGGACTCGTCGCGAGCTTCCACAGCATCATCTTCGCCTACGGACGCCAGATCTACTCGCTGTCGCGCGCGGGCTACTTCCCGCGGCCTCTCTCCATCACCGGTCGGCGAAAGACACCGCACGTAGCCCTGCTCGTGGGCGCGGCGCTCGGCTATGGCGTCGCCCTCGTCATCCACGGCTTCGGCACCGACAGCCCGGTAGGCGCCGTGCTCCTCAACATGGCCGTCTTCGGGGCCGTCATCGCCTACGCCCTTCAGATGGCGTCGTTCATCCTGCTGCGCCGGCGCTTGCCCAATCTGGAGCGCCCCTACCGCAGCCCGATCGGCATCCCCGGTGCGGTCTTCGCCATGGCCATCAGCCTCGTCACCTTGGTGGCCCTCTTCTTCAACGAGAGCTACCGCCCCGCCGTCATCGGCGCCGCCGTCTGGTTTCTCCTCGGCCTCATCTACTTCGCGGTGTGGGGCCGCCACCACTTGGTCTACGCGCCCGAAGAAGCCTTTGCCCGTGAAGCCCTCGCCCGAGAAGAAGGTCCACCTTCTTGAGGGCGCAGAAAAACCCGGCCGCTTCAGGTAAGGCTCGATCATGACCGCAGCACAAAAAGTGATCCTCATTACCGGCGCCTCCACGGGCATCGGCGCCGCCACCGCCAAGCGCGCCCACGACGCGGGCCACAAGCTGGTGCTCGCCGCGCGCTCCGTCGACAAACTCGAAGCCCTCGCGGCCGAGCTCAACCACGAGCGGGTGCTCGTGCGGCCCTGCGACGTCACCTCCTGGGACGACCAGGAGGCCATGGCCAAGGCCGCCTTCGCCGAGTTCGGGCGTATCGACGTGGTCTTCGCCAACGCCGGTATCGGCGGCAGTGCAGGTGGCTTCAGCGGGGCCGACCGCGAGCAGTGGAAGCAGATGATCCTCACCAACGTCTACGGCCTCGGCCTCACGCTACAAGCCACCATCCCCGCCCTCAAAGAGAGCCAGGGTCACGTGCTCATCACGGGTTCGGTCGCGGGACGCCGCACCCTTCGCGGCAGCATGTACAGCGCCACCAAGTGGGCCGCCGGCGCCATCGGCTACAACCTCCGCGAGGAGTTGCGCGGCACGGGCGTGCGCGTGACCCTCATCGAGCCGGGCGTGGTCGACACCCCCTTCTTCGACGACCCCAAGCCCGACGGCCTACGGCCCGACGACATCGCCCGGAGCGTGATGTACGCGATCGAGCAGCCGGCCCACGTCGACGTTCACGAGCTGCTCGTGTTGCCGACCCCAAAGCCCGACTGAGCCGCTACTTCTTGCGCTCGCGCTCGTGCACGACGGTGCCGCCTTCGACCACACCGGGCCAGCTCGCCACATAGCGGCTCGGTTCGCCGGGAGCCGAAACGTCGACCCAGACCCCGTTGCCCTGCTCGCGCGGGCGCACGTCGATGTGCACGAACTTGTTGTTCGGGTAGTAGCCGCAGCTCACACCCCTGAGCTCCCAGCACAGCGCGAGCAGATCCTCGTTGCTCACGCCTCGAACCGAGAGGTCGAGCGCCCGCCCGTCGTGGTGCTGGCTGCGATGGGAACCGGGCTTCGAGGGTGAGGGAGCCGGCCGGTAGCCGCTGTAGATGTAGACCTCGCGCCACGGAAAGGCGGCCGCGATGCGGTACAGCACCCACAGGAGCCGGGGGTGAAGAAGCTTCAGCCCCGGCAGCCACTCGCCGTGGTCCGCATCCGGCGCGGGATGGTCCGGCAGCGCGTCCGGACGTGGCACGCCTTGGGGTCGCGCGAGGATGGAGAGGGTCTCCAATACACCGGGCGGAACCGAGCCGTCGCAGCGCTGGGGCGTGAACACGCCGCGCTCACCGCCGTGACCCATCACGCGCACCGGCCGGGGCCGACAAGGCCATACCGGCGTCTCCGGCAAGGGCGGTCGCATGGCGGTGGTGATGGCCACGTAGGGCTCGGCGGGGAAGGCGACCCCCGGCGAACAGTCGCCGCCGCGACCGCATGCTCCGAGCAACCACAACATCTGTAGATAGTCGGGCGAGAGGCCCAGGAGTCCCGCCGGCCAGTAGCGTTGCGCCATCCTCAGACCGGGCTGGGCGGGGTAGCTCATCCAGGGCGCGTCCCCGAAGGCGAAGGGAAAGCCGGGCTCATCGTGCACGACGCGGTCGAAGCAGGGCTCGCCGCGCTTCACCGAAGGCGCCGACATGATCGGGGCCTCGGCTGGCGGGGGCTCATTCCACACCCCGATCGCCGAAGCCCAGTCGAGCACGAACCAGCTGTCGTGCATCCACTGCCCGTACGGCCCTCGGCGATACCAAGTCGCGTCGTCGAGTCCCGCCGCGTGGCGGAACGACGTGAGCATGACCAGCTCGTCGTCCAAGCGCAGCGCTGTCGCAGGAGGCGCTTCCCATGCCTCGAGGGCATCGGCGGAAGCGCTCGCGAGGAGGAGCCCGAGCCCCAAAGCGAGGCCGGAGGCCCGCTTTCTACAGATCCTCGTAGTCTTCGTATTCGCCTGGCGCGAGGTTCTCGAACTTGGTGCAGGCCGAGATGAAGCGCGTGCGCACGGTACCGGTGGGCCCGTTGCGTTGTTTGGCGATGATGAGTTCGGCGATGCCACGTTCCTCGGTGGTCTCGCGGTTGTAATACTCGTCGCGGTAGATGAAGAGAATGATGTCGGCGTCCTGCTCGATGGCGCCCGACTCACGAAGGTCGCTGATCATCGGGCGCTTGTCTTTGCCACCGCGTGTCTCGACACCCCGGTTGAGCTGCGAGAGCGCGATGACGGGCACGCTCAGCTCCTTGGCGAGCGTCTTCAAGCCACGAGAGATCTCGCTGATCTCCTGCTCGCGGCTCTTGGCGTTCTTGCTGCCCGACATGAGCTGGAGGTAGTCGATGATGACCAGCCCGAGGCCACCGCCCGGCTCGTCGGTCGGCCCATGGGTACGCGAGTACTCCGCCTGTAGGCGGCGGATCTTCGCGCGGAGCTCGAGGATGCCGATGCCCGGCGTGTCGTCGATCCACACCGGGAGGTTGGCCAGGAACGACGCCGAGTTGGTGAGGCTGGCCCAGTCCTCCTGCGTGAGGAAGCCCTGACGCAGCTTGCCGAGGTCGACCCTGGCCTCGCAACAGACCATACGCGCCGCGACCTGCTCCTTCGGCATCTCGAGCGAGAAGACCGCCACGCCGTAGCCGGGACGCTGCGTCTCTTGGCCACCGTAGCCGTCATCGCCCGGACCTGGCACGACCACCGTCTCCGGCGAGGCCACGTTGATCGCGAGGTTCAAGACGAACGACGTCTTGCCCATACCGGGACGCGCGGCGACGATCATCAGGTCGCCGCGGTGCAGGCCAGCCGTCTTCTTGTCGAGGTCGACGTACTTGGTGGGGATGCCGGTGATCTGGTCGCCGCGCTCGGCCGCAGCGCTGATCTGCTTGAAGGTGACGGTGAGGACGTCTTTGAGGGCGAAGATGCTCGAGGTCTCGGGGGACCGCGCCAGCTCGTAGAGCTCTTGCTCTGCCCCGTCGATGAACTCCTGGGCCTCGCCGACGTCGCCGTAGCCCTCGGCCGCGTACTTCTGACACACGGCGATGACGCGACGAACGCGCCACTTCTCTTTCACGACGCGCGCGTGGAAAACGACGTTGCCTGGGGCCGGCGTCGCGTCGACCAACTGCCCGAGATACGAGGTGCCGCCCGCGCGTTGGATCTGCTCCCGGCTCCGCAGCCACGAGGCCACGCTCACCACGTCGATGGGGGTGCCCGTCATCGCGAGCTTGATGCACGCCTCGTAGATGAGCCGGTTGGCGTCCGAGTAGAAGTGGTCGGGCTCCAGCGTCTCGAGCACGCGGTCGAGCGCGTCCTTGTCGAGCATGCACGCCGCCAACACCGCGGCTTCGGCATCGAGGTCGTGAGGAGGCACGCGGCCCGAGATCACCGGGGGCTCGGAGGGCCCTCGATATCCTCGATTGTTCGGAAATGACTTCGCCGACACGACCTAACTAGCCCCCAAGTTGTCCCTCGTTCTCGAACAGGCGTTCAACGGGTTTTCCACAGGCTTCCAAAACGACGACACCCCGCGAGGGGTCTCCTCACGGGGTGTCGAGTCGTTGGTGTATCACGTAGCGCGCCATCGGCGCGTCACGCGATCTTTTTTTCCGCTCAGGCGGAGGCGTCAGCCGCGGGAACCACCGAGACGACGATCTCGGCCGACGCGGTCTGCGCGAGCTTGATCGAGAAACGGTAGTCGCCGATGGCCTTGATCGGGTCCATGACGATCTTGCGGCGATCGACCTTGTGGCCCTTCTTCTCGAGCGCCTCTTCCACGTCGCGCGACGTGACCGAGCCGTAGAGCTTGTTCTCCTCGCCCACCTTGACCTCGATGGTCACGCGGGTTCCGTCCACCTGCTTCGCCAGCTCCTCGGCCGCAGCGCGAGCCTTGGCCGCGCGGGCCTCGGCGATGCGCTTCTCGTGCTCGATCTTCTTGACGTTGTCGCGGGTGGCCACGGCCGCGAGGCCGCGGGGGATGAGGAAGTTCCGAGCGTAGCCGGGCCGAACGTTGACCAGCTCGCCGGTGTTCCCGAGGTTCGGAAGATCCTCGGTGAGAACGACGCGTAGGGTACGTGCCATGGGTCAGCTCCTCAGTTGGTGTAGGGAAGGAGCGCGATCGCCCGCGCCCGCTTCACGGCGGTGGTGATGGCCCGCTGGTGCTTCGCGCAGGCGCCGCTGTTGCGACGGGGCACGATCTTCCCACGGTCGGTGACGAAGTAGCGCATCGCCTGCGCGTCCTTGTAGTCGATGACCGCCTCGCCCTCGGAGCAGAAGCGGCAGCCGCGGCGACGGCCGCGACGCGGGCGCTCGTCCTTGCTGTCCTCACTCATGATTCACCTCCGGATTCTTCCGACTTGGTCTCTTCGGCCTTGGCTTCCTCAGCCTTCTCGGCCTTCGGCGCTTCGGCCTTCTCATCACCCTCGGACGCGTCGGCCTTGGCCTCGTCGCCGTCCTTGCCTTCGTCGGCCTTGGCGTCGCGGTCGCGGTCATCACGACGACGGCGCTCCGGCGGAGGCGTGTCGAGGCCGAGCTCGCGCTCGCGGGTCAGCTCGGGCTCGTCGGGCTGGTACTCCAGCTCGTAATCGATGGTGACGTCCTCACCGGCCTCACGACCCTCGAGGGGCACGTTGGCGGCGAGCTGAACCGTCTGGTAGCGGATGACGGTGTCGACGAGGCGGAGCTGACGCTCGATCTCGCTGACCGTCTCGCCGCGGCCCAGGTACTTGATGTACACGTAGGTGCCGCGGTGGTGGCGCTCGATGGGGTAGGCCAGCCGGCGCTGTCCCCAAAACTCCGCCTCGGTGAGCATCCCCTCGGTGCCTTTGATGGCGTCGGCGATGCGGGTGGCTACATCGTTGGCCTGGTCCTTATCCAGGTTGGGCCGCAGGATGTAGATGGTCTCGTATTCTCTGGCGTGACCTGGCGCCAGCTGGGCTCGACTCATGAAGTCCTCCTCTTGGACATGAGGCCCCCGCGCTAAGCTGATGCGGGAGCGAGAAGTGAAGCTTCAGTCTTCGGTCGTCTCTGCCTCGGTCGCGTCTTGCGACGCTTCGTCCGGCAAAGGCTTCTTCGGCTTGGGCTTCTTCTTCGGTCGTGTATTTCGTTGTTTCATTGCGGCGTCGAAGCCGCGGGCGGCGATGCTTAGCACACTCTGTGCGCCGGTTTCCACGATCTTCGGGAGCTTTTCTCGCTCCTCCGCCGTGTAGCTCGACAATACGAAGTCGGCGACGTCGCCCTTGAACGATGCCGGGGGTCGGCCGATCCCCATGCGGAGTCGACCGAAGTCGGCCCCCATGCGGCCGATGATCGAGCGCAGCCCGTTGTGCCCACCGTGACCGCCGCCCTTCTTGAGGCGCACATCACCGAACGGGATGTCGAGCTCGTCGTGGATGACGATGACCCGCTCCTTGGGGATCTTGAAGAAGGCGGCGCAGGGCTGCACCGCGTCCCCCGACAGGTTCATGTACGTCTGGGGCTTGAACAAAATGGCGTCGTCGCCGCGCAGCTCGCACCGCGACATCTCGCCCGAGAACTTGTCTCGGAACGCGTCGGCTTCCACCTTCGCCGCGAGGGCGTCGATGACCATGAAGCCGACGTTGTGACGATGTTCGGCGTACTGCCGGCCAGGGTTGCCCAGTCCGACGACGAGCCACACGGCTCAGCCCTCGGCTGCGGCTTCTTCGCCCTCGGCCGCGGCCCCCTCTTCGCCAGCCTGGGCCTTACCGCTCACCCGCGGGGGAGCGACCATGGCCAGCTTGCGGTCGGGCGGCAGAAGAGCCTGAACGCCTTCGGGGAGGGCGAGGTCCTTGACCTTCAGTACATCGTCGACCCCGAGCCCCGACACGTCGTGCTCGATGACGGTGGGGATGTTGGTCGGGGTCGTGCGAACCTTGATGGACCGCATGTTGGTGAGCAGCGTACCGCCCGCCTGCACGCCCGCGGCCTTGCCGGTCGTGGTGAAGGGAATCTCGCACACGACGGGGCTGTCGCCCTCGATGCGGACGAAGTCGGCGTGAAGCAGACCACGGCTCACCGGGTGGACGAGGTAGTCCTTCACCATGACGTTGTACGTCTCGCCGCCCTCGACCTCGAGGGAGATGATGTGGTTGCGTCCGCGCTCGCTGGTGAGGATGCCGCGAAGCGCCGCCCGATCGACGGAGAGGGGCTGCGCGTCGTGTCCCTTGCCGTAGGCGATGCTGGGGAGCTTGCCGTCGGCACGGAGCCGGCGTGCTGCGCCCTTGCCGGTGTCGTTGCGGTTGGTGGCCTTGAGAGTGGTGGTATGCATGGGTTCG
This sequence comes from Polyangia bacterium, assembly GCA_030426145.1. Classification (GTDB taxonomy): domain Bacteria; phylum Myxococcota_A; class Polyangia; order Polyangiales; family Polyangiaceae; genus JAPYTK01. Next base: position 58,852 of record JAUHZF010000011.1, read on the forward strand.
CCCTTGAAATGACCCCTATTCAGGGGGGGTCGACGAGCTCACACGAAGAGCGAGCTGACGGAATCGGAGTGGTGGATGCGACGGATCGCTTCCGCGAGGAGCGGGGCGATGCTGACGATCTTGAGCTTGGAGCAGCGCGCACTCTGCTTCTGGAGTGGCATGGAGTTGGTGACCACGACCTCCTCGAGGGGAGAGTCGTTGATGCGGTCGATGGCGGGCCCCGAGAGGACCGCGTGAGAAACACTCGCCGAGACCGAGGTGGCTCCGGCATCCATGAGCGCGCGCGCGGCGTTACACATGGTGCCCGCGGTGTCCATGATGTCGTCGATGATGAGGCAGCGCTGGCTCTTCACGTCACCGATGATGTTCATGACCTCGCTCTCGTTGGCGCGCTCACGACGCTTGTCGATGATGGCGAGGGTGCCACCGAGGCGCTTCGAGTAAGCCCGCGCACGCTCCACGCCGCCCGCGTCGGGGGAGACGATGACGGCGCCGGTGTAGTTGGCGCGAAGGTGCGAGTTGAGCAGCGCCGGCATGGCGTAGAGGTGGTCGAAGGGGACCTGGAAGAACCCTTGGATCTGACCCGCGTGCAGGTCGACCGCGACCACGCGGTTGACGCCACCAGCCTCGAGCAGGCTGGCCACGAGCTTGGCCGAGATGGGCGTGCGGGGCGCGACCTTCCGGTCCTGGCGCGCGTAGCCGTAGTAGGGAATGACGGCGGTGATCGAGCCGGCCGACGCACGGCGAAGGCTGTCGACCATGATGAGAAGCTCCATCACGCGGTCGTTGACCGGGGAGCAGGTGGGCTGGACCACGTAGGTGTCGACGCCGCGAACGTTCTCTTCGATGACGCAGAAGGTCTCGCCGTCGGAGAACTGGTTCACACGCGAGCGGCCGAGCGGACAATCGAGGGCCTTGCAGATCTCCTGCGCCAGCTCGGGGTGAGCGTTCCCCGAGAATATGCTCATGCTTCGCTGTAGCACCGGCTAAACTCGCAAAATCTGAAGGATTGTCGACCTTCTCTGCCTGCCTTTCGACCTTCCACATACGAGGTGGACGGGTTCTAGGGTAGACAAAGGGTCGCAACCTATAGCTATCGACCTTTCGCAAGTCAATGGCCCCCGGCGTGCATGACGCAAAGTTCACACCGCAAACTTGTTGCGGCGGGGACAAATGGGTGTTCGTCCATCCAGGTTGGTGCCAATATGGCGCAGTGAATGCTCGCCCTCAGGGCAGGGAACCGCAGACCTAGTGACCGACATGCGAACGCGATTCGCGGGCAAGACCGACGTCGGGTTGTTGCGAGATCGCAACGAGGACTCTTTCCTCGTGTTCCCGGAGTTCCGTTTCGCGGCCGTCGCTGACGGCATGGGCATCTCTCGGGCGACATCGCCAGCTCACTGGCCATCTCGACCCTGAAGGACTTCTACCGCCACACGGTCGGCCCCGACCGCACGTGGCCGTTTCCCTACGACAACGACCTCACCGAAGAGGAGAACTGTGTCGTGGTCGGGGTTCGCCTGGCCAACCAACACGTCTTCGGTCGCGCACGGCGCTCACAGAACGAGTCCGGCATGGGGACCACCATCGTGGCCGTCATGTTCACCCCCAACCAGGACCAGGTCATCGTCGGTCACGTCGGGGACTCGCGCTGCTACCGCATTCGCGACGGCCAGATCACGCAGCTGACCAGCGATCACTCGCTCGTGAGCGAGGTCACCGAGATCGCGCCCTGGCTCAGCGAAGAAGAGGTGAGCCAGCTCCCGAGCAACGTCATCACCCGCGCCCTCGGCATGGGCCCCGACGTCGTCGTCGACCTTCTCACCACCGAGACGCGTCCCGGTGATGCGTACCTCCTCTGCTCGGACGGCCTCAACGGCATGCTCACCGATGAGGAGATCGTCTCGATCTACGCGGACGAAGCCGACGATCTCGAGGCGGTGTGCAGCACGCTCATCTCCCGCGCCAACGCCGCCGGCGGCAACGACAACACCACCGTGGTGCTCGTGCACGTCGAAGAAGCGGAGCCGGGCGAGGTGCAAGACCCCTTCGCAGGCGGCGCCATCGAGCTCATCGAGAAGCAGGGCGGCCTCGAAGCCTTCGTGTCGCAGCACGAGCCCAGTGGAGGCGAGCTGATGCTCGACCTTCGTGACGACGAGACCGTCGAAGACGAGATCACCGAGGACGGGGAAGAGTCGCGGGTTCGCAACGCCATCACCGAGCCCTCCCGTGTCGAGCCGGTGGACGAGCCCGAG
>JAUHZF010000614.1 GCA_030426145.1 Polyangia bacterium
AACGGACCAGTGGCTCCGTGCAGGTGTCGTCGGCGAAGTAGTCGAACGTGGGACCGCGGATGAGGCCGTCCGGCACGCATCGGAGCATGCCGTCGCAGTTCGTCTGTGGCGTGCAGTGCTCGCCGGTGGAGAGCAGACCCACGCTTCGGATGGGCGTGCCGGCCTCGTCGGTGATCACCTGTGCGGTCACCACCCCGTCGCCCGACGAGGACGACCGCAGCGTGGGGAAGGTAGTGTCCGGGATCAGCGGACCGTGACGAAAGTAGCGCTTACCGTCGGGCGCAGCCGGGGTGCAGCCGGTCTGCAACGAGCTCGTGTAGACGGCAGCTTCATCGACTGCGTCACCCGTCTCGTAGGCGATCAACCCCTCCGCGAGCTCGAACACGACGAGCGGCGGTCCACATGTGGGGTCTGCGCGGTCATAGCCGACCGGCGATGTGCAGGTCTCGTCGGTGTAGTCGCCCCCCAAGAACGCGACGCGGCCGAGCATCGGTAGGCAAAGACCATCATTCTTTCCGTAGTAGTTCGCTCCCCAGCAAGCCGCGTCGCGTCGCCCATCGATGGCGAAGACCGCCTGTCGAGCCCCGTCGGCGGCCTTTACCACCACCACCTCGAGGCCGGACGGCCACGTCGCGCGTGCCTTCTCGGCCGGCACGAACATCCCGGGATCGACCACCTCTTCCAGGTCGTACACGACCTCTCCTTCGCCGGCCGGATCGGCCACGCAGTCCCCGCCGAAGCTCTGATAAAGCGTGGTCACCGCGCGCGGAGCGCCCACACGATGCATGCGGTACCTCACCTCGGGAGGGGCGACACAAGGCACCACGTCTTCGGCTCCCGCGGCGTAGGGAGGCGCGGGGACCCCAGGGGGGCTGACGTGGACCGGCACGGTGCAGTCGGCGTCGAGGAAGCGCAGACCGACGAGCGGCGCCGCGCCATTCACGTTCAGCGCACGATCTCGATACAAGAGCCCCGCGGTTCGATGCAGCCCGGGAAGACACCGAATGTCTCCGCGCTCGTCGTGCCCGAATGAACAATGGGTGGAGAGCTTCGTGTCCCACCATCCGATGAGGATCTCGGCCCCCGCCACGCCCACGAGGTCGGCCCGCAACCGCTGACCCGACACGTAGGGCACGGCATCCAACCTCGTGACGATGAGTGTATCGTCACCGCAGGCGGGCACGCTGGAGAGCAAGAGTGCCCCCACCCAGACTGCGATGCCTCTCTTCACGAGCTAGAGGCTACACCCTGTGGTTCTGCGGCGCTCGCTCGGCCGTCACGTGTCACCGCCGACCAAACCGAGCGGCAGGTCGTCGCCGTAGAAGGCCGCGCGATCGGCGTCGTCGAGAGGCACGAGCTCAGTCACCGGACGGCGCCGCTCGGCGTCGATGCCGAGGGCCTCGAGCCGGGCGTCGACCTTCGCCCGGGTCGATTCCGCCACGTCGCGTGCGCGGTCGCCCGTGAGGCGGCACATGGCGATCGCGGCGCGAGGCGCGGTGGGAAACTCGCTCCAGTCCTCGCGCAGCAGATGGTCCATCCACCGCTCGATGGTGCGGGCGCCCACCACGTGGTGGGCGCTACCGTAGGTGGGAACCCGCCCTCCCAGTCGGCCCAGAGCAGCCCAGAGGCGCGGATCGCGCTCCATCCACGTGCGCTCGAGGATCCAACCGCCGAGCTCCCCCCGCCTGGCCGCAGGCACGCGTTCGAGGCCGGCGCCGAGCTCGAGCATCTCCCAGGCGGCATCGTTGCGGAACGGCTTGGGCTTCTTGAGCCGGGCTTCGTCTGGCGCCAGGAAGGGATCGATGGCGTCGCGGATCTTCACCTGCGCCGCCTCGTCGAGCCCCGCCGCCACACGCCGCCAGCAGATCCAGAACTGTTGCCAGCTGCGCAGCTCGGCATGGTGCGCGAGGCGCTGGTCGAAGAGCCGAAACAGGCCCTTCACACGCTCCTCGTCTTTGGCGTGCCCGATGCCTGGTCGCAGGCAGTAGCCCGCGAGCATCCAGAACATGCGCTCGTGCTCGGCGGTGACCCGACGGCCCTTGTGGTGGCGAAAGAGGATGTCGAAGAGGGCACGCACGAGCGAGGCCTCCCAGTGACCGCGCTTGCCGAAGACCTTCTCCAGCCCGCGCTGCAGACCCTTCACCTCCTTGGGCTCGACCTCCTTGCGGGTGCGCTTGGAATACACCCGCTCGATGAGGGTCTGCGCCTCGACGAGTTGCTTGCCGTAGCGTCGACCTGCGCTCGCCTCTTCGTGGCCGACCCCCTCCGCCATGAGATCGAACGCGAGGGCGTACCGCTTGGCCTTTGCGCCGTCGGGTGGTTGAGCTTCGACACACGACAGGTCGAGGGTTCCGATGGCGCTGAGCTCGGCCTCGAGGGCCACGGGGAGGCGCTTCTCGTCGCGGCGCGCGTGCAGCTCGGTGACGAGCGGTGCCAGCCGGTCGTGGTCCTCGACGGTCACCACCGCCCCCGCCGGGTCGCGGCGGTCGGCGGCGTAGAGCTCGAAGCGGACCTTCTGTCCCACCGTGAGGGCGTAGTCGCCTTCCACGCGCTGAACGTCACCCTCCTCGATGCCCATGGGGAGCACACAAACCGCCTGACGCGTCTCGGCCCCCCCGAGTCCCAGGTAGAAGCTACGAGGCGCACCGCTGGTGATCTTGCGGCCCCTTCCCGCGATGGCCAGACCGTAGGTCGCGGCTCCGAGGGCTACGCTGGTGTCGGGATCGGTGAGGGTGAG
>JAUHZF010000262.1 GCA_030426145.1 Polyangia bacterium
CGCCGAAGCGCTCGACGGGGTGCTGCGCGACGGCGGGGCGGAGCTCGTCGAGGCCGGGCGCCGCAACGTCCGCCGGTTCCGCTGGACGACCACCGCGAAGCAACTGGTCGAGCTCTACCGCACGGCGATCGAGGCCGGGCGATGACCTCGGTCACCGTCCTCTCCGGCGGTGTCGGGGCCGCCCGCTTCCTGCGCGGCCTGCTCGACGTCGTCGACCCGAGCGAGGTGATGGCGAGCCTCGAAGCCACCTGCGCCCGACAGGACATCAACCTGCACCTCGGCGTGCGCTGGCTCGGCTTCGAACACGGCGTGACCCGCACCAGCGACGGCGACTTCTCCGCCGGCTACGTGGTCAACGCGGCCGGCATCTACGCCGACCGCGTCGCTGCCGCTCACGGGTTCGGGGAAGGGCTCACGATGTTGCCCTTCAAGGGCCTCTACCTCTACGGCAACGAGAGCGCCCCCAAGCTTCGCACCCACGTCTACCCCGTGCCCGACCTCGGCATGCCCTTCCTCGGCGTGCACTTCACCGTGACGGTGAAAGGCCAAGTGAAGATCGGCCCCACCGCCTTTCCCGCGCCCTGGCGCGAGGGCTACGGCATGGTGCGCTCGTGGTCGCGCTTCGCCCCCGAGGAGCTGGCCGAGATCGCAGCGAGCGGACTCTCGCTCTTCGCCGCCGACCCCTCCTTCCGCCGCCACGCCTTCCGCGAAGCCCCCAAGCTCATGGCTGCACACCTGGTCGAGAACGCAGCCGGCCTCGTGCCGGGGGTTCGCGCGACCCAGTTCGATCACTGGGGCCGCCCGGGGATCCGCGCTCAGCTCTACGATCGTCGAGAACGCCGCCTCGTGATGGACTTCCGCTACGAGGGCGACGACCGATCCGTGCACGTGCTCAACGCGGTCTCGCCCGCATTCACGTGCAGCTTCGCCTTCGCCGAACTGGTCGCTGACGACATCGCACAATGGTCGGCTTGAGCGGCGCGACGGCTGGCATCGAAGGGCAAGGGGCACTGGTGTAAGGGGAACCGAGCACGACCGTTGGCTAGGTGTCCCCAAGCCCATCGCTCAACAAGATCCTCGGTCCCATGCATCGCCTCATCCTCATCCTCGTGACGATTGGTCTCGCCGCGTGCGCCGGCCCCTCCCCGACCGCGACACCGGCCCCTGCAGCGGCACCGGCGCCACCCACAACGGCCGTCGACGTGCCCGAGGCTCCGCCGGACTGCTGTACCTGCCAGCTCTGGGGGATGACCGGGGCCGCTCCGCCATTGGACCGGGAGGTACTCCGTAGGCCGGAGGCCTGCGAGGCCGTCCTTGCGACCGAGCCCTGCGCTTCTCTGGTCTGCGCGCCCCCGATGTAGACGCTCGCGTCGTATCCCACCTCCATCTCGGCACCTCGACCCCCCCACCCTCCATAGGCCCGGGTAGCCACCGTCGAGCGCCGACCTACTCGTTTGCTCTTGCATCGACGGGCGCGGTGCGTATTCTCCGGGCGAGGTCTGTTCCCATGATTCGTACCCGCGACATCGTTGTCCGCGCGACGCTTCGCACCGCTCCCACTGGTGGAGTGGGCACGGCGTTCGATACGAATGTGTGTGGAGGACGCGGTCAGTGCCACGACTATGCACTGCTCTGTCCCTTGAGGCTGGGCGTGTGGCCGGCATCGATGTGAGCCACGGCGCTAGCTCGGCCGCTCGTAGCCTCGCATCCCCGTGATCGGGGAGGTGAGCGTGAGCGCGAGTGAGCTCGCCCTCCCGGCTCACTGCGTCGTGGCCCCATCGAGGCATTCGGCCAGGCGCCCCATTGCGGGGTTGCGCTGGCTCTTCATCCGACGCGACCGATGGATCGCGTCGCACGGGACGGGTGCGTCCATCGCTCCCATTGGAGGTCGTCATGACCTGGAAACCCACCACCGACATCAAACGCAACTTCGGCATCGTCGCCCACGTCGACGCCGGCAAGACCACGCTCACCGAGCGCATTCTCTTCGTCACGGGCCGCATTCGCAGTCCGGGAGAGGTTCACGATGGCAACACCGTCACCGACTCCGACCCCAGCGAGCAGAACCACGGCATCACCATCAGCGCCGCTACCGTCGGCGCCGACTGGCAAGACCACCGGCTTCAGCTCATCGACACGCCAGGTCACATCGACTTCGGCATGGAGGTGACGCTTCCTCCTCGAGCCCATCATGCAGCTTCGACTCCACATTCCGGCTGACCGGATGGGTGACGTGGTGGGCGACCTCGGTCGACGCCGCGGGCGCGTGTTGGGGATGACCCCCACCCAGCGCCAAACCCAAGTCGTGGCCGAAGCCCCGCTGGCCGAGCTGTTCGGCTACGCGGGGCAGCTGCGGTCTCTCACGGGAGGCCGAGGCAGCATGACCATGAGCCTCGACCGCTACGGACGTGCCCCCGAGGGGGTGACCCGAGCCGTCTTGGCCGGCTGAACCGCTGGGGCCATGGCTCTCTCTGGAGGGAGCGGTGGCCCCTTTTCATTCCGCCGGCTGATCCGTTCGGCTCGGGAGGCGGTGGTCGGGGTGATTGATGAGGAAGCGCTCGAGGTGGAGCATGCCTTCCTTCATGTCGGAGGCGCGACCGTTGCGCTTGATGGCGGCACGCAGCGCCTCGGAGGGTCCCGTGCGCTCGCTCTCCTTGATCGACTTGGTGAGCAGCTTCAGCGCCTGCTCGCTGCGCGAGATGTTGCGCCTCGACCACCAGAGGAAGACCACGAGCGCGGCGACGACGATGGCCAGTCCGACCGCGACCCAGATCGCCACCCGGCCGAGCGCCCCCGCCGTCTGCTCGCCCTCGTTGAGGCTTCGCTTCACGGTGAGGTCGAAGCGATTGAAGAGGGCGTCGTTGGCCGCGGTGAGCTTGGCGTCGAGCGCCTTGGTCCCCGCGACCCCTTCGTCGAGGCCGAGCACGGCCGAACGCGTGAGCTCCTTCGTGGTGTCGGCCAGGGCGGGCTTGAGGTTGTGGCGGACCACCTGCTCGGTCGCGGGGCCGAGGTTGTCCCGCATGGCCCCCGCCACCGCCGGTGCCAGCTCGCGCTCGAGGCCGTGAGCCAAGGCCTGCGTGGTGGTCGACACGATGCGGTTCACGGTGGCGCTCGCCGCGTTTCGCGTGCGCTGGGACAAGACCTCTTCCAGCACACCGCGTACGGCGGCGGTCAGCTGCACACGGAGGGCAGGACCGAGGCGACCGGTCGCCTTCTCGAGCTCGTCGACGACGGTCTTGCTGAACCGCTGTGACATCTGGGTCATCGCCTGCTGGCGGTCGTCCCGGGTGAGGGCGTCGAGTGCGCCGCCCACGAGTCCCCCCGCGAGCTCCTCCGACGCCAGCCGGATGTTGGGCTTGAGCTTGCCCAGAAGGGCCTGGGTCTCTGGCTCTACCAGCTGCTCGACGCCCCCGCGTACGACTTCACGTGACGTCGCCGCGCAGCCGCTGCTCAGCGCCGCGAGGATGAGGACGAGCCCATGAATCCAGCGAGAATGCACCCCACGGCGAAGCTATCACTCGTCGTCCTCTCCTGTCGAAGAAGCGACGCTTCGATAAGTGAAGGTCAATCGGTGTCGATACCCAGCTTGCGGAGCATTCCCCGGAAGCTGGAGGTCGGCTCGGGCGGGGGCTCTTGGCGCTTCCGCTTCTTGCGCATTCGGGCCTCATGCTCGCGCACCTCGCGGGCCGCATCGACGTTGTCCGGGTTGATGCGAACCGCTTTCTCGAAGTCGCGCACGGCTTCGTCGCGTCGCATCAGCCGCGCCAGAAGACGGCCACGCAGGTAGAAGGCCGTCTCACAGCGCGGATGTTCCTGGATGACGTCGCGAAGCATGCCGAGCTCCTCGTCGTAGAACTCCTTGTCGCCGGCGGGCCGCCGACCGCGATTCATCGCGTGCACATAGGCAACCTTGGCCATCACATCGGGGTTCTTGGGCGCGAAGCGAAGCGCCCGTTGCAGATGCCCGTTCGCCGCCCTGAAGTCGAGAATGCGCATGGAGGCGTCGGCCGCGTGCTGCGCCTCGATGGCCCTTCGCTCGCTGAGCGACAAGCCTCGCTTCCGCACTGGCGCGGTCGCCAGCGGTGCCTCCGGCTCGTCGAGATGACCGTCCATAGCCATCTCGTCGGTCGCGTCTCCGCTCGGGGGAGCCTCCTCGTGGGCGGGCTCTTCGTACGCGGGCTCCTCGTATGCGCCCTGATCGTACGCGGGTTCTTCGTACACTGGCTCGTCGTACGCGGACTGATCGTGCGCGGGCTCCTGGTACGCGCCCTGATCGTACGCGGGCGCCTCGTACACAGGTTCGTCGTACGCAGGCTGATCGTATCCGCCGTCCGGCGGCGCACCATGGTCCTCTGGGTAGGGGTGGACCTCGTCGTACTCGGGGCCGGCCTCGAAGGGGGGCGCCTCGGATGCGAACGGATCGGGCGCCGGCCGTGCCGACTCGGGGTCGCGGTCGTACACGTCGGCCGGGTCATCGAAGGCGATGGGAGCGGGGCCGACGGGTGACGGCGGGGTCGGTTCACGCGTGTCTCCGAGGGCCGCCTTCACCTCCGCCGGCACGGCGTCGTCGAAGCCGAAGGGCTCGGACAGCATGGGATTGATGCGCGGTGGCGGTGGCTCCGGAGGAGCCGGTGCAGGTGCTGGCTCCGGGTTGGACGCGGTCAGGTGCGGCGTGGGGGCTGCAGGTGCTGGCGCGGTGCCGGCCGGCGGGGGGAGCGCCGACGGCATCGACGGCGGCATGGCCGGCGAGGGGCGCACACGTCGACGCCGCGGCGCACGTGGGGCAGGGATGAATGGCGCCGCGTGGGCGGCGTCGGATGGCGGCGGCTCGGCGGAGGCTCCGTATGCATTCGGAGGCGGCATCGAATGGGCCGGCGAGAAGGAGTCGACCTGACGGTTGGGGCTACGCGACGACGGCGGCTGCGACGCCATCGGCGGTAGCGACGAGCGTCGCACTACCCGCTGCTGCAATTGAATGCGGCCCACGGATTGTGTCCGTCGACGCCCCGATGTGGGGTCGCTCCCGGGGGACGTGCTCGACGCCGGGGACCCGTCGACCGCTTCGGCCCCGCCCGCCGGTACGGCCGCCGAGACGGGCGGCGCCCCAGAAGGCGCGGGGATGCTCGGCGGAGGCACGGGCATCGTCGCCGACCGCGACTGAAAGCGGCCCTTCGAGGCGAGGGCCTGCGTGACGCCGAGCGCAAAGATCACGCGCTGAACCGCCGCGCGCGGCAGCCCCTGCTCCACGAGCTCGTCGAAGGCCAATGCTCCCGTAGAGAGCCGCTGCACGACGGCGTACTCGTCTTCGGTGAGGCCGAAGCGCGCCACATCGACATCGCCCGTGAGGCCGAGCCGCATCTGCCTCACGCGCTCGATGTAGCGCTGTGCGATAGGCTCACAAGCTGGCAATCGCGCCGCGCACATGATGCAGTACATGGGGTCGGCGGGGTGGAGCTCGGCACGACTCGCGAGCGGGATCAGGTCCACGTCGGCGTAGAGATCGTGGCGCCCCCCAGCCACCCCCTCGGTCATGAGGTAGTTGAGGCGCTCGAGCACCTGCCACCGCAGCGCGGAGTAGAGCACGTCGTGGGTGAGCAGCCCCCGCTGGATGAGGATCTCACCGAGCAACAGGTCTGGCCGCTCGCACGCCGTCGAAACCGCGTTCGCCAGGGCGTGGGGCTCGATGCCACCGAGTCGGAGGAGGATCGAGTCGAGCGGCGCGACGAGCACGCCGGGGCGCACCTTGCACGGCGCGCCCTGAAAGAAATAGCTGTAGTGGATGAGCCCGTCGTCGGTGTGGGAGACGATCGTACCGGTCCACTTCTCGCTGACCGCACGCACGAGGGCCACGATGTACGGGCCCGTCGTCGCGGGGACCGCTGGAGGGGCGTCACCGGGTCCGGGCCCGCCGGCGGCGGCCTGGTCCGCTGCTCCACTCATCCCGACCTCAGAAGACAACGTTCCTGGCCGAAGAGCAACGACAAATGTGTGACATCACTGCTGCTCGAGCCAGTCGGCGATGCGCTCGAAGGCGTGCACGACGTTGGGCGCAAACGCTCGCAGGAAATCCTCGTTCAGGGCCGCGTCCGGCCCCATCGCCTCGACCTTCTTCAAAGCAGCGTCGCCGTCGAAGTCGACGTAGGCGATGCGGGCGTTGAGCTCGCTCGCCGGACGCCCAAAGGAGCTGCCGGGGAGGAACGCAACGCCGGTTTCGTCGAGGATTCGCATGCAGAGTTGGTCACTGTCGTCGATCCCACGGGCGGCTAGCCGTTCACGCAGCGGAGAGAAGTCGGGGAACAGATAGAAGGCCCCTGCGGGTGCGAGCACGTCGACCCCGACGCTGCGCAGCTTCTCCACACACCAATCCCCGAGGGCCCCGAGGACCTGACGGCTGCGGTCGAGGTAGAGGCCGATTTCGGGGCTACCGCGAAATGCCGTGACCGCAGCGTACTGTACGGGCGCGCAGGTCGACGTGTAGGTCTCCGATGCCACGGCGGCCATCGCGTCGAGCAACCAGCGCATCTGCTTGGGAAACATGAACGTCCCCAGCCGCCAGCCCCCGGCCCCGCACCACTTGGACAAGCCGCCCGAGACGATGGTGCCCTCTGGGTAGAGTGTGCCTATCGACGCGTGCTCACCGCGATGGTGGAGCTCGCCGTAGATCTCGTCGCTGAGGAGAACCACCCGGTAGCGGCGCGCCACGCTCGCCAGTTTCTTGAGCTCTTCGGTCGACCAGCTCACGCCGGTGGGGTTGGACGGGTAGTTGAGGATGACGATGCGAGGCCGATTGGGGTCGGTTTTGCACAGCGCCTCGAGGAGGTCCGGCGTGAGGCGCCAGTCGTCCTCCTTGCGGGTGTGGATCCAGCGAACGCGCCGCCCGATGATGTTGGCCTGCGGCGCGTAGGACACCCAAGCCGGGGTCGGGATGACGATGTCGCCGTAGTAGACGAGCTGGAGCAGGAACATGAGCTCCTTGCTACCGGGACCGATGAGCACGTCGTCCGCGTCGCCGGTGATCCCCTGAACCCGAGAGTGGTAAGCGGCGACCTCGTGGCGGAGCTGCCGCAAGCCCTTCACCGGAAGGTAGTCCTTCTCGTGGGCGTGCTCCTGCAGCGACTTCACGACCTGGTCGGGCACCGGAAAGGGCGACTGGCCGAGGCCGAGCTTGTAGACCTCCTGGCCCTGCTCGATCATCGCGTTGCAGCGCTCGTTGATGGCCACGGTCGCCGACGGCTCCATGCCGCGGACGTTGAGATTGATGTGAACGTCGACTTGGCGTTGTCGGCTCATGTCGGAGCCACCGTGGCATGATGGCAGACCCGTCCGCAACGGTGCGACTGGCAAAGCGCCGCCCTCCTGCCTACCTTTGGGCCGTGATCTTCGGCCTCACCCACGCCCAGCTCGCCTGGGCGGCCGTCACCGTCGTCGGTTCCGCGGTGCTCTCACTGGCCGTCGTCGTCGCCTTCGTGGTCCAGCTGAGGCCCGACCACTTCTTGCGAGAGGCGCCCCCCGATCCACGCCGCCCCGTCGCCCTTCGTGCCCTCGCGGCGATGGCGCGCAACGTCATCGGGCTCCTCCTCGTCGTGGTGGGCGTGGTGCTGTCACTGCCCGGCGTGCCGGGGCAGGGGCTGCTCACCATCTTCGTCGGACTTCTGCTGCTCGACTGGCCGGGCAAGCGACGACTGCTCCTGCGGCTCGTGCGCCGCCCCCGGCTCCGCGGCGTCATCGACCGCCTGCGTGGTCGGTTCGACCGCCCTCCCCTCGAGCTCGAGGCCCCCGAAGAGAGCGAGGGAGCCTAGATAGGTGACCGTCTATTCGCTACAGATCGTCGCGAAGCGACGCCGTTTGGGGTGGGGCCCCGTGCGAAGCATGGGGCGGGGCCTTCTGAAGGCCCCGAGAGGTAGGGAAAGGAGTGAACATGGGTGGTGTTCGCGGAGCCTCGACTCGTCCTCGCCCCGGCCCGGGGCGAGTCGAGGCGTAGCGAACCCATGGGAACGTATTTAGCTCAGAAGTTTGGCCTCGCGGAGCCACGCTGCGGCCTGGTGGCGATCGCCTTCGGCATGGGACGCCCATCCGCGCGTCGCCAGCTCGCGGACCAGCATCTCGCATGCCCCCGGTTCTCCACGCGCCGTGGCCCGCCGCAGGATGTCGAGGAGCTCGTCGCCGTCGCCCCCCCTACGCAGCGCGGGTTCGAGGCTGAGGTAACCCCGGGGCGGCGGACTGGTAGGGCGCGCCAGCGCTCGCCGCAGCTGCTTCAGCGCCAGCGCCCGCAGGTCGGCGTCGCGGTGCGAAGCGGCCCAGAGCCAGGCCGTCCACACTGGGGCCGGCAACCGCCCCCGCGCTTCACCTTCGCCGAGCGCCTGCAGGTGCGTGGCCGCCGCGTCCGGGTCCGAGCGCTTCAGGGCCGCCACCACGCTCAAGGACAGCGTCGCCGCATGAAGCGGATGCCGGGGTTCGAGGTTCAGCACCTCGGGGTGCACCTCCAACCCTTGCTGGAGCGCGTCGACCAGCTCCACGTACCGGTCTCCTTCGGGCCAGCTCTGGAGCAACGCCCGATGAGCATCGACCTCGGTCCCTTCGGGATCCAACCGGCGCAACGCCTCCAGAGCGGCGCCTGCCGCCGACCGCGCGTCTTCGTCCGGATGGCGCCCCACGGCGACGGCGATGCGGTCGGCCTCCACCCACGTCAGGCGTGCCCCGGCACCATCGGCATGCCGCGCCGCGCGTTCGATCGCCCACCGGCCGAGCGCGTCGGGCACTTCGGCGAGGTCACCGAGGATGGAGAGTCCCTTGGCCCGAATGAAGGGGCTCGGGGCGTGCAGCAGGGCATCGGCCACCCACGCCCGCTGCGGCCGTGTGCTCGCCTCGAGATCGACCGTGCGCGCCAGCGCCACCGCTTGGGCGTCGCCAAGCTTTCCGTGACGCAAGCGCATGATGGCGGCCGTGGCCTTCAACCTGGCGTCGCCGAGACGCGCCGCGCGGTCGAAGGCGTCGAGCGCGTCGCTCGTGCGCCCGAAGGCCAGATGTACGCGCGCCACGAGGTAGTGACCGCGACCATCACGCCGGCGATGGGCTTCGGCTTCGGCCAAATCGGTGGCCCAGTCTTGGCGCCCCTCCACCACGAGCGCGCGGACCACGTCGCTCATGCCGCGATGGTTCCCACGCAAGTTCCGCCAGCACTGCGCCGAAGCAGCGATGGCGGCGGCGTCGCCGAGCACGCGGGCGCATCGCACCGCCGCGAGCACCGCCGCGGCCCGCACGCTCGCATCATCGTCAGAGAAGAGCTTACGGTAGGCACGCAGCCCGACCGTGGGGCCGAGGGAACGCTCGAGCCGTGCCGCAGCCGCGATGCCGACGTCGCCGAAAACGCTCACCCGTTGTCGCCGTGCTCCGTCACGAGTCCCAGCGAGGGGATGCGCTCGATGGCGATGTCGATGCGCTCGAGCTCGGAGCTGATCTGCTCGAGCTGACGCCGCACCGCCGACAGCTCGTCGCCCTCGGCGACTTCGAGCTTGCCCAGAGGTTCGCTCACCTTCGACTTGAGGTCGGCGATGAGCCGCGCTTGTTCCTCCCGCTGCAGGCGCCCGACCTCGTCGGTCGCCGACGGCACGAAGTCGAGCAGCTGCCGCTCGACGTCGTTGGCCCGGCGCACGGCCGAGCTGAGACGGCGCATGAGGTAGGCAGGGTCGTCGATGCGCAAGGCCGCAAACTCCTCCTGGGTCGCCGTCTCGCGGAGCGCCTGCACCTCGTTGTTCACGCGCCGCCAGGTGACGGGGTCGCCTGCCTCGTAGGCCTCGGCCGCCCGTTGGTCGACGTCGTGGATGCGCGCCTCCCACGTTTCCCGGTCCATGCCCATGATGGGCGCCGAGGCCCGAAAGACGACCCGCCTCAGCGCGTCGAGCTCGAACTCGAAGTGATGCAAGGGCGGCGCGAGCCCACCCGTCGTGGGGTCGGGCTTGAACTCGTCGACGAGCATCTGCAGGCGATGACAGAGCACCCGTAGCTTGTCTGGATCGGTGGAGACCACCTCGCGAATGGCGGCGGTCAGCTGGTCCACCTCGTGACGGAAGAAGTCACCGCGACTACCCCAGAGGCTGCGCTTCACCGCGTCGGCCTGCTCGAGCAGCCCCTCTACGTCACCTTTGGGGTCGAACTTGGGCGGGGCCGGCGGCTCGACCGTGGCCCACAGCTCCTGGCCCGCCACATCCGCCTTGGCCTCGAGCCGCATCGCTTCGTCGCAGCGCACCGAGAGCTTCACCAAGCTGCCGACCGGGAGGTCGCGCGGAACCTGGATCATCAGGGTCTTGATGGGCATGCGCCCCTGCAACAACCGAAGCACGACGGCCCCCGACTGGTCGGCGGTGAAGAAGCGCTGCTCGACCTTCATCGGCAGCCCGGTGCCCTTGGGCAGGAGCGTGCGCCGCTCGCGACGATTGGCCCGCACGACCTCGATGGCGATGTCCTTGGAGACCACCGCCGGACGGCTGAGCGACGTGGCGCGCGGTCGAACATCACCTCGGTGCAGAGCAAAGGGCAGGCTCGCGAGCACCTCCTCGACGTCGTCGCGCAGCTCGAGGGTGAGGGCCTGGTCGGGCGCATCGGTGAGCGGCACCGCGAGCCGCATGGTCGCGGTGGGGTCGTAGGGCGTGCTCACGAGGATCTCGTCGCCGCGAGCCACGGCGACCTCACGCGTGCCCTCGGGCGCCTGTTCGACCCGCAAGGCGATCTTGAGGGGGCTCTCCTTGGCCACGAGGGGCGAGGTGAAGAGCGCCTGGGCCCGACGCTCGGGATCGCCGACGCGAAGGCCGCCGATCTGCGCCGCGTGAATCGCGGCTCCGAGGGCGACGCAGGTATCCACGGCATCCTGAAGCGGCTCATCGGCTTTGCTCGGACCACAGATGTCGTCGGTGACGCGCTGGACCACGAGCGGTACGCGGGTGGAACCGCCGACGAGGATGACGTTGTCGATGTCCTCGAGGCCCACACCCGCCTTTTCTTTGGCCTCCTCCGCCGCGCGCAAACAACAGGTGATGGTGGTCTCGACGAAGCTCCCGATGATCTCCTCGTACTGAGTGCGTCCGACCTCCGCCTCGTACTCGACGGTCTCGCCGCTCTTGTCTTCGACGATGTCCTGACGGCTCACGGGCACCACGTCGCGGGTGGAAAGCTGCTCTTTGATCTCCTGCGCGAGCTCGACGAGTCGCTTGAAGCGCGCGGCGTCCGCCGGGTCGCCCACCACGTCGAGCTCGAGGTCGTATCCGCGCGCGACGAGCTCCTTGCGCAGATGCTCGGCGAAGCGGCGATCGAAGTCGTCCCCCCCGAGATAGTTGTCGCCGTCGATGGCGAGCACCTGATACTCCCCGCCCACGCAGCGGAGGATGGACACGTCGAAGGTGCCGCCCCCGAGGTCGTAGACGAGGAAGTTTCCGTCACCGAGCTGCCGTTTGTACGTGTGGTAGATGGCGGCCGCGGTCGGCTCCTGGAGAATGCCGATGGGGTCGAGCCCGCTCAGCTCGGCCGCGCGGCGCGTCGCCTCGACCTGAGGCGCGTCGAAGTAAGCGGGCACGGTGATGACGGCACGCTCGACGCGCGCCTCGATGCCGCCCTGGATGCGGTCCGCGAGGAAGCCCCGCATCTGGTCCCGCACGGCGGCGAGGATCTTAGCCGATACCTCTTCGGGAGAGAGTTGCTCGGGGCCCGCATCGACCTTGGTCTGCTGACCCATCTTGCGCTTGATCGACTCGATGGGGGCCGGCGTCTTGCCGCGGCGCTTGCGGGCTGCGCGACCGACCAGCCACTCGTTCCGCTTGTCGTCCCACGCCACGGCGGACGGGATGGTTCGGCGCTTGAACTTGTCTTCACATACGAAGATCTCTCGTTCGGAAGGCTCGAGCATGGCCACGGCGGAGTTGGTGGTGCCGAGGTCGATGCCGACGGGGCGGTCGATGAACGTCATGCGTCATCAAGGATGGGATCGTCAGCGAGAGGCGGCAACGGATCCGGTGCCTCACGTGATGCTTCGACCCCCAGCGCCTCCGCAACCGACGGCATGACGAGCACATCCGCGAGTTCCAGGGCAGGTTCCCGACGCCGTCGACGCGTGCGTGGCGGTGGAGCTCCAAGCGGGGCGCGGGTCTCGGGGAAGGCGCTCAACGCATGCTGGAGTCGGTCGCGCGGATGCAGGGTGAGCGCCTCCCAGTCCGCACGAAGCCGTTCGCGCTCTTCTTCGGGGGCCTCTTGCACCAGCTCCCGCATGCGCGCCGTGATCGCCTCTGGCCCTTCCCGAGGATCGAGGTCGTAGCGCTCGAACAGGTTGTCACGTCCATCGGCCACGGCGCAAAACAGTATAGCCGCTCACCCGCCGAAGTTCTGGACCCAGTAGTGTCCGTACTCGTCGCCGTCTTGGTAGACGTAGCCGACCCCGAGGTACCGATAGCGTGGGTTCATGAGGTTGACGCAATGGCCGGGGCTCTCGACCCATGCCTGAACCACCTCCTGAGGCGAGCGTTGTCCCGCTGCGATGTTCTCCCCCACGAACCCACCCTGAAAGCCGGCGGCTTGGGCGCGCTGCATGGGCCCCGTTCCCTCTGGGGACTGATGGTCGAAGTAGTCCCGCCGCGCCATGTCGTCGCCGTGCCCACGTGCGGCCTGCCGCAACTGTGGGTGCGTGCCGACGGGAGGCGCCGGGCCGAAGGCCTGTCCTCCACAGTTGGCCCCCATCGCCCGCTGCTGGTTCGTCAGCTGTAGCACTTGGTCCTCCCACGCCACCCACTGCGGGGGCCACGCCCCCGTCGGCGCAGGGGCCGGACCGACCGGGGGCGCAGCTGGCCACGGCCACTGGGGAAAGATCTGGGGCAGCTCGGCCAGCGACGGAAGTTGAGGCCAACCGGTGAGCTGCGGGATCTGCTTGAGAAGCTCGCCAAAGGGTGTGACCGCCGATCCCACCTGCGGCGCTGGCGCCGCAGGTGGGTAGCCCTGGGGCCCGTAGCCAGGACGCGGAGCCTGCGCATAGCCCGGAGGCAAGGTTCCCGGCGGATATTGCGCAGGTGGCGGGTCGGAGCCGCAGCCCGTCAACGCAACGAGAAGGGGGGCCAGCATGGGGAGTGTCCGGGGGTGCGACATGACTACGGTGACCGTTGCACGAATCGGGCCCAGTCTACCCAGGCGAACCACGGCGCTCACCGTCCCATGGGACGTCTCACGGGACTTCGCACCCCAGACGCCCCGAGAGCGAGCCGCACTCGAAGTGCGCCACCTCGAGGTCGTCTGGGTACTGGACGAGCGTGAGCTCGCAGGGCGACAGCGGGCTTGCCGTGCGGTCGTCGACCGTGGCGTACCATTGGTTCTGAAAGAGGTGAGACGCCGACGACCAATGGTACACGCCACTTTCTACAGTGGGCGGGTAGGGGTCCATCGTGAGCAGCAGGGACGGCCGTGCGTCGGTCGCTGCGACTTCGAGATGGAGCCTCGGAGCGTCGTACCAACCGTACGCGTCGATCGTGCAGTTGGTCTCATCCTCCCCGA
>JAUHZF010000263.1 GCA_030426145.1 Polyangia bacterium
CACTCCTCGAGCCGGTGCTCGAGCGCCGCACGCGCCGCCGCGACCACCGCTTCGTCGAGCCCGTCGAAGGTCACCAACGTGCGGCAGGTAGGGTCGCGCCACTTGGGATAGGACCCGACCTGCACCTCCGGGTGCGCGGCGACCACCGCGTCGAGGTGAGGCTTGAGGTTGCCCTCGTCGAGCTGCGTCTTGAGCTCGAGGGTCACGAAGGGTGAGTTGACCCCCAGCTCCTGACGGAGAAGCGACATCTTCATCGCGAAGATCTCCGGCACGCCGGGAAAGACCCAGACGTTCTCCATCACGATGGTGGGCCAGGGAAGCTCCTCGCTCGACACCAGACGCGCCCCTTTGGGAACCCGGGCCATGCGTAGATGACCGGTGGTGGCCTTGCCGTCGTAGCGCTCGTTGATCATGGCTTCGAGTGCACCCACGCTCTCGACCTCGGCCCCGAACGCCTTGGCCACCGCGTCGACGGTGAGGTCGTCGTGGGTGGGGCCGACCCCGCCACTGGTGAAGACCCCGTCGAAGCCGCGCGAGAGGATCTGTACCTCGGCCGCGATGAGGTCGATGTCGTCGGGAATGACCACGACGCGATCGAGGCTCCAGCCACATGCCCGCAAGGTGCGGGCGAGAACGACCACGTTGGCGTCGGCGATCTTGCCGCTGAGAAGCTCGTTCCCGATGACGAGGGCCGCACCGCGACGAATGGTGGTCATGACTCGAAGGGCCGGGTCTTGGCCTCTCCTCGCTCGTCGATCCCCAGCAGCTCTTCCACGCGCTTCTCGGCCGCGTCGAGACGCGCCTGAGCCGCGCGCGCGACGCCGATCCCCTCCTCGAAGAGCTCGAGTGCCTGCTCGAGCGGAAGCTCACCTTCTTCGAGCTGTTGCACGATGGCGGTGAGGCGCTCGGTCGAGGCCTCGAAAGACGGCTCGTCTCGGTCTTTTGCTTCCTCGGTCATGGTGCTTTGGGTGGGGGAGCTGCAGGTTGTCCAGACGGTGGCCCAGACGGTGGCCCAGAAGATAGCCCAGCAGACGGCACTGCAGTTGGAACGGCCGACGGAGCCGGGGCGGCACCCTTGGCGGGCGCGGCTTCATCCTTGGGCTTGGGCGGGGCCGGTGCAAGCGGCGTGGGCGCGAGCCGAAGCGATACCTTGCCCTGGTCGGCGAGGCCGGGGACGAGCAGCACCCCGTCGGGCGCGCTCATCGCAGGCCATGCGAGGCCGTCGTCGCGGATCACCACCGCGGGTCGCCCGGAGGCCGCCCCCGCCGACTGAACCTCGCGCAGGGTCATCCAGAGGGTACGGCCCCCCGCGGGCCGCGCCGTGGGGTTGGCCACCACACCCTTGAGCGCCTCACCCGCGATGCGCCGGATGGTGGCATCCGGATCGTGGTCCCGCGCCATCTTCAGGGTCGCTTCGCGGTGCTTCTCCGTGCGCGCCGTGAGGGCGCGCACCACGGCCCGTCGCATCGTCAGGTCGGCCTCGAACGGGTAGAGTGAAGCCAGAAGGGACACGGCATCCGGCTCAGGGCTGTGCCCGAGGCCGAGCACGATCTGGAGCCGGATCTCGGGGTCGGTGCCGGTGAGAAGTCCATGCAGCCGGGCGCGGTGCGGCTTGCTGTCGACCACCGCTAGCCGATAGGCCGCCAGCGGCGCGAGGATGCCCCCCTCCTCGGCGAGCTTCGCCAAGTCGGCCGGCGACAGGCCACCACCACCGAGAAGCAACGCCGGCGCCCCGAGGATGCGGGTCTTGGGGTCCTTGAGCAGGGGCTCGAGGGCAGAGATGGCACTCGGTCCCCGCGCCAAGGCCCCACGGGCCGCGGCGGCCTTCACCTCGGGCTCCGAACGCGCCAGGAGGTCGGTCACCGAAGCCTCACCCAAGGCCACCAATCCGAAGGCGCCCACCGCCCGGTCGGCGGCGTCGTCACCGTCCAGCGCATCCTCCAGCGCCGACACCAGCCCCGACAGACGCTTGCCGGTTCGTAGGGCGCGCACGACCCCGACCCGAAGCATCAGGCGCCGGCCCGCCCCGTCGGACGCTTGGTCTAGGGCGCGCTCCAGTCCGAGCTGGGCCTCGCGACTGCGGTTCTGCGCCAAGGCGAGGGCGGCTTGGGTGGTCAGCTCGGACCGGCCGAGCAGCGCGAGCAAGGCGACCGCCGACTTGCCCTCTCCCATGCGGGCGAGGATGGCCGTCGCCTGGCGCCGCTCGGGCGTGGTGACGTCCGCTTCGATGACGGCCTTCAGGGTCGGCACCAGCGATGGCGACAGGGACACGGCCGCGAGCCGCAGACCGGCCTGACGGGTCTTCGCCTTGCCCAGGAGCTTGGCGATCATGGTCGGCGCTTCAGGCATCTCGAGCCAGAGCGCAGCCTCGGCGGCCGCGATGCGCTTGAAGGGGTCCTCGTCCTTGCGCCAGGTCTTCACGAACGTACGCGCGTGGTCATCCCTCAGCTTGGCGAGCGCGATGCCGGCAGCTCGGCGTTGCTCCTCCGACTCCCCCTTGCCCTTGAGGTGCGCCCTTAGCCACCCCAGCGTGCGAGGGTCGGCGACGTCGCCGAGCAGGCTGAGCATCTCGGGGGAGAGCCGCTTCGCGTCGTTTTGGAAGATCGCGATCTCCGACGGCGGATGGGCGACGAGTAGGGCGCGCGCGTGCTCGGCCCCCGCACCGCCCATCAGCACCGCCGTGACCAGCGGCGTGAGCGAGGCGCGGTCGCCGCGACGTGCGAGCGCACGCGCAGCGGTGTCACGGATGAGCCGTCCGAGCCCGGAGGTTTCGTTCGCCGCTGCGACGTAGGCCGCGGCCACCGGGGCGCGGTACTTCTCCTCGTCGAGGTGGTCGGCCAGCACCCGAATCGCGGCGAGTCGAGCGCGGGGTGTGGCGTAGAGGGTGGTCCCTCGCTGCAAGCCCTTGGCGAGCCGCTCCAGGGCCTTCTCGGTCCCGATGGTGCCCAGCCACTCGACCCCACGCAGGCGCTCGGCCGGGTCGCCGTGCTCGAGGAGCGCCGCCGCCGCGTCGACCCCGAACCGTTCCCGAAGGGCACGCTTGCCCTCCTGCGCTCCCGCGGGTCGCGGCGCCAAAGCGAGCGCCCCCACCGCGAGAACGGCCGCAAGATGCCGAAATTGTGCCCCGACCCGCATCGCCCAGGCTGGACTATCGATCATGCCGGGCCAGCTGTCACGCTGTGCCAACGCCCTTTGGCACCGCGGAGAAAGCCCTTCGACTTCCGACCGCCCTCCTCGTATCTTGTGCCGACTACTTCCCTATCGTCAGGTTTCATCGACATGGAGATCCTTCGTCACCTCGAGCGTGCGGTCGTGGCGGCCGCCGACCGCGCGTGGCCCTTGATGCAGCGCATCAACGCCGCCGGTCCCGAGAGCCTTCCGTTCCGGCCCAAGTGGGCGGACGCCCCCATCCCCCGTCGCAAGGAGCGCACGAGCCCGCCGCTGGGATGGCCACGCAAGACCACGAGCCTGTGCCCCACCTGTGTGAAAGAGGCGCGCCGCCGCATCCTGTCCGGCGAGGCCGACTGGCGGCACCTCGTCAACGACAACCCGGGTGAGGTCGAAGCCGAAATCCTCGAGCGCGACGGCAAGATCTGGATGGTCAAGACCTGCCCCAAGCACGGGGTCTGCGAAGACGTCATCGCGGTCGACCCGCGCTTCTTGTCGCGCATCGAGAGCCTGTTCCCCGGACGCGACGTCGCCATGACGCCGGACGCCCTGCACAAGCACGGCAACAGCACCATCCGCTACGGGCGAGGTGGCGTGCTCACCGTCGACCTGACCAACCGCTGCAACATGATGTGCGACCCGTGCTTCATGGACGCCAATCAGGTCGGCTACGTGCACGAGCTCGAGTGGAACGAGATCAAACAGATCCTCGACGACGCCATCAGCGTGCGCCCACGCCGGCAGATGTCGGTGCAGTTCTCGGGCGGTGAGCCGACCCTCTCCCCCTACTTCCTCGACGCGATCCGCTACGCCCGCAAGGTGGGCTACTTCGCGGTGCAGGCCGCGACCAACGGCATTCGCTTCGCCCAAGAGCCGGGCTTTGCCCGCAAGGCGAGTGAGGCCGGGCTGCGCATGGTCTACCTCCAGTTCGACGGCGTCACGAACGAGGCCAACAGCCATCGCAAGATCGGCAACCTGTACGACGTGAAGCTCCGCGCGATCGAAGAGTGCGCGGCGGCGGGCATCGACGTCATCCTCGTGGTGACCGTGGTCAACGGCATCAACAACGACCAGATCGGCCCCATCGTCGAGTTCGCGGTCGACAACGCCGACAAGGTCACCGTGGTGGCCTTCCAGCCCGTCAGCTTCACGGGCCGGGACGAAGACATCACCCCCGAGCTGCGGCACCAGCAGCGCTACACGCTGAGCCACCTCGCGCGCGACATGGCCGACCAGACCGGCGTCACCGATCCCCTGCGCGACTGGTTTCCCCTATCGGCCTTGGGCCCCTTCGGCGACGTCTGCGACCTCATCGACGGACCCGACCAAGACTGGGGCCAGCTCAAGTGCGGCTGTCATCCCAACTGCGGCATCGGCACCGTGCTCTTCGTTCACAAGGAGACGAAGCAGATGGTGCCCCTGCTCGACTTCCTCGACATGGACGGCCTGCTCGAAGACCTCACCGCCATCTTCGACGCCGGTCACGGCGCGGCGTGGTCGCAGGCCCAGCTCGTGGCCGCACTGCTCCGCCGCTTCAAGCCAGAGGGGGCGCCGGAGGGCTTCCACCTGCACACGCTCATCAAGCAGTTCCTGAGCCAGACGGGCGTGGCCCACGCGGGCGAAGACGACGCGAAGGACTTCGAATGGCGCGTGCTCTTCGTCGGCGGCATGTGGTTCCAAGACCTCTTCAACTACGACTTCCGCCGCACCGAGATGTGCATCATCCCCTACGGAACACAGATGGGGGAGATCAGCTTCTGCGCCTACAACACCGGCGTCGGCTGGCGAAACATCATCGAGAAGATGAAGGCCAATGCCTCCGTGGCCGAGTGGTATCGCGAGCACGGCAAACACGCCGTCTACGCCAAGAACCAGAGCCTCCCCATCATCGACGGTGACCTGACCATTACGGAGCACCCCTCGGCCGAAGCCGAACGTGCCCGTGGCGACCACCAACGCCGGCTCAAGCCTACGGTGAAGAAGAAGCGCGAAGCCGCCGAGCCGGTGAAGGTCGACATGACGGTGCGCAAGCGCCTGCCCATCCTGATGAGCTAGATCGCTCGCTTGCGTCGCTTCAGGCCGCGCTTGGCGCCACGCCAAGCGCCGAGGGTTCCCACGGCGAGGAGGATGATCGCTGCGGCGAGCCAGGCGCGCAGCTCGCCCCGTGACCACATCGAAGTGGCTGCGATGGCGGCGGTGAGGGCGCCCGTGGCCGTGCCCGAGAGCGTCGCCTCGCGGAGCTGCGCACGGCCACCGAAGCGTCCTACGAGCAGCCCGCCGAACCACGTGCTGACGAGCAAACACAACAGCGGCAGGCCGTAGACCACGAGGTTGAGGTAGACCTCCTGCCCCCCGGTGAGGAGCGCGCGTCGCACCACCGCCGCATCACCCTCCCCCACCAGTCGCATGATCTCTCGCTGGGCGAACCACTGCGCCACCTGCAGGCCCAGCAGGAAGAACAGAAACGCCCCCACCGCACCGATGACCACCCAGTGCCAGGCCGGGCGCTCGTAGGCCTCCTCTTCCGCCTCGTCGAGTGGTTGCACGACCGGCAACCGGCGCTTCTTCTTCGGCGCGTCGGCGGAGGGAACGATGGGGAGCTGCTTGCGGCCGTCGGCCATGCTCCTCGTTGTAGCTCGGCCGCGCCGGACCCGAAAAGGAACCTACTTGCGCCAGAAGCGTTGGGCCTCGAGCTGAAGCTGCATGAGGCGTCGCTGCTCCTGGATGAGCGCCGCGTAGGTATCGGGCATGCGCTCGTCGCGACTGAGGGCGTAAAGGACCCGAAGCGCGGCCTCGGCGTCGTCGGTGGCGCGGTGGGCGTTGACGAGCGAGACCCCGAGGCGCTCGGCCACCGCCCCGAGGGCGCGGCTCTCGCCCTTGCCCTTGAAGAACTCGCGCGCGAACGCGAGGGGGTCGATCCAGGTCACGTCCTTCCGGGCGCCGGGCGGGGGGTCGGCGACCCGAAGCCCAGAGCGTTCGATTTCCTGGAGGATGAAGCCCTTGTCGAAGGTCGCGTTGTAGGCGGCGGGGATGGCCCCTCGGAGCGCCTCGATGATCTCGGGCAGGACCTCGGCGAAGCTCGGCTTGTCGGCGACGTCCTCGTCTTTGATCCCGTGCACGTCGGTCGACTCCTTCGGGATCGGCATGCCGGGGTTGATGAGCCAACTGTGGTGGCTCTGGATCTCGCCGTGTTCACCGCGAACGATGCCGACCTCGATGACGCGGTCGACCCGCGAGTCGGTGCCCGTGGTCTCGGTGTCGAGAAAGGCGACGGGCATCGCAGCCCAGTTGTCGTCGGGCGCGAATTCCTCGGCCACGCCGACCACGCGCACCCGGATGAGATGCGCGATGCCGGGATAGTGGCGGCCGGTCGGGAAACACCCGCAAGGATCGAGAAGCTTCAGCCGCCCTGCTCCTCGGGCCCCTGAGGTCCCTGCGGCTGGACCTCCTGCTTCTCGAGGGGCTTGCCCGAGAGTTTGATCTCGAGCTCGATCCAGTCCTCGAGGTCTTTCACGACGTTGGACAGGAGCGCGAGGTTCACCTCGCGGCCGTTGATGTAGAGCGTGGGCGTGCCGCCGATGCCGAGACCCATGCCTTGGGTCTTCTCCTTGTCGACCGCCTTGACCGCCTCTTCGGAGTGCAGGTCGCGGGTGAACTTCTTCACGTCGAGCCCGAGCTCGGTGGCGTAGTTCATCAGGTCGGGCTCGGTGAGGCGCTCCTGATGGGTGAAGAGCATCTTGTGCATCTTCCAGAACTGCCCCTGCTGTTGCGCCGCCCACGACGCCTGGGCCGCGAGTTTGGCGTTGGGGTGCGTATCGAGCGGGAAGTGTTTGAAGACGACCCGCATCTGCTGGCCGTACTGCTCGTACATCTTCTCCACGATCGGGTAGGCGTACCCACAGGCCGGGCACTCGAAGTCCGCGAACTCGACCAGGGTCACGACCGGCTCCTCGGGCCCCTTGCTAGGGGAGTCGCCGATGACGATCGTCTTGATCTCCTTGTCGTCGAAGCGCGCCTTGTAGAGCTCGGTCGCCTCTTCCTTGGTCTTGCCCGACTGCACCGCCCGGAGCAGCAGCGCCGCCGCAGGCTCGCAGCGGTTGCAGTCCCGCTTCTCTTTCACGCACTGCGCGACAGGCACCGCCACGTTGGGGCAAGGCGACAGCAGCTCGCTCACGAGCTGCGACCACAGCTGGTGCTCACGCGGCGTGAGGGACTTGGTGTCCACTTCGTCGAGCTCGACCTTGGCCACGGGGGCGCTACCGGTCGCCGTCGCCGTATCCGCCGTGGGATCGGTCGGCTCGTTCTTCTTGCAGGTCGCCCCGGTCGTGAAGACCAGAGCGATGACCAGGAGGGGAGCCCAACGCAAGCGATGCATGGCGAGTCTGATGAGGGGGCTACCCCCTCCCCCTACCTTCGTCAAGGAGCGCCCCTTTTGCTCAGCCACCGTCGTCCTCCGATCCACGCCGGTTACCGGTCAGCGGCGTGAAGGTCTTTCCCGTGATCTTGGGGCCCTCCGGGCGTGCCCGGTCCCCCTCGGGCCCGTAGGCCTCCACCACTTCGGCGAGCGCCTTGGCCTTCATCGTGGGGGGCAGTTCGCGCGGCCCCGGCTTGGCCACGGTCTCCAGATGCAGCGACTGCGTGGGGAAGGCGAAGCTGCACCCGAGGTCCTGCGCCAGACGCATGAACTCGAGGAAAACCTGGTGCTTTCCCTCGAGCTCCTGGGTCCAGGTGTCGCACTCGAAGAAGAAGTAGACCATCACCTCGAGGGCCGAATCGCCAAAGCCCGACATGTGCACCTCGAAGGCGTCCTTTCGGGTGAGCTCATGGCCCAGGATGATGGCGCGACAGCCTTCGCAGAAGGCCTGCATCTGCTCGGGCGTCGTGTCGTAGGTGAGGCCGAGGGTCACGAAGCAGCGGCGAAACTGGCGCTTGCCGAAGTTGTTGATCTTGGCGTCGGCCACCTTCGCGTTGGGGATGACCACCACCGAATCGCTGAAGGTACGGATCCGTGTCGATCGGAAACCCACCTCCTCGACCGTTCCGTTGGTGCCGTCGACCTCGATCCAGTCGCCGATCTGGAAGGGGTTGTCGACGAAGATGCTCACGCTGCCGAAGAGGTTCGCGATCGTGTCCTTGGCCGCGAGGCCGAACGCGAGCGTACCGATGCTCACACTGGTGAGCAGGGTCGTGACCTCGTAGTCGAGGTTCTGCAGAATCGCGAGCGCACCGGTGATCGCGATGATGATCTTGAGCGTCTTGCGAACCAGGGGAACGAGCTGGTCGTCGAGCTTGCTGTCCGTCGCCTCGGCCCGCTCCGCCATCCAGGCCCCGAAGAGGTCGGCGGCCTTGTAGACGGCCCACACGAAGCTGAACATCGTGAGCGCGTCGACCGTCTTCGCCATGGCGTCGGCGAACTTGATCGGCAGCTGGAGCCGGGGATAACCGAAACCGAGCACGAGCGCGGTGATCAGCGTCGCGCCGGGAGAGGCGACCACGTCGAGAAGTCGAATGGGCCACTTCTTCCCCAGCTTCTTGGACCACGCCCGCAACCGGGGGGTCACCACGGCCACGATGACGCGCCGCCCGAGCCAGCCGACCCCGATGAGGAGCAGCAGCGCGAGGTACTGCCAGATGCGAACCCCGAAGACCTTGACCTTCAGCGGCTCGGGCAGCCCCTCGACCACGCGCTCGATGCCGCCGAGCCCGTTGACGTACTCGTGGTCGAGCCAGTCGAGCGAGGCCTTGGTCCAAACCCACTGGCCGCCCATCTTGACGACCTTCACCTGCGGGAGCTTGTCCGCATGGGGGTAGATCTCAGCCTCGCCGGACGTCGACTTGAAGTCCGCCTGGTCGGAGATCTCCTTCATCTTCACGAAGGCGCCGTGCGAATCGAAGACGATCTTGAGCCGCCTCGCGCTCTCGGCGAGCTGGGCCTGCGTGCGTCCCGACGACTCGAAGCACATCGCCGCTCGGCCGAGATCGTCACGCCCTTCCGTCTGCCAGTAGAAGGGCATGTCGGTGGCGCTACGCGGATCGGCGCAGTCCTCCGGCATGGGCCCGGCGAAGGCCGGCTTGGACGTCGTGCCCAAGATGAACAGCACGACCAGCCACAGCCAGCGTGCCCCGAGTTTTCGCTGCGGTCCTGCCATCGGCACGGGCCTACCAAGGCCTCGGGCGCGTGGCCACCCCCCATACCCCGACCCACATTGACAGCAGCAGCACACGTTTTAGGCTCTGCTGTGTGTTCGATCGCCTGGGCTTGACCGAATTCACCATCGAAGGTGCCAATGCCATCGTCCCCGAGTTGCGGGATGCAGTGGGGCAACACCGCCAGATGGGCCAGAAGATCCAGAAGCTGGTGCACGGCCTCACCGAGCACGTGTCCACCGAACCCACCGTGGTCGAAGACGATGACGGTGAGGCGGTCGAAGCGGCCGTCATCGACATCACATTGCACGATGGTGACGACGACGACGTGCGCAGGCTCAAGCGCGACCTTCGCCGCTCGGTGCGCCGGTACCGCGACAATCAGCGACGCATCGAAGACCTCGGAGCCGTGTTGACCGACGAAGAGGGCGGCGCGGTCGAGCTTCTGGGACGCATCGATGGGCGTCTCGTTCGTCTGTGCTGGACCTACGGCGCCGATCGTTTCGAGCACTACCACGAGCTCGCTGAAGACAGCGCCGACAACAAGCCGCTTGGCGCCGACCTCCGGTCGCGGCAACTGAACTGAGTGCCTGACGACCCCTATGCGAACCCGCCTCGGCTCCCCGAGGACGAGGTCGACCTCCCAACCCTTCTGAAGGGGGCTGGCCCGCTCGAGCTCGAAATCGGGCCCGGCCGCGGCGCCTTCATTCTCGAGCGCGCTGCCGAGTGCCCGGAGCATCGACTCGTGGGCCTCGAGATCCGGCGGAAGTACGCCTGTCTCGTCGATGCCAAGCTCATCGAGCTGGGCATGGGCGAGCGCGCCCGCGTCTTCGCCGAGGACGCCCGCCTCGCCTTGCCCCGAATGCGTCCCGACGGCTGCCTCGACCGGGCGTTCATCCTCTTTCCCGACCCATGGTGGAAAAAGAAGCACCAGAAGCGCCTGGTGGTGGTCGACCCCGTCATCGAAGAGGTGGGGCGTTTGCTGCGGGACGACGGAGAGCTCTTCGTCGTCACCGACGTGCCCGAGCGCGCAGATCAGTACGAGGAGCGGCTGTCCGCCGCCCCCTTCCTCGCGCCCGCAGGCGACGGTCC
The DNA here is from genome assembly GCA_030426145.1 of Polyangia bacterium. Lineage (GTDB taxonomy): Bacteria > Myxococcota_A > Polyangia > Polyangiales > Polyangiaceae > JAPYTK01. Next base: position 10,408 of record JAUHZF010000263.1, read on the forward strand.
GCGCATCGATCACAACCCTTACGGCACGGCGCGCACCAATCGGGAGAAGCACGCCGAGCGCGATGGGTTGCCCGTCTATCGGCTGCTCTACCGCCGACGACCCCGGTAGCCGCTCAAGGCTTGGGGATCGAGATCGTCACGCGCGCGGTCTGACCGCTCTTGATCGAAGCGCCCGACGGGATCGACCGTCCATCACCGGTCTTGCAGACGATGGAGCACGGGCCGGGCTTGACCGGAATGCCCGCCACCGGCGTGGGACCGACACTGCGCCCATTCACGAGGACGTTGGTGCAGAAGCCACCGCGGGAAGCAACGTTGAGCGTGCCCGGCGGTCCGTCGTCTTTGGGCTCGGCCTTGGGCGGCGGCTGGTCGCTCTTGGCGAACTTGGAGGGGTCGCCCTTCTGCAGGGTCACCTTCAGCGTCACCGTCTCGCCCTTCTTGGCGGTGAACTTCTCGATGCGCGGCAGGTGTCCCGGCGCGCTGAAGACCACCTTGTGGCGACCGGTGCTCAGCCCGTCGATGGTGGTGCCTTCGCCCTTCCACTTCTGGTCGTCGAGCACGATGAGGGCGCCCTTGGGCGTGACGTCGAGCACGAGGGTGACGCTTCCCTTCACGAGGGTGGGGCTCAGCTCCTTCTCGAGGCCGGCCTCGGTGAGGCGAACCGTCTCCGTGAAGGACTCGTAGCCCTCGAGGCTGACCTTGACCTCGATGTCGATGTCGAGCGGCAGCTTGTCGATGGTGGTGGGCGTCTTGTCGCCCTGCAGCTCGCCCGCGATGCGCACATAGGCGCCAGGCGGGTCGGTCTTGACGATGAGCTTGCCGCGCTTCTGGTCTTCGACCGGAGCCGCCGACGCCACGGGCTCGGGGCGAGCCTCTGGGGGCTGGGCCGCGGGCTCCCGGTTCATCGTCATGAAGATGCCGACCCCACCGAGCGCGACGGCAGCCACGCCGATGGCGGCGATCATCCCACGGTTCCCCTTGCTCGACGCGTCGGGGTAGGCCGCGACCCCCGTCTGCGAGATCCCGAGGCCGCCCGTGGTGGTGTTGCCGTGAAGCCCCGTGCTCGTGAGGGAGTCGAGCTCGTGACTGCGCTGGGATGCGATGACGTCGGCGAGCTGCTTGACGTCCTGGAGGGTCGCCTCACGCTCGGCGATCTTGTCCTCGAAGAGCATCTTCATCCAGCTACCGAGGCTCACGGCGCTGGCCGCGATGCGCTCCTGCCGGATGAAGGCCTCGAGGTCGGCCTGCATCTCGCTTGCGTCCTGGTAGCGCTCGTCGGCGTTCTTTGCGAGCGCCTTCATGACGATGGCTTCGAGGCCGGGCGGGTAGCCGGGTCGGATCTGGCTGGGGCGCGGGTAGTCTCGCTCGCAGATCAGCTTGAGCGTTTCGTACTCGCTCTTCGCTTTGAAGAGGCGACGGCCCGTGGTGAGCTCGAAGAGCATGATGCCCACGGAGAAGACGTCGCTGCGGCCATCGATGTCCTGACCCCGGGCCTGCTCGGGCGACATGTAGGGGACCTTGCCCTTGAGCTGACCCGCCTTGGTCTCTTCGCCCATCGCGGCCTCGCTCGTCTTGGCGATGCCGAAGTCGACGATCTTCACGTCGCCGGTGAAGGTGACGAGGATGTTCTGCGGGCTGATGTCGCGGTGAACGATGCCTAGCGGTCGCCCTTCGAGGTCACGCTGACCGTGGGCGTAAGCGAGGCCGGCGCACATCCCCATGATGATCTGGAGGGTGTGCTCGAGGGGGAACTCCGCCACCTGGCCGCGCTTCATGGCGCGCACGATGGAGCGGATGTCCTCACCGTTGATGTGCTCCATCGCGATGTAGTAGGTGCCCTCCACCTCGCCTACATCGAACGTCTGGACCACGTTGGGATGGTTCAGGGTCGCCGCCGTACGCGCCTCGCTGAGAAGCATCTCCACGAAGGCGGGATCCCTCGACAGCTCGGGCAGGATCCGCTTGATGACGACGAGCTTCTCGAAGCCGGCGACCGCCCGCTGGATGGCGAGGTAGACCTTGGCCATGCCGCCCGACGCGAGGGGGCGAAGAAGCGTGTACTTGCCGAACTGACGCGGCAGCTCCTCGGCATCGACCGGCTGCTGCTGGGGCGCGCCCGCACCACTCGGAACCCCCGCGGGCATTCCGGGGTTGCTGGCCCCCGCTGAGCTCGGAGGCCCTGCAGGAGCGCCGGAACCGCTCGGTCCGGAGGCTCCCGGCCGACTCGTGGGAGGCGGCGGGGGCTTTCTGTGACTGGGAGGAGGAGCTTGCATGTCGCCACGAGGGCACACCGAACACGTAGGTGTTCGGTCCCCTTCGGAACTGTACGCTCCGTTCCCTCCAGGGATCAAGGTGAGGTGGCTTGCTTCGCGCGGCGCGCCAGCGGTACGCTCGCGCCGATGATGACGTGGTCCCGGGGACTTTACCGTGGTCTGGGTGTCGCGCTGGTGACGACGCTGCTCGCTGGCGCCGCCGTTGGCTGTGCCACGTACCGTGACGACCTCGACCGGGCCGTCGGACACTACAACGGGCGCCAGTATGACCGCTCGCTGGCGCTGCTCGAGGTGCTCGAGTCCGACATCGACTCCCTCTCCGAGGCGGAGCGCGCGCAGTACGCCTACTACCGGGGGATGAGCCACTACCTCCTCGACCAGCGCCTCGATGCTCGCCACTGGCTCGGGCGTGCCGCGGCCCGCGAGAAGAAAAACGAAGGCTCGCTTCAGCCCGACGAAAAGAAGAAGGTCGACGACACCCTCGCCGACCTGAACAAAGCCCGCTACGGCGGCGCCGAGACCCCCGCCGAATCGGACGATGCCTGCAGCAAAGACGAAGACTGCGGCGACGGCTCGTTCTGCGACAACAGCACCTGTCGCGCCACCGACGGCGCCAAGACCGGCGGTTCGAAGGCCGAAGAGAGCACCGACGCGAAGGGCGACGGCGAGAAGGCCGACGAGGCCAAAGCCGACGACGCTGCCAAGTAGCCCAGCAGCCGGGTAGCCAGCAGCTGGGTAGCTCAGTAGCTCAGGGCGCCTTCAGCTCGGCCTGCAGGTAGGCGTAGTGCAGGAGGTCGCGCTCGCCGCGACCGCTGTCGGCGTAGATCGCCTTGCCCCCGTC
>JAUHZF010000615.1 GCA_030426145.1 Polyangia bacterium
ATGTGGCTGTAGGTGACCTTGTATTTCTCGATCCGTTCGAGCGCGCCCTCGGGCGTCCATCGATCCATCAGGACGACCGGATGGCCCCAATGCAACGCGGTCGTGGTCCAGTTGTTGACGGCCGTGTGGTAGGTCGGCGCCTGGGTGATCTGCACGTTGTCGTCGTGCGGCATCGTGCCGAAGAGCATGAAGAGCCCGCCCGACGAGGCCGAGATCTCGTCGACGTCGCCGTCGGTGTTCAGGCCGTAGATCTCGTAGGTGGTGCCATCGAGCTCCATCGGATCGATGCACAGACTGTCGAGCCCCACGCCGTGCTCACAGCTGGTGGTGGCGGTCCGCCCCCACTTCCCAGGAGGACTCGTGCAGTTGGCGCACGAGTCGTTCCACCCGAAGTAGACGTGGCAGTTGTCGCGGGCGGCGTCGGCGACGACGTCGCTGATGGCAGCGCAGGTGATTCGACCGTCGTTCTGCACGCCGACCATCCACTCTCCAGGCGCACAAGGTCCCGGGTGGGGCGCGGGTGCGGCCGGCGGCTCGGCGATGTGGATCCCGAGGTAGAACTTGTCGTTGTCATCGACGTCGCCGTCGACGTTGAGGCCCAACATCTCGACGCTGTCGGTCCCGATGGTCTGGGTGGTGCAGGTGTTGTTCGCCCCCGCCCCGTCGGTGCAGCTGGTGGAGCTGACGAGGCCCCACTTGATGGGACCGCTGCTGCAGTTCGCGCCACAGATATCGCGCTGCCCGAAGGCGAGGCTGGTGTTCTCGCGGAGGTAGGTCTGCACCTGGGCCAAGGGGCTGTCACAGACGACCTGGCCATTCGACAGCGCTAGCGCCACCTCCCCGTCGGAGCAGGACGAGTCGACGAGCACGTTCATGGGCTCCATGCCCCCCGCCCCTCCGCTCGATGTTCCCGTGCTCGTAGGCTCTCCGCCCGCGACGCCACCGCCCGAACCGTCACCTCCGTCGCCTCCCCCCCCGGCGCAGCCCACGCCGTAGGCGAGGCCTCCCGCGAGGGCCAGCGTGAGACCCATCCGCCAGCTCCGTGAATAAGTCATGTGACGAAGCGTACCGCAGCCTGAGCGCCAACGCCGCTTCGGCGCCGGATTCGGGCGTCGAGCCGGTTTGTTGCCCGTGGCGCGCCCGATGCGCTAACCGGCACCCATGCTCCATCGGTGTCTCTGGACGCTCGGCCTCACCCTGGCCCTGGTGCCCGCTTGTCGCGAGACGGCCGGGCCCGACGCCCCGGCCACCTCGTCGGCTCCCTCGGCCAGCGCGCCGACCTTCGAGCGCGAGGGCCCCGCCCCCGTCGCCTCGACCCCAGCGCCCGCACCCGAGCCTGCCGTCAGCGCGAGCGCGAGTGCGAGTGCCGTGGCTTCCGCCGACCCGCCCGAGGAAGAGCCGAAGCCCGAAGAAGAACCCGAAGCCCCCCTGCCCGACATCGAGGTCAAGAACGTGGGCATGCACATCGGCGGCGAAGAAAACACCTCTGCTCAGAAGCGTCCCATCCGTGCCGAGGTGGCCAAGCAGTACGACGCCATGAAGCGCTGCTGGGCCATGGCGACGGAGCCCCCCGACAAGGCCACCTTCGGTGTCGACATGCGCATCGACGGCAAGGGCGGACCGGCCAAGATCACCAACCCCCGCAGCGGCCTCAAAGGCGACGGGGTGAAGGACTGCATGGTCCAGGCCTTCGAAGCCGTGGTGTTTCCCAGGCAGCCCGGCGGCGTGGACCGAATGGTCAGCTTCTCCGTCGAGTTTCGAAAGAAGTAGGGAACGGTCCTCCTCGCGGGGACCACCAGGCGGCTCGCGAAAGGCCTCGAGGGCCCGCGGTCGTCCCCGCCCGCCGAACCGTCAGCTTCCCGAACTCTATCTCGATCCCGACGTCGCGGGCTCCGTTGGTTGACTCGCGGGAACCCAGGCGGCCTGCGAGTGTCAGAAAGCTCGTGCCCAAACGAACGCACCTGCTCGGTGTCGCCTGCCTTCTCAGCTTGCTCACCGCCCCCCGGCTGGCCGCTCCGTGTAGCTGCCTCAGTTACCCCTACTGGCCGCGTTTGGTGTCGACAGCCGAAGACCTTCCCCCCAACGGCGTGATCATGGTCTCTCTACCGGACGGCTTCGGGACCGACTTCGTCCTCCGTCCCGTAGGCAGCGACCGCGAGATCCCCCATTCCGTGGTCGTGCAACAGATGAGTCTCGAGGGGCACAGCACACCACGCCGCGTCGCACTTCTCACCCCCAACCGGGCGTTGCCTCACGAAGAGCGGTTCGAGCTCACGCTGGAGACGCCGGAGCGCGAGCACCCCAAACGCGTGGTCGTCGGCACGTTCGTCACCAACGACCACGAAGACACCCGCGCCCCACGACTCGACGCCCCCTTGCGAATCGCCCCCCACGTGAGGTCCCGGCGTTGCTTCCACGAGGCATGGCTCGAGGTATCGATGCGGCCAGCTCGAGACGATGGGCCCTACTACTACGCGGTCTGGTTCGCGCGGGACCAGGCGCCCTTCCCTACGACGCCTCAGTTCCGGGTCGAACCGCGCTCCGGAACGACGACCCAGCGCGTCGAGCGTCCCTCCTGCTACACCGATGAATTCCCGGACGACCCCGGCCTCTACCGCGTCAAGATCGCAGCCATCGACGAAGCCGGTCACCAGAGCCAGGCCTACGTCCTACCTCTGCGCGTCCCATGAGTCGCTGGTTGGCATGCAGCGTCGCGGTGGCGTTCATCGCC
>JAUHZF010000264.1 GCA_030426145.1 Polyangia bacterium
GGCGGCGACGAGAAGGCCTCGCGCTGGGTTCGGCAAGCCATCTACTACGCCGTGCGGACCGGCTTCGCGGTCCTCGGCGAAGACCCGCGCCTCAAGAAGGAGCGGGAGGAGGCCACCGCGCTAGTCGAGAAGTACGAGCGCATGCGCGAGCAGACGATGTTCGACCTCGAGCGCCCGCGCCGTGGCCTCGTCGAAGATGTCGCGCCCGCGTGCACGTCGGGCGGCCTCGGTGCTGCTCGGGTCGCCGTCGAGGAACACGCGCAGGTCGACGCCACCGAGACGTGTGGCGTAGGTGCCTTCGACGACGAGAATGCGAATCGCGGCCAGTCCGACCTCGATCTGGTGGAAGCAGTCGGCCGCGCGATCGAGCTGCGGGACGGTGAGCTCGGTGGCGCCCGCGACGAAAGCGTCCACGTGCAGCTGCAACCGATCGAGATCGACCTCCCCGAGACCCACCCACTCGGGATCGGCCATGCGCTGCGCGTGGTTCTGACGCGGAGGGAGCCGGAAGTAGTCGTCGAGGCCGAGCACGAAGGTCTCTCGCGGATAGGCCTCGGCCACCGCCCGCGCGAGGCTGCTCTTGCCGGTGCCCGACTCGCCCCCGAGGGTGACGACGACGCGGCGCTGGCGCGTGAGGAGAGACTGGATGGAAGCGATGAGCTGACGCTCGCGGTCGTCTGGGTTCAACAACATGGCGGTGTCTCCAATCGTCGTGGCTACTCGGCCGGCTCGGGCATGGCCAAGTCGGTGTCGGCAGCTTCGTCGGGCAAAGGCGTGGGCAGAGCCTTGAACCAGCAGCGGTAGAGGCCCATTCCCGTGACGAGGCTGATTCCGCCGAAGACGGCGAGCTGATCCCAGGCGTGGAAGATGAACGACATCGCGCCGAGAAGGACGCACACCTGGAAGGGAATGGCGAAGAGCAGCGCCGTGTAGTCCTGGCGGCGCTCCAGCTTGCGAGCCGCGAGGTCGGCGGCGTTCACGACGCCGTCGGCCTGAGCCTTCTCGGCGATGGCGCGCCAGAAGCCCCAGGGCCGAATGCGTCGCCAGAACTCGACCAGCACTTCATCCGAGGCGGCGGGGGTGGCGTAGGTGACGATGACGCTGAAGGTGAGGGCCACGGCCACGGTGGCGGGGAAAGAGACGTAGAGCGGCACCACGAGCACGGTGTTGAACAGCAGCCCCGCCACGAGGCCGCCGCCGGTGCCGGCCGCGAAGCCGTAGCCCGAGAAGCGCGGCCAGTACCACCGAAGAAAGAGCGGCACCGCGAGCCCCGCGCCGAGCCCCATCGTGATGAGGCCCCAGATCTTGTTGATGTTGGGCACGACGGCGGCGAGGCCGATGCCAGCGACGCAGAGCCCGATGGTGGCCCAGCGCGACACGCTCATGAGCTGCTTGCTCGTCGCATCGGGACGCACGTAGCTCTCGTAGACGTCTTTGACGATGTACGACGCGCCGGCGTTGAGCGTGGAGTCGAAGGTCGACATCGCAGCCGCGATGAGGCCCGCGACGACGAGCCCACGAACGCCCGCCGGGAGCATCTTCGACAACACGATGGGCAGGACCTGCTCGGCATCCTTCTGGATGGCGGCCGCACCCTCGGCGCCGGACTGCACGAGGTGGTAGCCCATGATCACGAGGCCGGCGACCATGGTCCACCGGAAGATCGACAGGATGATCGACTCGAAGGTGAGCAGGCTCGCTTCACGCTCGCTGCGTGCCGCGAAGAAGCGCTGGTCGGTGTAGCCGCCGACGCCTCCCGCACCTTCGAGCGTGACCTTGAAGAGCCACATCACCACGCAGAGTCCGAACATCTGGAAGATCGAGCTCCAGCCCGTCGGGTCCTTGGCGAGCAGCGACGCGCCCTGGCCCTGCTCGATGACGAAGTCGATCTCGAGGAAGCCCTGCGGAAGCACCACCTCGGGGCGCAACGCGAAGGCTTCGACCGAGACGTAGATGGCGGTGAAGACGAGCAGGATCATCTGCACGAGGTCGGTGAAGACCACGCCGTAGAGCCCACTCATCAGCGTATAGGCGAGCCCGATACCGACCATGAGCGCCGTGCACCAGAGCTCGGGCAGGGGCACGAAGTGGGTGAGGAACTTCCCCGCCCCTTTGGCGAAGTAGATGATCATCCCGAGCGACAGGACGATGTTCGCGACCGCGCTCAAGAGGTGGGCCGTGCGACCCTGACGGTCGGTCCCGAAGCGGACCTTCATCCACTCTGCCGACGTCATCACCTCGCTCCTGCGCAGCCACTTCCCGAGGAAGACCATGAGGAAGGCCAGGCAGAGCCCTACGCCTCCGCGCATCTCGACGAAGAACCCCTCGAAGCCGAGCGCGAAGATGACGGCGACGATGATCATCGTGCCGCTCATGTCGAAGTTCGACGTCGCGGTCGAGGCCCCCAGAATCCACCACGGGATCTTGTTGCCACCGAGGAAGTAGTCGTCGAGACCGCCGGCCGCACGCTTGCTCAGCGCGACCCCGATCCCCGTGACCAGAACGAGAAAGCCGACGATGATCACAATGTCGATCGGCGCCAGCGCAGTGGACCCTTCTACCCAACCCATGCCCTACATGTAGGCACAACTCGTACCAGTGACCGATTCGTGCTGAAGTGGGTCTAAGTCCCTGAACGATCGATGCCCACCTGGGCCCACATGGACACTCGGCCACCCACACCGGATCGTCGATGTCGTCCCGAAGGCGGCACGGCGACACCAGAGGACACACGTGACGTAGGTGGTGGTGGCGCAGATCTGCCCAGCGTGGGTGCGAGAAGCGGTCCTGTGACGGACGACAAGTTGCTTTTAGCTTCCGGACTCCTCAAACCCATGATGAAAGGCAAGGACACGCCAATGCCGGTTCGGTTGCACATCAACGTCGATCACGTGGCCACGGTGCGAAACGCCCGGGGCACGCCCTACCCCGACCCGGTCTTTGCCGCGCAGGTGTGCGAGCACGCCGGCGCGGACGGGATCACCGCCCACCTCCGCGAGGATCGCCGCCACATCCGCGACGAGGACATCGAGCGCCTGCGGTTGAGCCTCGTCACCGTCCTCAATCTCGAGATGGCGGCGACCGACGAGATGATCGCCATCGCGGCCAAAACCAAGCCCGAGGTGATCACCCTCGTGCCCGAGCGCCGCGAAGAGCAGACCACCGAAGGCGGCCTGGACGTGAAGGGTCAAGCTGGTCCCATCAAGGCAGCGTTGGCGATGGCACGCGAGCAGGGCATCAAGACGAGCCTCTTCATCGCGCCTGAGATCGCCGACGTCGAGGCTTCACGTGAGCTCGGGGTCGAGCAGATCGAGCTCCACACCGGAGAGTTCGCCCACGACCCCTCCCCGGCTCAGCTCGAGCGGCTGGCCAAAGCGGCTGCGCGCGGCAAGGCGCTGGGTCTGGAGGTCGCGGCCGGTCATGGCCTCACCCGTCACAACGTGATCGCAGTGGCCGCCATCCCCGACATCGTCGAGGTGAACATCGGCCACGCCGTCATCTCCGACGCGGTCATCCACGGCATGTCGGGCGCCGTTCGCGCCTTCCGAGCAGCCCTCGACCGCGGCGTCGCTCAGCGTCCCTGACGCGCGTAGCTCGTGATTCTGGGGCTGTGATTCTGGGGCTGGGCATCGACGTCTGCGCCGTGGCGCGGATGGAAGAGGTGCTGACCCGTTGGGGAGACCGGTTCGCTCAGCGGATCGTGAGCCCCGAAGAGTGGCCCTTCATCGAGCGGCGCGTCGACCGTGCGGTCGCCGTGGCCGGGCGCTTCGCCGCCAAAGAGGCCCTCGCCAAGGCGATGGCAGGCGCCCGGGGTGTGGGCTGGCACGAGGCGCGGGTCCTCGGCGGTGGAAAGCGGCCGCCGCGGTTCGACCTCATCGGGCGCGCCGCGAAGCTCTGTGACGCCATGGGGGTGCAACACGTTCACCTCTCGCTCACGCACGACGCGGGCGTCGCTGCAGCGGTGGTGATCCTCGAGGGTGAGCCGACCGGCGCCACTTGGCCCAGCTGAACCGAATCGGGCTACCGTGGGACATGATCCCGGTCCTGTCTCGAGCCCAGATCCGCGACTACGACCGCGTCGCCATCGAGCACCGCGGGGTCCCGAGCCTCCTCCTGATGGAGAACGCCGGCCGGGGCGCGGCCGAGATGCTGCAGCACCTCTACCCCCACGGCGAGGTGCTGGTGGTCTGCGGTCGAGGCAACAACGGCGGCGATGGCTTCGTGGTCGCACGCCACCTACGCGCCGCGGGTCGCCCGGTCACCGTGGTGGCCGTGGGTCCAGCCGACCGCTTCGCTGGTGACGCCGCGGTCAACCTCGAGGCCTACCTCGGACTCGGCGAAGACGTCGCCTTCGTCGACGACGAAGACGCGCTCGGTCCCCTCGACGCAGGGCTCCTCCGCGCGTCGGTGGTGGTGGACGCCTTGTTCGGCACCGGTCTCACGCGTGCCATCGAGGGTCTTCACCATACGCTCATCGCCCGTATCGTGGCCCATCCAACACCCGTGTTCGCGCTCGACCTGCCATCCGGGATCGACGCCGACACCGGCGCGGTGCACGGGGTGTGCGTCGAGGCCGAGCACACGGCGACCTTCGCGCATCTCAAGTCGGGCTTGCTGCAGGGTCGCGGCGCGGTCGTGTGCGGCAAGGTCGAGGTGATCGGGCTCGGGATCCCCGACGGGTCCGTGCTCGACGAGGTCGGGCTCGAGGCCTTGGTGGTGGCCCCCGACGAGGTTCGGGCCACGTTGGGCACCCGAGCGCCGGACGCTCACAAGTATCACGCGGGCAGCGTTCTCGTCGTCGCGGGGGGGCCGGGCAAGACCGGCGCCGCCATCCTCGCCGCGCTCGGCGCCCTCCGAGGTGGGGCCGGCCTCGCCACGATCGCCACCTTCGCCGACGTGGAGCTCGGGGCGCACATGCACGAGGTCATGACCCACCGGCTTCCCCTCGACGCGCCGGTACCCAGCCTCGAAGAAGCCCTGAAGAAGAAGAGCGCCGTCGCCGTGGGCCCAGGCCTCGGCCTGCACGACGAGGCGACGAGGGTGGTGGACTACCTGGTCGCGACCTTCGACGGCCCCTTGGTGCTCGACGCCGACGCCATCTCCGCCTTCGCCGGTACGCCCGAGCACGTCGCGGGCGGGCCGGGGCCGCGGATCCTGACGCCGCACGCCGGTGAGCTGGCGCGCTTGCTCGGGACCACCAGCGGCGACGTCGAGGCTCATCGTTTCGAGGCCGCGCGTGAAGCGAGCCGCCGAACCGAGGCGACGGTGGTGCTCAAGGGGCACCGCACCGTCATCGCCACCGGCGAGCGGCTCTCGGTCTGCGACCGGGGCGACGCCGTGTTGGGCACGGGAGGCTCGGGCGACGTGCTCACGGGGTTGGTGGCGGCGCTTGCGGTGGCAGCGCCAGCCCACGAGGCGGCGGCGGCAGCCGTCTACCTGCACGCGATGGCCGGCGAAGGGTGGCGGGCGACCCACGGCTCCGACCGCGGCATGCTCGCCCGCGAGATCGCCGACCGCCTCGTCGACGTGCGCCGCGGCCTCAGCTGACCAACCAAAGGGTCGGCCGCCCGTCACACTGCAGCGGCCGAGCACGACGATGACGGCGACCCTGCCCCGTCACGCGTCGGAATCCTGTGCGATTCCGGTTTGACACGCCGGCGCGGCTCCATCCCCACACCCGGGGGTGGAAGAAGCGACACGTGTCACGCCAAGCGCCTGAATTCCTTAGGCAAAGGTACTTGGCACCAGGGTTGCGATGACGAGGGGTCGGACCATGACGATGCACACTGATTCAACGACCGCTCCCGCCCCCTCCATTCCTTCGCCCGGCCGACTCGAGGTCCGTCGCGGTCTCTCCGCGCTGCGTCCGGAGATGTACGCCCGAGCGTTGCGGCTCACCCGGTCCCCGGCCGCGGCCGACGACGTGGTGCAAGAGACCATGCTTCGGGCCCTCCGTTTCGAGGACCAGTTTCGCGCCGGTACCAACCTCCGCGCTTGGGTCGGCCAGGTCCTGATGAGCGTCTTTCTGACCCAGTGCCGCAAGCGTAAGCGGGAGCGAAAGGCCCTCGACCGCGTCGTCGCCGACCCCTGCGCCTGGATGAAGAAGGAGTCGAAGACGACCATGACCAAGCTCAGCAAGCGCCCGGCGGAGGCCCTGGAGAAGCTCCCCAACGGCTACCGGGACGCGGTGCGGCTGGTCGACATCGAAGACCTCAGCTACCGCGAGGCGGCGGCCAAGCTCGAGGTTCCGGTGGGCACCATCATGAGCCGCCTGCACCGAGGCCGTAAGCTGCTCGCGGAGCAACTCGCCGACGCTCGCGTCGCTGCGTGAGGGCTCAGGCCACTTCGCCGCGCGCAACGCGCTCGGACCAGTGGGCCAACTCGCGCTCGACGATCTCGACCGCCTTCGCCTTGAACGGGCGGAAGATGACCGGCACCCGGAGGTCGCAGACGACGGCCCCGGGGATGAGCTCGCAGGAGCCGCGCAGGGTGATGCCCTTGGCGGTGAAGGACAGCTCGGCGCGGTCTTCATCGACCCACGTCATCGTGGGGCGATACTTGGCGTAGCGCACTCGGTAGGCCGCGAAGGCCTCCTTGGCGACTCGCCGAGCGACCTCAGGGGTGAGGTCGTGCGCCAGCACGTGCTTCATGTGGGAAGCCATAGCAACGATGACGCAGGTGGTCACGAAAAGAGCACGTCGTGACACGGTGCGTTGCACGACGTGCATGGGATCTCGCGGCATTGCCGCTTGTCGCCTCGCCCCGGTGGGCCCATGAACATGTCGTGCCGACGCGTTCCCAGATCCAGCAGGCCCTCGCCGACCACCTCGTGGACAAGGTCCTGTTTCGCGACGAGCCCTTGGCCGAAGACGAAGACCTCTTCGAGGCAGGCTTCGACTCGATGTCGTTGTCTCGGCTGCTCGTCTTCATCGAAGACCGGTTCGGCGTATCGATCCCCGACGAAGACGTGGTCATCGACGACATCACGACCCTCGCCGACATGACCACCTTCGTCGCCGGCTACGTCGAGTGACCTGGCAACTGACCGCGGAGGCGCTCACGGCGCACCCGGGCTCGGCGCTGATCGGTCTCGAGCGGGAGATGGGCTACCGGGTGCTCGCCGGACGGGCCCAGGCGGTGGCGGACCTCCTGTCGGCGGCAGGGGTGAAGGCTGGCCATCGGGTCGCGCTTCTGTCCGCGGGTCGGGACCACGACGAGGCCGTGGGTCTGGTGGGGATCCGACTTGCGGGCGGAGTCGTGGTGCCACTCGACGCGAGCCACCCGCCGGAGCGTTGGACGCGCATCACGAAGGGATGCCGCGCGCTCGTGACCGACGAAGCCGCCGCGGCAAAGGCGCCCAAACTGCCGAGGGTGGAGCTGGACGGAGAGGGCTTCGTGCTCGGCGCCCACGGGGACGTCGAAGATGAAGGTGGGAGCGAAGCCGACGTCACGGCCGTGCTGCACACCTCGGGCTCCACGGGTACCCCCAAGGCGATTCCCATCACCACGGAAGGACTCGACGCGTTCACGGCTTGGATGATCGAGCTGGTCGGCCTCGAGGTCGGAACACGCGTCTTGCGGGTGGCGGAGCTCGGTTTCGACCTGGCGTGGTTCGACCACCTCGCGACGTTTCGGGCCGGCGGCAGCCTGTGCACCCTACCGCGACGCCGCATGGCGTCGGGTCGCTCGCTTCGCGAGGGCGTCGAGAGGCTCCGCCCCGAGGTGATGTACGGCGTGCCGTCGTTCTTTCAGAAGCTGGTGCATGCCGGCTTCGCCTTCGAAGGGGTGCGCACCCTCTGCTTCGCGGGTGAGGTCTATCCAATGCCCGAGCTCAGACGTCTCGCCGAGGTGACGGACGCACGGCTCTTCAACCTCTTCGGCCCCACCGAGACGAACGTGTGCACCTTCCACGAGGTCCGGCCCGAGGACCTCGAGCGCGACGAGCTCCCCATCGGCGTCGCCTGCCCCTACGCGACGTGCGAGCTCGAAGGGCCCGAGGGCGAGCTGGTGGTGACTGGACCCACGGCCATGGGCGGTCGCTGCGCGACCCGCGATCGCGTCGAACACCGAGAGGGCTTGTTCTGGTTCCGAGGTCGGCTCGACCGGATGGTGAAGATCCGCGGCTACCGCGTCGATCCTGGCGAGGTCGAGGCCGCACTCCACCGGCAGGCTGGGGTCGTGGCCGCGGCGGTGGTGAGCGAACAGCACCCACGCCTCGGCACCATCCTCGTCGCGCACGTGGAGGGGACGGCTGAGTCGCGTGGCCTCCGCAAGGCGCTCGCGGCATCACTGCCGCCCTACATGGTGCCCGAGCGCGTGGTGCCTCACACGACCTTGCCCCGGACCTCGACCGGCAAGATCGACTTCCGCGCGCTCGACTGAGGCGTTTGTTGGGGAGGGGCCGCTAGATACGGGGGTGCGGACCCGATGACCTGGGTGAGAGGACCCATGTCATCACCAGCCCGCGTCATCTTCGTATTGTTGTGGCTCGTCACGGCGCCGGCGCGCGCCGACGACGGCCTCGTCGACGGCCCGCTGTCCGACCTTCACGGGCGTGAGCCCGTCGTTCGTGATCTCGTGCCCCGCATGCTGGGCTTGCCTCGGGCGGGCCCCGGGGCCGAGCTCGGAATCACGCTTCGCTATCGTCGTGGCGTCGCCGGCCGAGAGCTCGGTGGCGGCGTTCATTTCTCGGTGCCCACCGATCGCTGGCTGCTCGGAGGCCCACCACGAGAGGTCCACGACTCAGGTGACGGCCCTGCGCCGCCCGCAGGTGCCGTCGGCGCGCCCGGTCGCGTCCCTCGGTCCAGTACCCATGCGAGCCTCCCGCTTCGCCTGCGACCGAGGGACGTCCGGGCCGCCATCTTGGCCGCCCAGCGGCACGCGCGAACCCAACGCGCGCGCAACCGCCTCGACGACCTCGCCACCCGCGCGCGCTACGCCGGTCTGCTTCCTCAGCTGCGCCTGCGTGCGACTCGACTCACCGACGCATCCGAGAGCCTTTCACCGACCTCGTACGACGCGGACCGCGTCACGGCTTCCGGCGGCACCAGCCTGTGGCTGGAGGGACGGGCGACGTGGCAGCTCGACCGGCTTCTCTTTGCGACGCCCGAGCCTGGGCTCGAGCGATTGCGCCGCGACATCGACGATCGAGAGCGCGAGCTCGGGCGGGAGGTCTTCGCGCTCCTCATGGCATGGCAGCGACACGTGACGGCGCTGTACGACCCCCTCATCGATCCCCTCACGTGTGTCGAGCAGGGCCTCGCCGCAGAGCAGCGGGGGCTCGAGCTCGACTGGCTGACGGGCGGTTGGTGGGCGCGCTGGCGCGGTCGTCACCCGCCGCGAGACGGGCGCTGCGACCAGTCGGAACGACTCACAGACGACGACTCAGATCACTCGCGTGCCCACGGGACAGATCGCTCCCGCGCCCGCGGACCATATCGCTCGCCCCGCCCGGGCCCCATCGTAGCGCCCACTCCTCGGCTGCGAGATCACGGCGTACGAGGTCGCTCGCGCCCCCACGGACCATCTCGGAGTGAAGCGTCCGGCGCACGAGCACCCGCTGCGGCCCAGAGGGCTGAGCCATCCCGAAGTCGACGGTCGTCAGCTCCCCGGAACGCGAACGCGAGAACATCGCCCACTGCTGCATGGCAAGCGCCGCCCCCTCGGGATGGGTCGCTTCGGCAGAGGGCATCGGGGAAAAGGTCTGCGCCATCGCGGCCGGCAAGACCGACGGTGCCGCGGCGGGCTCGTCGCGCAGCGACCGTGGCGTCGACAGCTCCGGTGCCACCGCGATGGGCGTGAAGCCGGCGTCGCTCAACATGCCGACGCAAAGGCGGATCTCCGCGGCTCCCGGTAGCCCGCGAATGAACGTATCCCCCACCAGCTCGTCGACGGCGATGTCACGGGTCTCGACCTCGCGCCCGCCGTGCGCGGTCAAGCCTCCGCCTGCGACCAATACCCGCACCACCAACCGCGCGTCGGGGGCGCTCCATCGAGCCTTGGCAAACGTGGTGGGGCGGACCTCCCAGTACGCGTAGACGGTGTGGCTATCCACCGCGAGTCCAACCACATCGTCGAGGTCGTAAAGACCGTCGTCGTCGGACTCTTCGGCCACGGCAGTCCCGGCGGGCGTCGTCGGGGGCACCGTCTCACGCGATTCGAGCTCCGCCTCGGCCTGCACCTCGACCACCATCGACTCGCTCGACGACGGTGCCGGCGGTGGGACGTCCTTGGCCTTGCCCTCGGGGTTCTCGGCCTTGGGGGCTGGCGTTTGGGGGACTGGTGCGGCTTTGGGGGGCGTCTCGATGGTATCCGGAGGCGCCACCTTCTTCTCGGCCGGACGCGCCCCCACGGGCCGCTCGTCGGATGCCTTCACCTTTACCGCCGCGGCAGGGGCCTCGGCTTCGATGACGACCACATCGCTCACCTCGCTGGCAGGAGCAGTCTCCGCAGACTCCGCACGAGCAGTCTCCGCACGAGCAGTCTCCGCACGAGCAGTCTCCGCACGAGCAGTCTCCGCACGAGCAGTCTCCGCAGGAGCGGTCTCCGCACGAGCAGTCTCGGCACGAGCAGACTCGGCACGAGCAGACTCGGCACGAGCAGACTCGGCACGAGCAGTCTCCGCAGACTCCGCACGAGCAGTCTCCGCAGACTCCGCACGAGCAGTCTCCGCAGACTCCGCACGAGCAGTCTCCGCACGAGCAGTCTCCGCAGACTCCGACTCGGCTACGGCCGCCACTTCCTCCGTGTCCGGGGTCGCAGGCATGTCGTCGACCGCTGCGTCGTCACGCGCTTTGGCCTCATCGGCCGCAGTGGTTTCGTCCGCCGCGGTGGCCTCGACCGTCCCCGCTGCCTCATCGGCCGCAGCCGTCTCATCCGTCTCTGCCTCATCGGACGGGAGCTCGGCTCCCGACGCATCGACCCCGAGCTCCTCGCGCTCCGCTTCACTCATGCGACCGGCGAACCGTGCCCGAAGCGTCGATGCCTCCTCATGCTCCGGCTCACGACGCAGGACCTCGTTGAGCACGGTCACGGCCTTTCCGAAGTACCCCTGCGCCGCGTAGATCTCCGCGAGGGTCACCGTCGGCAACGGTGGGGGCGGGGCCGGCGCACGGCGCTGGGTGGCGCGAAGCACGCGCGCCGCCTCGGGCAGATGCAGGCCACGCTCGACGACTGCAGCCACGAGATCGCGCGCCTTGCCCAGCCAACCCCGGCGCGCCGTCCCCGGCGGCGCCGTCCGCGTCAGGATCTCGTCGACCAACTCCCCAGTGGTGAGCGTCTTGGGTCGCGGGATCCCGAGCGCTTCAGCGCGCTCGATCAACTCTGGGCGAGAAAGCCGGCGGAGCTCTTCCGGGGACATAGTGCTCGCTGGTTAGCGCGGACCACTGGTGCTGTCACCCGTCGGGAAGGCCCGTCGCCAGTGTTGCATGACCCCCTGAGGGCCGTACGCCAGACGTCCCCGCGGGTGGCACCAAAGGCCACGGTGACGTCCCCGGAGACGATGGGAAACGTGTCGGCAACACGCGACGCAGATCCAATCACCTGGCCGCGGCACGCACATTGCGAGACGATGATGCCGTGTCGTTCCTCCGAATCGGTTCCGTCCTAATCGCTCTCGTAGCAGCAGCTTGCAGCTCCGACCCCGGCCACGACGGCCCCAGCAGCAGCACCAGTGCCGGCACCACGGGTGCAGGTACCGGAGGCGCGGGCACCACCACGGGCACCGGCGGAGCGACCACCGGCACCGGCGGCGCAGGGGGCGGTGGCGTCACGGGCGTGGAGGCCTTCGTCGCCGTCGGCTTCGGCGGTCGCCGCGTCGTGTCTTGCGACGGAGGCCGCACCTGGATCGCCGACCAGCAGGTCGCAGACGAGGCGCAGGACGACTGGCACCAGACCTACAGCCCCAAACACCTCGCCTATGGGGACGGAGCCTTCGTCTTCCTGAGCGGATGGGGCACTCCGAGCACCGCTTGGGTGTCTGAAGATGGTGCCCAGTGGGACGAGGTCACCATCCCCGGCGCAACCTACACCTCAGTGTCGTACGCAGACGGCGCCTTCGTGGCGCTCGGCGGAGGGCGATCCGCTCGCTCCACCGACGGAGGCCGCACCTGGCAAGATACCGAGCTCTCCAGCCCCGCCCCCCTGAACCACGCTCGCACGGCGCTCGCCGCCGACGGCAACCACTGGGCGTTCGGAGGAGACGGTGAGGTCTACCTCCAAGACGGTGCCAGCTGGATCCAGGTCCCCAGCTGTCAGGGTGACCGCCACGGTCACCTCGGATTCGAAGGCGGCCTCGTCGCCGGCGGGGGGCGCCTCCTATCCGTCGGCCACGACGGCGACACCTGTGGGCTCGTGCTCGCCGACGGCACCGGTCTCTCCGCCGGCCAGTCCGGCGTCGACCCTGCGCGCCGTCCCATCTACGCCGACGGCCAATTCGTCGTGGCCGGCGGCAACCAGATCGCGACCTCGGCGGACGGCGAGCAGTGGATCACACAGTCCCTGCCCAATGGGGTCACCATCGACCTCATCGCCCGCGGTGCGAGCGGCACCTGGGTGGGGATCAGCGGCAACGGCGACAGCTTCTACTACAGCGACGATGGCCTGAGCTGGCAGCCCGGCACCGCCAGTCCGGGCAACACCCTGCTCTACCTCGCCACCGGACCGCTCGCCGCCTGCGGCCCCTGACCCCGCTGACACGCGCTCCTCCCCGTAGCCTCCCCACCGCGGTCGTGGCAATTCTCGACGCCATGGAGGAGCCACGGATTCGCTCTGCCGTCGCCGGTGATGCCGAAGGGCTCGCGGCCGTCTACAACCACTTCGTGCTCCACAGTCTGGCCACCTTCGAAGAGGTGGCCGTGTCGGCCGATGAGATGGCGAGCCGAGTGGCATCGGTTCAGGCTGCCGGCCTCCCGTGGCTGGTGCTGACGGAGTCCGAGCGGATCATCGGCTACGCCTACGCCGGGCCCTGGAAGTCGCGCGTCGGCTACCGCTTCACCGTCGAGATCAGTGTCTATCTCGCCCCCGACCAAGGAGGTCGTGGCCTGGGCACCGCCCTGTACAGCGCTCTCTTCGCCGAGCTCAAAAAGACGAACACCCGCGTCGTCATCGGAGGGATCGCCCTCCCCAACGATGCGAGCGTCGCGCTGCACGAGAAGATGGGCATGCGGAAGGTGGCCCACTTCGAGAAGGTCGGCATCAAGGAGGGCCAGTGGTTGGACGTGGGCTACTGGCAACGCCACCTGGAGGTCGAAACCTAGGCTCTGCCCGGGGCGACTCCGCGGAGTCGTCAAACACGAACGATTCTAGGCACCTGAGCTTCGCGTACATCCACAACGACGCGGAGTCGTCTTCCGCAGCCATGACGACCACCGAGGCTCCGCGACTCCGCGGAGTTGCCAAACACGAATGATTCCATGCGCATGGTTCCGTACACGTCTGCGACGACGTCGCGCAGTCGTCTCGGCAGCCATGACGACCACCGGAGCTCCGCGACTCCGCGGAGT
>JAUHZF010000265.1 GCA_030426145.1 Polyangia bacterium
GATCTCGACGCTCACCCGCTCTTCGGTTTCGACGGCGAGACGGGCTGTGAGGGCCTGGAGAGAGGCGTCGGTCCGGATCCCGCTGAGGGCCCGGGCGGCCAGCTGTCGCACTTCGGGGATGGGGTGCCCTAGGGCCTGCTCTAGACGGGCGACCAAAGCTTCGCGGGCCACCGGCTCGTCGAGGTTGCCGATGCGGAAGGCATAGGTCTGAAGCCAACGTGGTTCGGTCGCGCCGCCTTCGGCATCCGCGAGGATGACCTCTACTTGGTCCATGATCGTCTGCCGGCGGGTGGCCTCGGCGTCGGCGGCGAGGGCCTGACGCTCGGCGTCGATCGAACGAAGCTCGCGTCGTCGCAGTTGGAGCGCGGTCACGATCAGCACCACGCCGGCGACGAGGGCGACCAGCACGGGCCACCGCCGACGCAACCAACGCCCGAGAAGCTGACTGCTTGAGTAGCGATGAGCGCCGACGAGGCCGCCATCGAGGAACGCTTCGACGTCTCTTGCGAGGGCGCTGGCGTCCTCGTAGCGATCGTCTGGTAGCGTGCTGAGGGCACGCATGGCGATGGCTGCGAGCTCGGGTGGGCAGTCCGGCTCGTGCTCGGTGGGGGGCTCGATGTCTCCATCGATGGTGCGAAGGATGATCTCGCCTGCCGTGGGGCCATCCACAGGCGGTCGACCCGCGATGATGCGGTACAGGACGGCACCAAGCGCATAGACGTCGGACCGGGCGTCGATCTCGTCGAGCAAGCCCAGGCCCTGCTCAGGCGGCATGTAGCTGGGCGTGCCGAGGGCGGCGCCGGCGAGCGTCTGGGCCTTCTCTTCGTTCTGTAGCTCCTGAAGTCCCTCACTGAGCATCGGCCCTTGTAGGTCGTCCTCGCCCTGGACCTTCGCGAGCCCCCAGTCGACCACCTGGGTCTGGCCGAAGGGGCCGACCATGACGTTGTCGGGCTTGAGGTCGCGATGGATGACGCCGCATGCGTGGGCGTAGGCCATGGCGTTGCAGGCCGCGAGGAAGTGCGGGAGGTAGTGGAGGCGACCGGCCAAGTCCTCGGCTTCCTCGAGGGCGGCGAGCAGCGTGCGGCCGTCTACCTTTCGCATCACGTAGTAAAGGGACCCGTCGGCGGCCCGACGGCCGAGCTCGTACACGGGCAGGATCCCCGGGTGCTCCAGCTTCCCGGTGATGCGCGCCTCGTGCTCGAAGCGGAGCTCGATGCCCCGACTGGATCGTGGCGACCCGTCCGCGTCGACGCGTAGCTGCTTCAACGCGACGACGCGGTCGAGATAGGTGTCGAACACCTCGATGACGCGACCAAAGCCGCCTTCGCCGAGCACGCCCTGGGCCTCGTAGCGGCCAGGGAC
Source organism: Polyangia bacterium (assembly GCA_030426145.1). Classification (GTDB taxonomy): domain Bacteria; phylum Myxococcota_A; class Polyangia; order Polyangiales; family Polyangiaceae; genus JAPYTK01. Next base: position 1,363 of record JAUHZF010000265.1, read on the forward strand.
CTCACGGCCGAGCCGCTCACGCCACGAGGTGGGGCGCGGGCCCGAGGCGTGGCCCGCCGTGACATCGGTGGGGGCCACGCCGGCGTAGACCGCGTCGATGGTGTCGTCGATGGACCTGTCGCTGGGCGGGTCCTCGGCGCCGACGTCCAGGGTGTCGCCTTCGTCGTGGGTCGCCGCGGCCGGATCGACGTCGTCCGCGAGGGTCGCGCCCACCGCGTCCATCGTGTCGGCTGCGGCGAGACCGGCGTCGAGCGTGTCGGCGTCGCCCTCGACGGTCGAGGCCGCGATGGTTTTGGCTTCACCGATGGCAGCCGCTCGCTTGGTCGCGGGCGGCCTGCTGCGCGGCATCACCTCGTCGTCCTCGACCATATTCCGGGTGGCCCAGAGTCTAGCCACCCAACCTGGAGCTTGGCAGCAGATTCTCGCGCCACGCCCGCGACCCAGCTTCCGTCACACGGCTGGAGGGGGCGACGTCGGTCGGCAGTGAGCGTGGGCTGCGCGACCGTTTCGAAGATTGTGCGAAGGGGGGGACTTGAACCCCCACAGCCAAAGCGGCCACTAGCACCTCAAGCTAGCGCGTCTACCAATTCCGCCACCTTCGCGAGGGGGGTGCGATGGCACCCAGGGCGCGTAGATCTACTTGGGTGGCTGGCGAAGTCAAGCGCGGTCTTTACGTTGCTGTGCGATCGCCTGCACGATCTCTTTGGGGGCGAAGGGCTTTCGCACCCAGACGATGTCGTCACGGGGGGCTACGGTCACGCTGCCGGAGATGACGACCACCCCGATCCCCGGGTTCAAATGCCGGGCTTTTTCGAGCGCGCGGTCGAGTCCTTCGTCTTCGGTGACGACGCCGCCCTTCTGTTCGGTGAGGGGCGAGAGGTCCACGAGAAGAACGTCGTAGCCGCTCTGCGTAGCATCCAGCTCGGCGTCGAGGCCGGCGGCGTCGCGCACCGCGGTCACGGCCGCGCCTTTGGCCTGGAGGCTCAGCTCGAGCAGCTCGACCACCGCGTCATCATCCTCGAGGATGAGCACGCGTGCACCCTCGAGGCGAGCCGTCGCGGGCGAAGGCTGACTCGGCGGAGGCGTTCGCGACGGGATGGGGGCCGTGGTGGGCCAGCGCAGCTGGAACTGAGCTCCTTCGCCGTCGTGGTCGATCAGGGCGAGAGCGCCCCCGTGCCGCTTGGCGAGCTCGTGCGCGTGCCGAAGGCCGATGCCGGTTCCTCCCGGTCGTTCGCTGCGGCCCCCCGCGAAGAGATCCGCTCGAAGATGCTCGGGAACGCCCGGGCCCTCGTCGCGTACATCGAAAACGACCATGTCGTCTTCCGTGTGGCAGCTCAGCCGCACAGCGCGCGATGGTGGGGTCATGGCGATGGCGTTGAGCGTGAGGTTGGTGAGGATCTGCCAGACCCGGTGAGGGGCCGACAGCCACGCCTCACTGCCTCCTTCCATCCCGAGCTGGACGGCCTCGCGCTGAGCTTCGAGGGCGAGGTCGTCGAGCACACGCCGTGCGACCTCCACCGCGGCCTCTGGGCCCGGCTCGGGCGTGTCGCCGCCGATGGCGTGCCGCATGCCGTCTCGAGCTCTCCGCGCGTACCCCGCCGCACGGGCAAGCGCCACCTGCCGGGTGGCATCGTCATCGGCCTGTTGCGCGCGCTCGATCCACCCGACGACCACCGTCATGGCATTGGTCGCCTCGTGGAGGCTGGCGGCGAGGTCGTCCTCGGGCGCGCGTTTGGCCATAGGGGGTCAGCTTACTGGTCCGGTCGCGTGCCCACCAGAGGTCAGGGCACCGCGAGGGCGTCGTTGAGGGACGAGGGGAGCACGATCTGGTACTCGCCGTCTCCGTTGGCGGTGGCCTCCCCGATTTGAAACACCGATGGGCCTTCGTCGCTCTCAGGGTTGATGCGCTGGGTCCAGACGCGAATGACGGCGCCGGGAATGGGGTCGCCGTTGTCGCCCGAGCGCACGCGACCAAAAAGCAGGACGGGGTTGGACAGCGACAGGTCGAGCGCGGGGGTCGACTTGTCCACGGTGAGCCGGCTGAGCACGGCCCAGGGGAGGGCACTCTCGTTCGGGGGCCGCACCGAGAGGTCGTACTGGCCAGGCGGGACCTCGAACGAGAACCCCCCGTCGGTGTCGGTCACCACGTTGGTGCTGACCGTCGAGCTCGGCAGAGGGCTGAGCCTCGACGCGACGAAACTGGTCGGACGGGTATTCACGGTGGCTAGGCTGACCGCGAGGCCGAAGGCGGGAGCGCCGCTCGACGTGCTGACGGTGCCCTGCACAGGGGTCTTGGGTTGCAGGACCAGCGTCTTGCCCCCGAGATCGTTGTCGCCGAGCTCGACCGTGAGCTCGGTCGCGGCGAAGGCGGGGTTGTCGGGGATGGCCGTGAAGGTATAGGTCCCGGTGAACAGGCTGATGTCGAGCACCCCATCGTCGTCGGTGGGGATCTGCTGCTTGTAGAACACGGTGCTTCCCATCTCGCCGTCGAGGAAGCGCACGCTCTGGATGACGACCTGGGCCGAGAGGCCCTCGTTGCCATCGACGACGTTCGCTTGGACCCGGATCTGCTTGGCGCCATTCAGCTTCTCGAGGTTGAAGGCCGCCTCCAGCTCAAGCGCGTTGAAGATGGTGGGGTAGCCCGTGCCCTGGAGGTCATCGGGGGGACGTAGGCGAAGGAAAGCCGTGCCGTCGTTGCTGTCGACGACCTCCTGCCAGTAGCGAAGCGAGTACTCGGTCACGATGGGCCCGCCGCTCTCGATGGGCGCGCCTTCGCCCAGGGTGGTCACGTTGGAGATGGGCCGTCCGCTGTCGCCGTCGATGAGGTCGACCAGCCAACCCTCCACATCGAGGCCCTGGACCTGGCCGAGGTGCTGCACCGGGCTCAGCACGCCGAGGTTGATATCGAAGTCGTTTTCGATGCGCTGGTTGGTGAAGAGGGCCGGAGGCAAGACGCATGCGTTGGACGCTTCGTCGGGCATGCTGGTGGTGCTGTCGGGCCGCAGCGTGATGTCGTACAGCCCCTCGGGCACGTTGATGAGCACCTCGCCCTGCTGCGGCGTCGAGCCTTGACCAAAGCTCTGGAGCGAGAGGCCGGTGAGGGTGGCGGCGGGCCGCAGCTCGAGGGTGATGGGAAATAAACCGTCTGCACGCGCGAGGGGGGCGCACTTGTCGTCGTCGACCTGGAGGCGGCCGGTGACCTCGTAGAAGCGATTGGTGGTGAGATCGCGCTGCACGATGAGACCGTTGGGGTCTTCGCTCTTCAGGGCCGGAAGCGTGATGATGCTGCTGGTTCCGGTCTCGTTGGGACCGCCGGAGGGCACGAAGATCTCGACCGTGAGCTCGTCGAGCTCGGCCGTCTGGCTCACGCAGATCGCTTGCTCGACGAGGCACTTCCCGTCGCTCCCACAATCACTGTCGTCACTGCAACGGTTGGACGTCGGGATGGGCTCGTCGCCGAGTGGCAACCCACATCCGAAGGACGCTACGGCGAGCATGGCGGCCACTGTGGCGAGGCGGCTCACGTCAGTTCGCCTCCTCGATGGGCGGGTCGCAGAAGTTGGGTTTGTCGGCCTTCGCATCCGCACACAGATCGAAGGAGCAAGCATCGTCGAAGGCACGACAGCGCAGCACGAGCCAGGTCACGGTGTCGACGTCGTCGGGATCGGCCGGACAGTAGAAGTCGGAGCCGGTCCCACCGCGGTAGGCGTGGGTGGCGAGCAGTGTGATCGCCGCGCAGTCGTAGTCTCGTCCGTTGGCCCCCGTCTCGAACCACTCGAGGGTGACGGCGCGCTTTCCGTCGCGCAGGGTGCCCGGCTCGAGGTCGCCGACACGCACCGACTCCTCGTAGGGGCGTCCCTCCGCCGGTCCGCCGCCGAAGTTCCTGAGGAGGACGAGCTCGACCTTCTCGCCGGCGTCTTCGCTCTCGATGGCGACCCGGAAGGGCACGAGCCAGCTGCCGTCCGGCTCCGAGAGCTCGGTGATGAGCTCCTCGGGGCGGGTGAGTGGCGTCACCCGCGGGGCCGTCTGTTCCGGCTCACGATACTGCGGTTCACCGAGCACGATGCACGCGCTGCTGCCCACCATGACGCCCATGAGCGCAAGCGAAGAGCATGCCACCTCAAGGATGTGGCGAGCTTGCCGAGCTGTTGGAGCGATGAAGGCGGACATTGCTGTCAGGGTGCGCCGGCGCGCCTCACCATTGTAGCGCAGCTACGCAGTGCGCCACCGTACCTCGGCAAACTCTGGGAGGATGGCCAGATCGAAGAGATCGGCGATCTCGGGGTAGCTGCAGACGTCCCTCAGCGCGTCTTGTCCACGTAGGGGGCGCGAGGTCCGCAGCTCGAGCTCTTGCATCGTCTGTGCGATGGCGGTGACGAGGTCGCCGCAGGCGAAGAGGCCTGCCCTGCGACGAGCGCGGCGGGCGTTCGTCTGGGCGACGTCGTAGGTGACTGCGGCGGCGTTGTCGCAGATGGCCCTGAGTCGTCGATCGGCCCCGGCGGGGATGAGGTGCCACAGGTCCTCGGCGAGGCGCATCTGCTCCTGGGTCGACTCGGCCATCGAGCCATCCGACACCGGCCCGAAGCCAGCCAGAAGGGCAGCGATGAGGGTCCGGGCATCGCGCTCCTCGAGCCCTTCGACCAGGGACATGCGGGGCGAAGCCGCTGCGAGCGCGCTTCCGATGGTGTATCGAACCGTAGGCGTCACATCCTCGACCGTGCCGCTGATGATGGCTGCGAGGGGGGAGACGAGGGCGACGCGTGACCGAAGCCGTCCCGTGGTGCGCGCGCGGTGGAAGAGGCGAACGCCACCGAGGTCGAGCAGTCGGCTCAGCGACGCGAAGACCTTGCCGAGGGGCGTGGTTCCTACGGGAGGCACACGGTCGATGCCTGTGAAGTCGTAGTCCGACATCTCCCGCCGCATCACCCCGGCTTCCCACATCAGACCCACGGCCTCGTTCACCGTGGCGTCGAGCGAGCCGAAGAGGAGCCGGCTCGTGGCCTCTGGCTGCGGCGTCAGCTGGTCGAGCGGAGGAGGGATGATCGAGGGGCGCTGGGGGTCGAACGCGGCGGCCACGTGCTCGATGGCGCGTGCATAGGCGGTGGCACTGTCGGCCAGGGCCGCTTCGCGTAGCAGGTCGAGCGCGCGCCGGTCGCCGCGACGGAGCCGGGCCTGGTAGCGGCGCACGGCCAGTACATCGCGACTGCGGCTCGGCCCATCGCCTTGGTAGATGGTGACCAGCGCGTTGCCAGCTTCGAAGTTGCCATCGATGAGCTCTCGGAACAGGGCTTCTTCATCGACGGAGGCGAGCTCGGGGAACGTCGGCGGATTCGCAAAGTTGAAGCTGTTTGCGTCCGATGGAGTCGATGCCATCGGAGGGGGGGCATCGGTGTCGCCGCGCACCTGAAGGTCGTCGTCGAGGGCGAGCTTCTCGAGCTGGCCCGCGTCGCTCCCGCGTCCCGGAGAGGAGGAGCCGTGTTCCTCCTTGGCTCGAGGACGGTCGGTGGGCGTTCGCGAGCCCGGCATCACCTCGTCCTCGTCACTCGAGAGCGCAGCGGGAGAGGGACCGGATGACCACCGAAGGCCGGTGCTGCCTCGAACCACGGCGGGAGGAGGCTCGGTCGCGGGCCGCAATCGCGGCGACCCCGGGAACCAGGTCGCATGTCGAACTTCGGCCGCGGGGCGTACCTCGTGATCGTGGGCCGCGATGCGCAAGTAGCGTTGGGCCGCTGCGCCATCGCCGAGCTCTTGGGCCAGCTCGGCGGCCTGAAGCGCGACGGCGCCGTTGCTGCGCACGCCGCGGAGGTCGCGATCGAACGTGCGCCGGTAGAGTTGCAGCGCGGGACGAAGATCGTTGCGCCGGACGAGGCGGTCGGCGACGGCCAGCGTCACGAGCGGGGTCCCGCCGCTGTTCTCCCAGTGCTGTTGCAGGGCGTGGGTCGCGGCGCCGGTGCCCTGTGCGGCGTCGAGGCATTCGACGAGGAGATACGTGTAGAGGTCGCGGTCCTCGTCGCTGACCGCAGGTCCCACGGAGCGGAGCCGGCGGATCATACGCTTGGCCTCGCGGGGTGAGCCAGGACCGCGCTCGACGTATTGCATGCGACAGCCGTCGAGGACCTCGGCGGGGCTTCGGTCGGCATCGTCGTCCATCGGAGGCGGAGCGCCCGTCACGCGAAAGATCCGCCGATTGCTGTCTCTTCGCTCTCGCCGGATGCGCGGGCGCTCGCTACGACGGATGAGTCGCCGCGGCCCGAGGCCAGACCCAAGCTCCGGCTCGGCTGGGGGCACGTCGGGCAGCTCTTCCTCTTCGTCGTGCACGGCTTGAACGTCGAATGCCGCTAGCTCCGCTTCTGCCTCGGCCTTGGCTTTCAGGTCTCCCAGCTGCTCGGCCACCTCGACGCGGAGCTCGAGCATGCGCGGAGACTGCGGCAGGCCACGCGCCGCATCGATGAGGCGACGCGCGGTCTCGGGGCGGCCGGCTGCCACCAGCGAACTACAGCACCGCGTCACGTCGCGCAGCTTCTCCTCGAGGTCGGTGGCCTGCTGGGAGGCGCGCAACCAGAGCTTGGCCGCTCTCGCGTGCCGGCGCTGTCGGTCGGACAGGTCGGCGAGGTAGCGCAGGGCCGTAGGGTCCTCGCCCGCCTCCTCGAGGATGCGCTCGAGCTCGGCGCAGGCATCGTCGAGGCGTCCCAACCGTTGCTCGAGCACCGCGGCGCGGCGTAGTCGTATGAGCCGCCGCTGGTCGAGGTTGTCGGTGGCTCGAGCGCGGGCCGCGAGCATCTCCGCGATGGCTCCGTGGTCGCCCTTCTCTCGAGCGCGTTGCTCGGACTGCGGGCTGAAGTCGATCCGCGACGAGGACTCCGATGCGTCCACCGGGGGTGGCTCCGGGGTCTCTTCGGGAGGGCCTAGCTGTGCCGACTCCTCTTCGACGTGGGCGTCGATCGCCTCGAGGAGCTCAGCTTCCAGCTCCACCTCTTCGGCCTCGACCACCGGATCACGGTTCTCAGGCTCGAGGTGGAACTCGGCTTGGTCGTGCTCTTCTTGGACCTCGTACTCGCTGGCGACCGGGGGCTCATCGACCGGCTCGGCGGGCTCGCCGAGGTCGGCCTCGTCGGGGACGAAGGTCTCTGCCTCCGCGGCTTCCTCTTCGGTAGGGACGTACTCGTGACCGGGACCCGGCTCGTCGGGAGGTGGGGGCTGGAGGGTGACGGCGCTGTAGATGGGATCTTCGGTCGAAGCCTTCGGAGGGGCCGGTGGGATCTGGGTGACGGCCGTCGACCACCCCTCGTCCTCGGCGGCCTCGGTGGCCTCGGGCGCGCGGACCTCGGGTTCGTGGCTCCAGTCGAGCCCAGCCGTGGCCAACACGTCGGCTTCGGGGGCCTCATCGTCGACCTCGACCTCGGCTGCGACGCTCTGAATCGCGTGGGCTTCGTCGTCGGCGACGGTGGTCGACTCGATGTCGAGCACCTCCCCTCCGTCGGGGGCGTCGACGACCTCGACGAAGGTCAGCTCATCTTCATCGACCTCGTCCGGCGGTGACGAAGCCGGCGGGGAGGAGGCGACGGGGGCCGCGCTCGACGTCTTGTCCTGGGCGACAGGCGTGCTCTCGTGGGCCGGAGCCGAGCTCGACTGCGCAGGCGGCATGTCGCTCAGGGCCAGATACAGGCGAGAGGTGAGCTCACGGAGTGAGGTGGCGAAGGGGCGCTCGGCTTCCGCGCGGCGGTCGTTGAGCTCGTCGAGGAGGCGGCGCGCCAGAACCCGGTCCACCGCGATCGCGTCGATGGCGTCGAGAATGGGCGTGAAGTCGCTGTCGTGCGGGTCGAGGTCGGCCGCGCGGAGCACGGCATCGACGGCAGCTTTCGGCCGCTGGATGGCTTGCGCGGAGAGCCGCGCGAGCGCGACCGCGATGGGGGTATCGCGGCGGTCTTCGAGTCGAGGGAGGGTCGACTGCACGGCGCGGTGCAGGCGCTCGCGAACGAGGCTGTGTTCGGGGAGTGGCGTCGCGGCTTCTTCGAGGGCTTCGACAATCTCGACCCGGGGCCGAATGGTGAGGGCTCGGAGGAGGAGCTCGATGCGCAGCTCGGCGGAGGCGGGGCTCCGCTTGGCCACCTCGGCGGCTCGAACCAACCATGCGATCTGGCCCTCGGCGGGCTGGGCGGAGGCCACGGCCACGAGCGCGTTCATGGCCGCGTCTTCGTCACCTGCTTTGACCGCGAGTCGCAGCAGCATCTGAAAGCTGGCCCCGATGCTGGGAACGGCTTCGAAAGCGAGGACCGCGTGGCGCAGCGCATCGCCGAAGGCGCCGAACTTCTCGAGCTGTCGCGCAGCGCGATAGTGGGCGGCTCGGAAGCCGTACCGGCCCAGTGCCGCTTCAGCGAGCGTGTCGTAGACGAAGTTGAGCGCGGTGAGGCCTCGCTCCTCGGCGGCGGCGATCTTCTCTACGATGGCCACCGCGTCGCCGCGGCTGGGATCGATGCGGACGGCGGCGACGGCCGCGTCGAGGGCCAGATCGAGGATCTGCTCGTCGGCGGCGAGGCGGGCGGTCGCGGCGTAGAGGCGGCCACAGAGGGCGTAGTTGCCGTCTTGTTCCACTGCGAGGGCGCGCTCGACGATTCGGGGGAGGGCGTCGGTTGCGCCCGCCCGCTGCACGAGGTCTTGGGCGTAGCGGTACGGGCCCTGGTCGGGCTCGAGGGAGCAGGCGGCAAAGAAGGCCTCGTCCGCGCCCGCGACGTCTTCCGCGAGGTCGAAGCGGAGGGCGCCGAGACGTCGCCACGCCATCACCGCTTCTTCGAGACTGTGGAGCTCCGAGGCCCATGCATCGGCGCGAGCCAGGGACAGCATGGCATCGGAGCGCTCGCCATCCGGCAGGTGTTCGAGCCCTCGGCGCACGTCGGGGCCGAGCCTCTCGATGGCATCGTCGCTCACCCCGTGGGCTGCAGCGCGAGAGAGGTGCACGGCAGCAGCGGCCGGATCCCCGAGTGCGAGCGACCGCGAGCATGCCTCGACGTACACGTCGCCGCGCTGATCGTCGGGGACCTCGTCTCCCACCGCGCGGCCGAGGGTGGCGCCCAGAGCGAGCAGTGGGTCGTCGCCCATCTCGGCGACCTTCATGATGGCCGCAAAGAGGGGTTCGTCGCCGGGCCCGACCGTCTTCAGCACGCGGTGCGCAACTTCGAGCGCGAGCTCGGAGTCGAGGCTCAGAAGCCGATCGAGGGCGCGCGTGAGAAGTGGTGACAGGTCGCGCCAGGGGCGTTGGTCGCGGATGGCCAGCGTGACCGCCTCCGCATAGGCGGAGGGCGTGGTGTCGGCCGCGCGTTCCAGCAGGATGGCGATCGCGTCGCGGTCGCCGGGGCGCAGGGCCACCACCCGCTTGAGCCAGGCGAAGGCGACTGCGTGCTGACCCGCTGCCATGTAGCGCTCGGCGAGATTGAGGAAGCGTCCAGCCGAGCCGGGAACGGCGCCGATGGCCACCTCGAGCTCGCCTAGCTCGACCCGCGGGTGGTCGGCTCGATCGAGCAGCGCCGCCTGAGCCACGGAGCTCCATGGCGCAAGCCGTACGGCGCTTCGCGCTGCGGCCACCGCGCGGTCGTGATCGCCTTGCTCGCTGAAGGCATCGCTCGCGAGCACGAGAAAGATGGCCTTTCCTTCGCCTTCGTAGAGCTCGGCGATGTCGAGTAGCTCTTGGCCGCGCACCCCTGCCTCGCGCTCGGGCAGGCTCAAGAGCGCGCGAAGATCGGTCGGGCCATCGCCGAGGCGATGCTCGTCGAGCCATCGGTGCAACCCCTCGGTGCCCGTGAGTTGGGCGAGTGTGGAGTCGGTGCCACGGCGTTGGAGAAACGATGCCACCCCCGCCTCGAACGCTGCGGCAAGCGCGGTGCCCCAGTCGCCCCGCTCCTTGGCGTCGTCTGCACGGCGCTGGGCCACCTCGACCTGGTGTCCACTCGCATGCCCGTAGCGCCGCCAGACGTCGTCGCTCTCCGCGCTGCGACCCGAGGTATGGAGCCGACGGCTCAAGGCTTCGGCGGCGCGGGCGTAGGCGGGGGCCACCTCGACGGCTCGCATGATGGCGAGCTGCTCGGCGTCGGAGCCGGTCGGGTATCGGCGCGCAGCTTCGAGGAAGGCGTCGGCGGCTCGCTCGGGAGCCACCAGGTCCGACGCCCAGTAGGCCATGGCGGCGATGCCCTCGTAGGCGCCTGCCGAGTCGGGGAGCGCCATCGCCGCCTCGCGAAACGTCGCGACGGCCTCGTCGGCGTCGCCCGAGCGGGCATAGGCCCCGCCGCTCGCGAGCCAGGCGTCGTAGACGTCGTCCGAATCGGTCGGTTCGCCATCGCGCAGGACGTGACCCGCCTCGATGTGCCGACCCATCGTGCTGAGCTGGGCCGCGAGGTGGCGGCGGAGCTCGCGGTCGTCTTCGATCTCGAGGGCCCGATGGAGGAGCTGAACCGCGAGATCGACGTCGAGCGCTCGCTCGAAGTGCTCACGTGAGACCGTGAGTGCGAGTTCCCGTTCGCGTTCGACGTCGTCCTCGAGGCGGGCCAGCCGCATCTGCCCTTCGACGAGCGCGAGCGCGGCCACGGCACCTTCGTGGCGTGGAATGGGCTCGATGCGCAGCTGCTCCTCGGTTTCCAAGAGCATGACGTCGCGCACCGTGTCGAGCTCGAAGGCCCGTGTGAGGCTCGAAGGTGGCGAATGATGGTCGGTCATGGGCCCCGCAGCTTGGCGCGGCGAGCGTAGCAAAACCGGCGTCGGGCGCCGAATAGGATGGGATTTCGCCGGTCAGCGGATGGTGAGCGCATACGGAAGTGCCGCGAGGACCCTTTCGCGCCCGAGGAGCGGAAGGGTGCTGGCCAGGTAGGTCTCCAGCTCGGGGCGCAGGGCGATCCACGGTCCCATCGAGAGCTGCGTGACGCGGCGCTGGACCTCACGTTCGAGCTCGAGCCTCAGCTCGGTTCGGCTGGGGGTTTCGGCTTTGGCTCCGAAGAGGTCGGCCAGGCCTCCCTCGCCCCCATGGAGCTCGACGGGGATGTCTGCCCCTTCTCCAGAGAGCTCGACCGCGAGGTCGATGGCTCGCTGGAGACCTCCCACCTCATCGGCCAGCTTGGCATCGACGGCCTGCTGGCCGCCCATGAGTCGCCCCGCGGCGTAGGGTTCGACGTCGGCTTTGTCGAGGTCACGCCCCGTGGTGATGCGCTCGAGGAAAAGGTCGTAGACCTCGGCGATGGAGGCACGGACCTTCTTTCGCGTGGGCTCGTCCCATGCGGTGAGGGGAGAGCCGTAGAGCGAGCGGGTGGTGCCGCCTTCGACCGCGGGCACGTTCTCTACCGAGATCCCCACTTCGGCGAGGCTCCGTGCGAACGAGAGCTTTCCCCCCACGACGCCGATGGATCCGATGATGGCGTTCTGCTCGACGACGATCTTCGTGCCTGCGCAGGCCATGTAGTAGCCGCCGCTGGCGGCCATGCCGCCCACGCTGATGATGAGGGGCTTTCGCTCGCGCAGCTCCATCAGCTCCTTCCACAGCAGGTCGGAAGCCAGGGCGGAGCCGCCGGGCGAGTCGAGCCGAAGCACGACCGCCTTCACCGCATCATCCTCGGAGAGCTCGGCCAAGAGGGGGCCGAGGTCACGGGCCGCGATACCATCACTTCCCCCGAGCAGGCCGCCCCCGGACGCCATGGCGATCGCGCCCGTCGCGTGAACGATCGCCACGTGCGGGACGTCGGGTCCCCCCGCGCCGCCGCCGAGCGCGCGCAACACGTTGGCCAAGCCGCCCCGGTCGTCGTCGAAGCCCCCGAAGCGCTCGCGAGAGCCGTTGACGCCTGCCCGCTCGAGCGCCTTGGCCCGCGCCTCGGAAGGGAAGCCGACGGCATCGATGAGCCCCAGCGCCATCGCTTGCTTCGGCGTATGGGGGCCGTCCTCGAGGGCGAGGGCGTCTGCTGTCTTGCCGCGACCTTCGGCCACGGCCTTCAGCCAGCTCTCGCGGATGGCGCCGAGGGCGTTCTGAAGCGAGGCGCGGGCTTCGGGGCTGGAGCTGTTGCGCGTGAACGGCTCTTCGGCGCCCTTGTAGTCACCCACCTGGAGAAAATCGACGTCGACCTTGAGCTTGTCGAGGAGGGCGCGTCCGAAGACCAGCTGCCCGG
>JAUHZF010000266.1 GCA_030426145.1 Polyangia bacterium
CCCGCCGACGAAGCGAGCGCGGAGGCGATCGAAGAGTCCATCCCCTCGACCGAGCCTACCCCCGAGACCGACGAAGACGAGCCCGTCGGCGCCTGACGCGCTCAGAGAGAGAAGTCGTCGCCGAGGCCGAGCACCTCGAGATTCACACCCTTGAGCTTGGCGCACTCCTTCTCGACCTCGGTCTGGAAGGGCGGCTTGATGTGGTAGAGCATCGTCGCGAGGTCCTCGCGCGCGTCGAACTTCTTGAGGTCGGCGATGAGCGTCTGGGGCGTGTGGTGCCCGCTGGCGGTGGCCAAGGCCTGCTGGTCGTTGGGGAAGCTCACCTCCATCAGCAGCGCCTTGAGGTTGGGCTCGGCGTTGAGCACTTCCCAGAAGCGATCGGTAGGTCCGGTGTCGCCTGAGAAACCGATGGCCCCCTCGGCGTCGCGGATGATGAAGCCCGCAGCGTCGATGGTGTGGTTCACCGGGATGGCGGTGACCGTGTAGTCGAGCAGCTTGGTCGGCTTCTCGAGGGGGATCTCCCGGTAGATGATCGACGGCGCTTCGGGAGACGGGATCTTCGCGAAGTTCGGCCAGAGCTTGTCGTTGAAGAAATGCGCCTTCAGCTCACGGATGGTGGCGGCGGGCGCGGCCACCGTGAGCGGCGCTGCCCCGAGCTGGGTACGGTTGTCGGCGATGGTGGCGAGGTCGCGAATGTGGTCGAAGTGCGAGTGGCTCACGATCACCATCTCGAGCTTGGTCTGATCCGAAAGCTCGAGCGTGCTCGTCAGTGCGCCCGCGTCGATGGTGACACGGTCGTCGATCATGAAGGCCGTCGTACGGTGGCGCGGCGTCTCGCCCCCGTGACAACCCAGAACCCTCAGCTCCATTCACCCTCGTTCATTCACCCTCACTCGTACACGTCGGTCGGTACATGGGGTCGACGCGGAGGCTGTTCACCCTCCGCCTGACTTCACCAAGTCATACAACCGGGAAACCTCCGGTACCAGGATCCCGTTTCTCTCGCTGCGAAGGAGCTTGAGCTTGAGGAGCTGCTTGGAGACCTCTCCGAGCTCTGCTTTGGGGACCGCGACCTCCTTCGCGAGGTCGGTCAGGCGACGGGGGATCCAGACCCCATCGGGCCGCTGCTCCCCGTTCTCGCAGTGGCGGATGAGCGCCATCACGATGCGGGCCTGACTGTCGCGACGGGCGAGAACCTCCAGGGCGTTCTGCATCGTTCGTACGCGCCTGGCGAGGCCCTGAATGAGCGAAACCGTGATGGCGGCCTCGGAGGTGACCATCTGCTCGAGGGTGTCGGCGTTGACCACGAGGCACTTGGTCGGCGCCGTGGCGGTCGCACTCACGGGCTGCGGCCCGCCGAGGACCACGCTCACCTCACCGCAGAAGTCGCCGGGGGCCAGCTCGGCCACCGTGGTGTCCTGGCCATCGATGGCCTTGTGGAGACGAACGCCGCCGCTCTGGATGACGAACATCGCGTCGCTCTCGTCCCCTTCACTGAACAGGACGTCCCCGGCACCGAAGTCGCGCCCACCTGGCATTGGGGCCAAGTCTAGCCGCGGGTTTCGAAGAGCGTCAAAGCCGCCGTGCACCGAAGACAAAGCGACGGCGCCGCACCCTGGAAGGGCGCGGCGCCGCGAGGTGGGTGCCCCCCCTGCTGGAGGGGCCCCCGGGGGTGGGCATCACATCATGCCGCCCATGCCGCCCATGCCACCCATGCCGCCCATGCCGCCCATGCCGCCCATGCCGCCCATGTCGCCGCCGCCGCCGTCGGACTCGGCCTTGGGCTTCTCGACGATGAGGGCCTCGGTGGTGAGCAGGAGCCCGGCCACGCTGGAGGCGTTCTGGAGCGCGGTGCGCACCACCTTGGTGGGGTCGAGCACACCGGCCTTGATGAGGTCGGTGTACTCACCGGTGGCCGCGTTGAAGCCGACGTTCCCCTCGCTGTGGAGGACCTTGTCGACGACGACGGTGCCTTCTTCGCCCGCGTTCTCGCTGATCTGATGTAGGGGCGCGCTCGCGACCTTGCGGAGGAGCTTCACGCCGTAGTCACGCTCGTCGCCGAACTCGAGGCCTTCGAGAGCCTTGCTGGCGCGAAGAAGCGCAACACCGCCGCCGGGCACGACGCCCTCTTCGACGGCCGCGCGGGTGGCGTAGAGGGCATCCTCGACGCGCGCCTTCTTCTCCTTCATCTCGACCTCGGAGATGGCGCCCACCTTCACCACGGCCACACCGCCGGCGAGCTTGGCGAGGCGCTCCTGGAGCTTCTCGCGGTCGTAGTCGCTGTTGGTGTCCTCGATGGCCTTGCGGATGGAGTCGCAGCGGCCCTCGATCTCCTTCTTGTCGCCCGCACCGTCGACGATGGTGGTGTTGTCCTTGTCGAGCACGACGCGCTTGGCGGTGCCGAGATCCTCGAGGGTCGCGCTCTCGAGCTTGCGGCCGAGGTCCTCCATGAAGGGGGTCGCGCCGGTGAGGATGGCGATGTCCTTGAGCATCTCCTTGCGGCGGTCACCGAAGCCGGGGGCCTTGACCGCAGCCACCTTGAGGGCACCGCGGAGACGGTTCACGACCAGGGTCGCGAGGGCTTCGCCGTCGACGTCCTCGGCGATGATGAGGAGCGTGCGGCCGCTCTTGGCCACGGGCTCGAGCACGGGGATGAGGTCGTTCATGCTCGAGAGCTTCTTCTCGTGCACGAGGATGAGCGGGTCATCGAGCTCTGCGACCATCTTCTCCTGGTTGGTCACGAAGTACGGCGAGAGGTAGCCGCGGTCGAACTGCATGCCGTCCACGGTCTCGAGCTCGGTCTCGAAGGTCTGGTTCTCCTCGACGGTGATGACGCCTTCCTTGCCCGCCTTCTCCATCGCGTCGGCGAGGATCTTGCCGATCGTCTCGTCGCCGTTGGCGCTGATGGTACCGACCTGCGCGATCTGCGCGTGGCCGTCGGTGGGGATGCTCATCTCCTTGAGGGCCTCGATCATCTTCTCGACGCCGGCGTCGATGCCGCGCTTGAGCGCCATCGGGTTGTGGCCCGCCTCGACGAGCTGGAGGCCGCGGCCGAAGAGGGCCTGGGCGAGCACGGTGGCGGTGGTGGTGCCGTCGCCGGCCTTGTCACTCGTGCGCGAGGCGACCTCGCGGACCATCTGGGCACCGAGGTTCTCGAGCTTGTCCTTGATCTCGATTTCCTTGGCGACGGTCACGCCGTCCTTGGTGACGGTCGGCGATCCCCAGCTCTTCTCGAGGACGACGTTGCGACCCCGCGGCCCGAGGGTGACCTTGACGGTGTTGGCGAGGGTGTCCACGCCGCGACGGACGGCGGCGCGGGCGCTTCGGCTGAAAACGATTTCCTTGGCAGACATTTGTGCTGTGCTCCTTGTACGCCTTCCCGTGCGTAGTTCCGCCCGAGTACGGACGGCCGACGGCGGCGTCGCAACTTCGTTCGAGTCCCGGCTCTGGAACTCTGACTCGTTCGGTGGGCTGAGGGGTCACACCCGCAAAGCCCACCTATCGGTGGGCGAACCTAATGTCGGGCCTCCCCACGTCAACCCAAGATTCGCAACAATGGCACGGACCGTGTAGGGGCAACGGGCGCGGCGACGTCGCCATCGCGCTCGAGACAGAAAAATCGTGGCCCGCTCGAGCTGAGAAGGCTTGACTTTGAATTCTGCTCGAATAGGGTACCGGCCCCCAGGTCACCTCTGGGAAAACTCCTTGGGGGATCGTCTAAGGGCAGGACTCAAGTTTCTGGTACTTGCTATCTAGGTTCGAATCCTAGTCCCCCAGCCGGCTTCGCGGCACGCGTCGCAGGCCCAAACAAAGTTAGCTTTTTCGAAGATTAAGGTCCCATCGTCTAGCGGTTAGGACACCGGCCTCTCACGCCGGTAACGCGGGTTCGATTCCCGCTGGGATCGCCAAAGCGCCTCTCGACACCGTCGAGAGGCGTTTTGCTTTTGTGGCTGTCGACGAGGACGGTCGCGCAGGCCGGCATGGCACCGCGTCGACCCCTGAGCGACGGGGGTGAAGTCGATGCCGGGTGCGCTAAGCTGCCGCCCGTGAACTTCCTCCTCCACCGCGCCTTCGCGCTTCGCGAGGGTCTCGGCCCTGCCGCCGGGGTGGGGGCCATGCTGCCGGACCTGTGGCGCATGGCCGACCGTGACGTGCGCGCCCGTCCTGGTCGGGGAAGCGATGCCCTGGCCCGAGGCGTCGACCATCACCTCGAGGTGGACAGGTGGTTTCACCGGACCGAGGTCTTCGTCTACGGCGAGCGCGACCTCACGCGTGCGCTGGCCCAACTCGAGGTGCCCAAGCTCGGACGGTTCGGCCACATCGGCTGGGAACTGTGCCTCGATGGGGCCTGGCTCCAGCGCGAGGAGCAAGCCGCACTCGCCCTGCGCGCGGATCTCGCCGGCGTCGGGGTCGACGACGCCGTGGCCGCCGCCAGGGCCCACGGCGCCGAGCGCCTCTCCTCCGCGCGTCACGCCCGGTTCCGCGGCACGATGGAGCGCATCTTCGAGGGCCTGTCGGGCGGGTGGGGCGAAGGCTACGCCGAACCAGAACGACTCGCGGAGCGCATCGACGGCATTCGACGCCGCGTGGGCTTGGGGCACGTGCCCGACGAAAAGCGCGACGCGCTGGTGGCCGTGCTCGCGACCTACCTCGAGCGCGCCGCAGAGGCCCTGCCTCGACTCGAGGTCGACCGGGAGCGCGCGTGCGCCTGAGCATCGCCCTCCTCGCCGCGACGGCGGGATGCGCCGGCGCGCCGTCCGCGCCGCGGCTGAGCCCCGAGGCAGGCACGACGCCGCCTGCGGTGAGCTCCACCGTGGCCACGTGCCCCGACGTGACGCCTCCCCCAGCGGTCGAACCCGGCACTCCCCCTGGCGCGTCCCGACCCGTCGACCTCACCCTCGACCGGGACGAGGTCGCCATTCCTCCCGGTCGCTGGGCGGTGCTGGTCGAAGCACCGGCCGACAGCTTCGTGAGCGTCGGCCTGCGCGGCGCCAGCGATGCCGTGGCCCGCCTCGCCCTGGCCCCCTCGCGTGAGCTTCGCCGACTGCGCCCCGACGCAAAGGACGAAGATGGGCGCCTGCCGCGGTTCGTCTCCTTCGAGACCCCCATGGGCAACACCCAGGAGGTCGTCGTCGTGGTGGAGACGAAGACCCCGATCACCATGCTGCGCACGAGCGTCGGCAGCCGCGCGGTGATGGACGAGAAGCGCACGCAATTTCCCCTCATCGGCATGCCATCGCCGGTGGAGTCACGCGCGGGGTACTTTCTGCAGTACCCGCACCGGTATCAGTTCGTGCGGGCCGACGTGGCGCGCGCACTCCGCACCGCCTTTCGCCAGGTCCACCACCGCTTCCGCGGGGGCAGCTTCGGCATCGGCGACATCAGCCAGTGGAATGGCAATCGACCTGCCACCGACGTCGACCATGCGCGCCACATCAGCCACGTTGGCGGGCGCGATGCCGACATCGCCCTGCCCGCCGAGAAGGGCCTGAGCGTCATCGAGCACCGCTGCCGGGGGGTGATGGTCGACGAGAAGGTCCTGCGCTGCGCACCGGGCACGGTGAAGAACGTCGACGCCAAGCGGCTGGCCTACTTCCTCGCCCTCCTCGTCGACGGTCCCACCCCCGGCGGTCGCTACATCCAGGACCCCGATCTACGCCCCGGGCCCATCGCGGAGGTGGAGGTGATCTTCACCGACGAGGCCTACATCGAGGCCGTGCGGCGCGAGCTCGACGACCTGCATCGCAAGCGGTGGATCCACGACGAAGCCTACGGCGCCCTGGGCGAAGACGGCTTCTTCCGCCCCAGTCCCTGGCACGTCGACCACGTGCACGTGCGCTTCAAGGGCGCCTCGGCAGACGTGCCCTCTGCGCTCCGGTTCAAGCCTCCGATGAAGGAGGATTGAGCTGCCTCAATTGCCCGCGTGGGCGAGGATGGCGCTGCGGTAGCTATCCCAGCCACCGTAGCCGGTGCCCATGTCGAGCACCTCGAGGTTGGGGCTGACGAGGGCCCACGAAGGGTAGCCCGCGTCCATGATGGCCTCGCTGAAGAGGCTGAGTCCCCAAGCGCGATCGGCCAGTACGGGGGTGGAGATGCTGTAGTTGCTGATCCAGCTCTGGAGCTGCTGCTGCGAGGTGTCACCGAGCGGGTCGGACAGGGAGGGCGCGAGCAGCGTGATGACGTGCACGGTGATGCCGTCGTTGGTCTGCATGCCCTGCACGAAAGCCTCCTGCTCGCTCGCCTTCTGATTGCAGGGCGGGCAATCGATCGCCGACATGTCGACCACGATGTAGTCGCCCGCGAAGTCGTGGAGGCGGACGGCTTCACCGCAGCTGTCGAGGAAGACACCGTCGGGCATCGTCTGACCGATGGCGAGCGTGTAGTCGCCCTGGTAGGGCGCGGGCGCGGCCTTGGGCCAACCACAGGCGTAGGTCTCGGGCACGTCGAAGCCGTGGTTCGGATCGCCCTCCTGCTCGCCGATGGTGAAGGTGCCATCGACCTGGAATCCAAGCGTGCCGGCGCCGACCTCGGTGGCCTCGAGGTCGGCCACGGTGTTGCTGCTGGTGAGCGAGGTCCCCGCCACGGTGGCCGCACCCTGGTCGCTGAGACGGAGGCCGAGCGGGCCGCGGTAGAAGACTCCGTTGCCCCAACCGATCCACTCGTCGTCGACGGGAGCGTTGGGCGAGACCTGCGGGTAGCAGTCGTTCTGGCCCGCGGTCATCGAGACGGTCGCCTCGAACACGACCTCGCACTGCGGACAGCGCCATGGTGACGAGCTGTTCTCCACGCCCTCGTAGTGGCGGGTGTAGCTGCAGTCGGTGGCCCCGCTCGCCTGGGCCGCGGCGTCGAAGGTGACGTTCCAGGTGATGTCGCCCGAGATGGTGCGCTGGCCGAGGCCGGTGAGCCCGCCCCCACTGCCACTTCCGCCGCTCCCTACGCCGGTGCTGCCCCCGGTCCCACTCGAGGTGTCGGCGTCGTCGTCATCGGGAGACGTCTCCGATGAGCCACAGCCAACACCGATGAGACCGAGCGAGAGCCCAGCCGCCGCAACGAGAAGAAGAGCGCGCATCGATTTCCTATACCCGAAATCAGCGCGTTTGCATGCAGTCGCGGCCGCGGGCAGCCCCGCCTCCGGCCTGCGTGTACACTCCACGCATGGCCAAGCGCATCGAAGCGTCGAAGCAGAAGGTCGACGAGCTGACGCTCGACGGGGTCACCGTCGAAGCGACCCGCATAGCGCGCTCGATCTTGACCGAAGCGTCGCTCGAAGACGTCGACCTGTCGCGATCTCGACTCCACGACGTGAGCCTCCAGGCCGCCAAGCTCGACGACGTGAGCTTCGAAACGGCAACGTTGAAGAACGTGACCTTCGAGACGGCCACCCTCGCCGACGTGAGCCTGACCGAGGTATCGCTCACCGACGCCACCTTCGCGAAGGGCAAGCTCACCAACGTCACCTTCGCGGGCGCCCATATCGATGACGCGACGTTCGCCGGCGCCACCCTGAAGAACGTCACGCTGGAGAAGGCCAACCTCGACGACGTCTCGATGGCCGAAGGCACCTGGAAGAACGTCAGCCTCGAGAAGCTGTCGGTGGAGGACGCCAAAGCCACCGGCAGCACCTGGAAGGACGTCGACTTCGACGAGGCCACCATCACCGATGCGAGCGCCAAGCACAGCACCTGGAAGGATGTCGACCTCGAGAAGGCCATGGTCGAAAACGCCAATGCCAAAGGCACGACATGGAAGGACGTCGACCTCGAGAAGGCGAGCTTCGACGATGCCAACCTCGCCGGCGCGACGTTCACCAACGTGAACCTCGCGGGAGCCGTCATCGACGACGCCGACGTCACGGGGCTCATGATCAACGGCGTCGACGTGGGCAAGCTGCTCGAGGAGCAGGACGAATGACCCGCGTCGCAATGATTCTGCTCGGCGCCACGGCGCTGCTGCTCGGCGCGGGCTGTCCCCCGTCTGCCGTCGGGGGCTGTGACAAGGACACCGACTGCAAAGGGGAGCGCATCTGCGTGCAGCGGGCTTGTGTCGATCCGGAGGGAGACGCCGTCGCACCGCTTCCTCCTCCCGTGCCACCGCCTCCGCCCGTGAGCCCGGTCCCGGGGCCGCCCCCTGTCGTCGAGCCTCGTCCAACGACGCCCCCTACGCCGGCGCCGCAACCGACCTCTCCGGTGCCGGACCCGTCGTCGGGCCAGGTGCACTCGGGCGATCCGCCCCCCGCCCGTGGCAAGTGTGGCTGTGCCCCCGACGATCTGATGTGCAACCTGCGCTGCTCGAGCCAGAAGAACCCATCGCGGCCGCGCTTCCCCGAGCCTTCCCCGCCGGGACCGCAGCCCTTCTGACCGGCCGCGGGCTCAGAGCCGAAAGTTGCCGCGTCTCTCCATGCGCAGCCCGTCCGCGCCGACGAAGGTGGCCAGCCGTTCGAGCTCGTCGCGCGCCAAGGGTGCCAGCTCAGCGGCGTCGACATCGGGTTCGACGAACGATCCCAAGACGTGCAGAACCTTCTCGTCGCGACGCGTCTTCAGGTCGAAGCGCCCGACGAGGCGTTCGTTCCAGAGCAGCGGGAGCACGTAGTAGCCGAACTTGCGCTTCTCTGCGGGCACGTAGATCTCGATCCGGTAGTGGAAGTCGAACAGGCCCAGGGCCCGAGGACGGTTCCACACGATGGGGTCGAAGGGTGACAGGAGGGTCGTGTGCTCGATGCGCCGCGGGATGGTCGCGTCCGCGTGCCTGAACGCGGGTTTGTCCCAGCCTTCGATCTCGCAGGCGACCAACGTGCCCTCTTCGACGAGATCGGAGATGAGCGGCTTGGCGTGCCGCGGGGGGAGTCGAAAGTAGTCGACGAGGCAGCTCGCGGTGGCGACGCCGAGCGCCTTCGCGCTTCGTCGCAAGAGCTCCCTCAAGGCGTCGGGCTCCGTCGGGGTCGGACGCGCACGCACGTGGTCGGGGATGATGCGTTCGAGCAGGTCGAACTGCTTCTCGAAGTTGCCCGTCCGGCGGATCCCGAGGGCCCCGATGCGCCAGAGCCACGTCAGCGCGAGTTGTCCCATCGACCGACTCGCCCACCACTCGCCCGAACGAGGTCGCGGGTCGCTGAGCTCGCTCGCCAGCAGGGGGCCACGCTCGGCGACCTCGTCGAGGACCGACTGCACGTAGCCGGGCTCACGGTCGGCGAGCTGCGCGAGATGTTTGCAGCCCTCCCCCTGGGCGGATCGCTTCTTGTGCCACCGAAGATAGGGTTCGGTCTCGACCGGAAGGAGCGACGCCTCGTGGGTCCAGGCCTCGAACCATGCGTCGTCGCCGTAGGCCATCTCGTCGAGGAGCTCTGCACGATAGACGCCGAGCCGAGAGAAGAACGGCATGTAGTGGGTCCGCATCACCACGGGCACCGAGTCGAGCTGTAGAAGCTGAAGACGACCCATCGCCGAGCGAAGGTGTCGCCGGTCGACGCGCCCTCGAGGACGCCCGCGACCAAGCCCCTGCGCCCCCAAGGCCAGCCGACGGGCCCGTGACCGGGTCAGGTGGTGCACCCGATCACCCATGGGTCGAGCTCCTCCGACGGCTACTGCGCCGCGTCCGTGAGGATCTTGCGAAGCGATGCGTAGTTCGCGTCGTTGCCGAGATCGTTCTCCGTGAGATTGAACACCTCGATGAGCTCGCCCTGCGCGTTGACGACGTAGACGTCCCGATAGGTCACGTCCCACGTGTCCCAGACGCTGTCTGCCGTATCCTCGAGAAAGGGCAGATCGCGCCCGTCGCAGATCCCACCGTCAGCGTTGTAGTCGGTCTCGTGGCCGACTTCGTTCACGCCGATGATGCGAACCGAGGTGCTGCCGAGCTCACGTTGCATGCGGTCGAGGTGGCCAAACTGGCCACTGCAATACCCTCATGTGGCGTGCGCAAAGTACCAAGCGGTGACGCCCCCGTTCAGCCCACGAGGCGAGACCTGCTGACCCGCGGTGGGCGACGTGTCGTTCACGTCGAGAAGGCTGAAGTCCGGGAGGGCACCGCCGGCCTCGACGTTCGACCCACCACATCCCGCCACCACGAGCGCAACGCCGCCCACGAGGAACATCCTGCGCGTGTTCGAGAACATGGCGGAAGTGTAGCAAGAGCGGGCTCCGCGTCCCATACGGGTCACGGCCGACGCCCGACGGGCTGTGCACGCGCGACGGGAAACGCGGGTGGCAGGGCCTCATCGCCAGGCACGGCGCTCAGGCGCACGTAGCGGCAGCCATCACGCAGCTCCTCGAAGGTCTCTCGGTCGACCCAGCGCACCCGAAACGCTCCGAAGGCCATCACCTCGTGGTGGAGAAAGTAGCTTTCGCCAGCTACGGCCTCGAGGTTCGCCGCGCGGCGACTCGCCGTGCCGAGGTCTCGGTCGACGTCGTCTCCGAACACGCTCTCGACCTCGTGTGCTCCCGGCTCGAGTCGGTAGCAGAAGTAGCTCTCAGCCGACGTCGCGCCCATCAGCCGTCCATTGTCGCGAACGACCACCGGCGCCGGCGCAGCCAGCGCCGACGACCGAACCAGACACACCCGCGCCATGCGCGCCGCCGGAGGTGCGGGGCTCAGGGCATCCGCGGGCGGCTCGACGACGGTGACCGAATATGCGGTGCAGCCGGAGGTGAGGAGCAGGAGCGTCGCGGCACAGCCGAGTCTCGATAGCATCGCTTGAACAAACGCCTCGCTGGCTCCCACCTTTTCCGAACCCGCTCCGTCAACCGGCTCAGTGCTCCGGAAATAGCTCCTCAGGGAGCAACTCCGAGAGCGCGTAGGCGTCACAAGAGCTCGGCTCCATGCCGCATCCGCAACGGTTGGGCTCGGGCACGGAGATGTCGACGTCGTCCGACGCGCGCAGCGCGTCG
Organism: Polyangia bacterium; assembly: GCA_030426145.1. Classification (GTDB taxonomy): domain Bacteria; phylum Myxococcota_A; class Polyangia; order Polyangiales; family Polyangiaceae; genus JAPYTK01. Next base: position 10,884 of record JAUHZF010000266.1, read on the forward strand.
CTCGCGCACATTTCGCTCTCGCCGATCGAGAGGACCGCCCCATCCACCGCCACCAAGCTCGTGGCCGCGGTGTCTCGGACGAGAACCTCATCGAGGGCTGCCGTGCCTCCCACGAAGACGAGGCCCTGCCCGAACTGGCCCGCCGGATCGAGGCTCACGCCCGCGATCTCCGTCCTCGTGAGCTCGACGCGACCCCCGACCGAGACCAGACCAAAGCCCTGAGACGCCTCGATGCGCGCGTCGACGAGCGCCACGTCTCCGGCACCCAGCTGATGCTCACCGATGATGACGCCGTGCCCACCATGGGGCGTTTCGAGACCTGAGCGCGAGTCGGCGATCACCGTCCGCGCGATGCGAGCGTCGCTACCCAAGAGTTTCACGCCGCCGCCGACACCGCCTTCGACACGCGAACCGCGGAGGGTGACGTAGCAACGCTGCCCTCCCGCCGGGTGGGCCACGAGGCCCGCCGCCTGATAGGTAATGTCGGCGGCGTCGGTGGGAGCGAGGTACACACCGAACAGGTCGACGCGCGACCCTGCCACCGACACGTTGCTCCGCTCGGCATGGCGCACGGTCGAAAACCGAACTTCGACGTTGGCACCGGACTCGAGGTCCTGGGATGCCACGAGTCCCTCCCCCCGGAGCTCGTAGTCTTCAGGCGGAGCGATGTGGGTGACCGTCGCGAGCTCGAGTCGGTGCTCCCCGCCGACGTAGTTCACACCGCGGCCAGGACAACCCTCCATCACTACCTGGCGTAGTTCGGTGGTCGTGAGGGGAACGAACTGGTCGTTGCCCGTAGATGCCTGCCGCACCTGAAGGCACGCTCCTCCCGTCAGTAGTTGGTCGTGGTCGAGGGGACGAACGGCACGGATGACCAACCCCTCGGCCTCGAGATGGTTGGCCGAGAAGCGCAGGCCGAAGCCGAGCGTGTCCTCGATGAGCACGCGCTTCAGCGCGAGCTCGAGACGGAGCCCGAGACCCGTGATCCCATCGGAGATCCCCAGCTCACCTTCCACGGAGCTTCGAACGACGGCGTCCTCGATCCGGACCCCGCCCTCGCCGCTCGTCAAGACCCCGGCATCTGCGGAACGCTCGACCAAGACCCTGGACCAGTTCTGGACCTCCCCCGGACCGCTGCCAGCCCGAGCCCCGAAGCTCGTGGTGTCGTGGATCCACGTGCGTTCGACCCGAATGCCGTCCCCGTAGGCGTTGACGCCACGATGACCCGTCACCGACACCCCGGAGAGGGTCACACCGTCGGCTTGCAGCCTCAGGGCGTCGTCGTCGACAGGGCCGCGGATCTCCACCTGCTGTGGACAGAGACCGCGTACCGACACCCCCGGGCGGTCGATGACGACGGTGTCGCCCTCATAGACCCCCGGACCGATGGCGATGGTCCCGCCCGCTTCCACCGCAGCGACGGCAGCCGCCAGGTCGGTCCATGGTCGCTCGGCAGTGCCGTCACTATCGCCACCGGCGTAGTCAGCCCACACGTGCTGAACGAGCGCGCCGGTGGGCAGGTCGCCGAAAGGGGCATCACCGCAGGGCATCAGGGGGCGGCACGCCACTTCTCCCGGCAACGCCATCTGTCCATCCGGACACGCTCCGACGGGCGGCAGGACCGCGCGGCAGCCCCGTTCACCATCCGGCTCGAAGTAGGGTCCGCAGGCCGAGGCTGGCACGCCCGCGGGAACGCAGTTCCCCTCGAAGTCCGCCTCACCGGGCGCGCATCCGACCCGCTCCGTGTCCGGTGTACGGCAGCTGCCGTCTGACGCGAGCTCCGCCGGCGGGTCACACCTCTCCCCAGGTGACGCCCCGGTGAGAACGGCGTCACCGCACCCGGCGAGCGCCACCACCAAGAGGAGCGGCTTGAGGCGAGCGTGCATCCATCCAACCTAGCACGCCATACGCTGAGCCATTCGATAGCCCCAAAGGAGATCTGACCGAGGGTGGCGGTCTGGCAAAGGAGATCTGACCGAGGGTGGCGGTCTGGCAAAAGGGTGGCGGTCCAGGAGATCTGACCGAGGGTGGCGGTCTGGCAAAGGAGATCTGACCGAGGGTGGCGGTCTGGCAAACGGCTGACAGGAGATCTGACCGAGGGTGGCGGTCTGGCAAAGGAGATCTGACCGAGGGTGGCGGTCTGGCAAAGGAGATCTGACCGAGGGCGAGGGTGGCCAACGAGAGATCTGACCGAGGGTGGCGGTCCGGCTGACAGACCCGAGTGACCGAGGGAGCCCCAACGAGAGGTCAAGACCCGAGAGATCTGACCGAGGGTGGCGGTCTGAAAGACCCGAGAGATCTGACCGAGGGTGGCGGTCCGCCGGGACCCGAGAGATCTGACCGAGGGTGGCGGTCCGCCGGTGCACGGGTGGCGGCCGCCACCCTCTACCACCTCAAACCTGGCCGGAAGTGCCGAGAATGACGTCCGGCAGCACGTCAGACCGTGTTGGCCCGGACTTCGCTCTTTGGTCGCACATGACGCAGCCTCGCAACGTGCGCCCCAACGTGACCTGGCTCGTGACTCGGCGCGCGACACGCCGACACTTCCTCTTCTCGCCAGACGAGGCGGGAAAGGTCGAGCAA
>JAUHZF010000267.1 GCA_030426145.1 Polyangia bacterium
CGGCGCGCGCGACGTGAAGCGTCTGCTGAACGACGCGGGCATCGTGCGCCATCGCGGCAAGATCGAGGCGACCATCAACAACGCGCGGCGCGCGCTCGAGCTGGCCGAGGAGTTCGGCTCGCTCGCCGCGTACTTCTGGAGCCACGAGCCGGAGCCGCGCGCGAACCCCGACGTCGTGCTCGCCAGGACCGACGCGTCCACGGCGCTCAGCAAGGACCTCAAGCGCCGCGGCTGGACCTTCGTCGGCCCGACGACGGTCTACGCGTTCATGCAGGCCATGGGCCTCGTGAACGACCACCTCGACGGCTGCGTGTACCGCGAGGAGGTCGAGACGCTGCGCCGCAACATCACGCCCCCGAGCTGACGGGTCGCTCGCTGCGGTCTTCGAGGTCGAGCCGGTAGTGCTCGGCGATGCGGTTGAAGGCGAGGATCTGTCGCTCGGCCCACATGGAGTCGTGGCCCAGCTTTTGGGCGAGGCGATGGGCGACCGCCGGGGCAGCCTCCATCGAGGCTCGGGCGTCGAGGAGCAGGGCCCTCGTACGTCGCGCGAGCAGGTCGTCGACGGTGCGGGCCATCTCGTGCTCGATGGCCCAGTCGAGCTGCGCCCATACGATGGGGAGGTCGGGGTGGACCAGCTCCGAGCCCCTGGCTTCGATGGCCTCGGCGTCGGAGCCGTAGACCGCGAGCGGTCCTTCGCGCTCCTCTTCGATCGCGCCGTGGATGGGGAGATTCTTGGTGACGCAGGGCTTTTCGTCGAGGCGCCCGAGGGTGGCAGCGTGGTCGACGCAGTCCTCGGCCATGTTGCGGTACGTCGTCCACTTGCCGCCCGCGATGGTGAGCAGGCCCGAGTGGGAGATGTGGATCGTGTGGTCGCGCGAGAGGGCAGCCGTGCTGCTGGCGCCCGGCGCTTTGACCAGCGGCCGGATCCCCACGAACACGCTGCGCACGTCGTCACGGGTGGGCGGCTCGGCGAGGTAGGTCTCGGCCGTCTCCAAGATGAAGTGGATCTCTTCTTCGAGGGCCTTCGGTTCGAGGCTCACCTCCTCGATGGGGGTGTCGGTCGTGCCGACCACGGTCATGCCGTGCCACGGAATCGCGAAGAGCACGCGGCCGTCGCTGGTGCGAGGGACCATGATCGCGCTCTCGCCACCGAGGAATCGTCCATCGAGCACCACGTGCACGCCCTGACTCGGGGCGATCATGGCCGCCGCTTCGGGATCGTCGAGTCGTCGCACTGCATCACTGAAGGCGCCGGTGGCGTTGACCACGCAGCGGGCGCGCACGGTGGTTTCGGTCTCGGTCTCCACGTCCTCGACCTTGAGTCCACACACGAAGCCGTCTTCGTCTTTGAGCAGACCCGTGCAGCGTGCGTAGTTGAGCAGCGCTGCGCCGTGGTCGGCCGCCGTTCGGGCGAGGCTCACGAGCAGTCGCGCATCGTCGAACTGGCCGTCGTAGTAGAGAACGCCCCCGCGAAGACCCTCGGTGGCCAGGGTGGGGATGCGCTCGAGGGTCTCCTCCTTGGTGAGCACGCGGCTGCGGCCGAAGCCATACTTGCCCGCGAGCTTGTCGTAGACCTTCATCCCGATGCCGTAGAAGGGGGTCTCCCACCAGTCGTAGTTGGGCACCACGAAGGCGAGGTCGTGCACCAGGTGCGGGGCGTTGCGGCGAAGACGTCCACGTTCTTTGAGGGCCTCCATCACGAGCGACACGTTGCCCTGCCGCAGGTAGCGGACCCCGCCGTGCACGAGCTTGGTCGAGCGACTGCTCGTGCCCTTGCCGAAGTCGGCCTGCTCGACGAGGCACACCCGGTAGCCGCGACTGGCAGCGTCGACGGCCACGCCGACCCCCGTGGCTCCACCGCCGATGATGGCGATGTCCCAGGTTTCATCGCCTTCGAAGATCTCTTTCCGGGTGCGGTCTCGGTTCACCCTCCTGCTGTAGCGGGAGTACTCCGAGCCGCCCACCTCTTTGACGCGCAGTCCGGTCTCGGCGGGCTGCGATGACACGAACCCCTGCGAACGGTATGGGATGGGGCATGGCAGCATTCGCAGGGCGAACGGTAGTGATCACGGGGGCCTCGCTCGGGGTAGGGAAGGCCACGGCGGAGCGCTTTCACGACGCGGGCGCGAACGTGGTGCTCATGGCGCGGCGCCGACAACCCCTCGAGGAGGTGGCGGCGCGTCTCGAGCGTTCGCTCGTGGTGCCCCTCGACGTCGGCGACAGCGCCGCGATGCCCAAGGCGCTCGATGCCGTCGTCGAGCGCTTCGGGGGGATCGACGGCCTCGTGAACAACGCAGGCGCCCACTTCCGCGGCGCCTTCGTGACGCGCAGCGCCGACGAGATCGGCGCCATGGCCGACGTGAACTTCCGGGCGCCGCTCGTGCTCACCTCGCTGGTGCTGCCCTACCTGCAGAAGCAGCACCGTGGCTTCGTGGTCAACGTGGCGAGCCTCGCCGGCAAAGTCCCCCTCGACGGGGCCGCGACCTACTCCGCCACCAAGTTCGGGCTTCGCGCCTTCAGCTACGCCCTCGCCCAGGAGCTGAAGGGCACGGGGGTCACCGTGAGCGTGGTGAGTCCTGGGCCCATCGATACCTCCTTCATCATGGAGAACCTCGACGACGTCGAGGACATCGTCTTCAGCCAGACCATGTGCAGCGCCGACGACGTGGCGCGCATGATCGTAGACTGCGCGACCGACGGGACCGTGGAGCGTGCCTTCCCGACGGCTGGTGCCCGCCTCGCGACCCTGGGCTACCTCATTCCCGGTCTTCGCCAGCGGCTCAAGCCATTGCTCGAGGCCAAGGGCAAACGCGCGAAAGAGCGTCTACGGCGACAGCGAGGCTGAAGCAGCTAGCCGTCGATGCGGTAGAAGGCGCGGGCATTGTCGCGCCAGAAGCCGTTGCGCTCCGCTTCGTCGTATCCCTCGAGCAGCTCGTCGTAGGCCTCGATGAGGGTGACGTAGTCGACGGAGACCTTGTCCATGGGGAAGTTCGACCCGAACATGCAGCGGTCGATGCCCGCCGTCTCGATCGCGAAGCGCACGAGCGGTCCGAGCCGATCGACGAGCTCGGCGCGAGGCATGGGTTGCTCCCGCTTCTCGGCCCCGAAGCCCATGATGGGCATGAGGATGCCGGAGATTTTGAAGCGTACGTGGTCGAGCTCGCAGAGTCGCACGAAGGCTTCGCGCCAGCCGTTTTCGACGCGTTCGCGGTCAGCGGCGTCACCGGCCAGCGCGGCGTAGGGGCCTCCGATCCCGACGGGGGAGCCGAGGTGACAGAGTACGACGGGCGTGTCGGGGTACGCCTTGGCCAGCGCGCGGAAGTCGTCGAGCTGGTGGTGGTACATCCATGCGTCGAAAGACAACCCGCGCTCACCGAGGCGTGCGTAGCCCTTGCGCCAGGCGGGGCTGTTCATCTTCGCGCCCGGGCGTGCCCAATCCACCACCGATGGGTCGGCGTGCGCCGCCAACATGTCGCGCACGCCACGGAAGCGTGAGCTCGACGCGACGTGGGCGTCGAGCACTGCGTCGAGGTCGGAGGCTTCGAGGTGGGCGGCCCCGACGATGGCCCGGATGGTCTCGCCCTCGGGATCGATGCGCTCGAGCCAGCGCGTCTCGTCGACCAGGTCGTGGTGGCGCTTGGCCTTCCAGCCCGCTTGCACGTGCACGACGCCTTCGATTCGGGGTGCGTGGGGACCCCAGTCCTCGTTCAGCTGGGCGGGGAGGTATGGGTTCAGCGCGTGTTCAGCCTTGGCCACGAAGTCGATGAGCGGCTTGGGGATGGCCCGACGCACGACCCACTCCATGAGGCGGGGGTTCCACCCGAACAGCTTCACCGCGATCGTGGTCTCGCGCGGGGTGGTCCGCGGGTCCCATTGGTGGACGTGGGCGTCGAGGATGGGGCTCAAAGGCATGCGATGGGGCACTGGGTCTCGACACAGGTGATGAGCGCTTCTTCGCTCATCGTGAGGTCGCATGCGTTCATGTTCCCCCCGAGGCAGTCGAGGCAGTTTGGGTCCTGCGCGCAGGTGGTGAACTCGACGCAGCAGTTGTCGGACGCGCACTCAGCGCAGTCGAGGTTCGGGGCTTGGATCCCGCTGTCACAGATCTCGGCCAGACCACAATCGGGACCGCAGCTGTTGCCCAGGCACTCGCGCAACGCCTGCGACTGAGCCTCCCCGCCGGGGGTGGTGCACATGACGTCTCCACCCAGGCACGCGGCGCAGTCGTCGCCACAGGCTTCCATCTGGTCGCAGCAGCTGAACTCGGCGCAGTTGAAGCAGAAGTCGCCGAGCCCGGACAGTGCGTTGATGGTGGCCACCGATGGCTCGCAGAACGATGGTGGCGGGCCGTAGGCTGCCACGAAGGTGGTGCTCATCATCGTCGTCATGGTCGACGAGACATCCATCGAGCTCGACACGCTGCTCGGACCGCCATTTCCGCCCGCCCCGCCGCTGCCCTCGATGGTGACCTTGGAGCCGCAAGCTCCGGTGCCCACGCCGACCGTCACCGCCGTCGCCAAACCCATCGCCGCCGCGGCGGCGCTACGGCTCCCTCCGGTTCGGCCTGCGCGGTGCATCGGCGAACCGCAGAACGGACAGTCCTTCTCGACCCGTTTGACCGGGCAGCCGCAGGACCCACAAGAAACCAACCCCGCCATGACGTCACGATAGAGGGCCACGACGAGCAGGGTCAATCCGCTGCTACAGTGCAACGCGCATGACCGAGTACGAAGAGCCGGTGGCGCGCGGGGCCATCGCCACGGACGGCGAGGGGCCCCGTCCCGTGTTCGTGGTCTGGGAGCTCACGCTTCGTTGCGACCAGGCATGCGGTCACTGCGGCTCGCGGGCGGCGAAGGCCCGCCCGGTCGAGTTGAGCACGGCGCAGTGCTTCGACGTCGCGAAGAAGCTCCAGGCCCTCGGCGCGCGCGAGGTCTCGCTCATCGGTGGCGAGGCGTATCTTCGCACCGACCTCGAAGACATCGTGGCCGAGATCACCCGCCTCGGGATGCGGGCCAGCATGCAGACCGGGGGGCGGGGCGTGACCCAGGTGATGTGCCAGCGCCTGAAGGCTGCCGGCATGCAGAGCTTTGGCGTCTCCGTCGACGGTCCGGCCAAGGTGCACGACCGCCTCCGCGGAAACCTCGGCAGCCACGCCGCGGCGCGCAAAGCCCTGCGCTACGCGCGGCGAGCGGGCATGATCACGTCCGCCAACACCCAGATCAACATGCTCACCCACGACAAGCTCTGGGAGACCGCGCGTGAGCTTCAGCAGGAGGGGATCCAGAGCTGGCAGGTGCAGCTCACGGGGCCCATGGGCCGCGCCGCCGATCGCCCCGAGTGGATCCTCGACCCGTGGCGGGTGGTCGACGTCATCGACACCCTCTCCGCCATTCAGCTCGACGCGGTCGAGCGCGGCGTAACCGACGACTTCGGCGTGCCGTTCAACATCGTGGCCAACAACAACGTCGGCTACTACGGACCGCACGAGGTCGTCATCCGGTCCCGCCCCGGGGCTCGTGAGGTGATGTACACGGGCTGCCAAGCGGGGATCTTCGTGCTCGGCATCGAGTCGGACGGCACGGTGAAGGGCTGCCCCACGCTGCCCACTGCGCCGTACGCCGGAGGCAATCTGCTCGAGACGCCGCTCGAAGAGCTCTGGGCGAGCAGCGAACGACTGCGATTCTCCCGCGATCGCTCCACCGACGAGCTCTGGGGGCACTGCGCCACCTGCTACTACGCCGACGAGTGCCGCGCCGGCTGCAGCTGGACCGTGCACACCACCCTCGGTCGCCGCGGCAACAACCCCTTCTGCTACCACCGCGTGAAGCAGCTGCAGCGCATGGGCATTCGAGAGCGTCTCGTGCCCGTCGAGAAGGCGCCGAACCAACCGTACGACTTCGGACGGTTCGAGTTGGTGGAAGAGGCCTGGCCTTAGATCTCGATCTCGATCTCGACCTCGATCTCGACCTCGTTCTCGACCTCGTTCTCGACCTCGTTCTCGACCTCGTTCTCGACCTCGTTCTCGACCTCGTTCTCGACCTCGTTCTCGACCTCGTTCTCGACCTCGCACCTCAGACCTCGAACCTCGAACCTCGAACCTCGAACCTCGAACCTCGAACCTCGAACCCCGAACCTCGAACCTCGAACCCGGAGCTACTGCCTCCAGCTGGCGCGGGTGCAGATGGCGGTGGCGGCGATGAGGGCGAGCGCTCCGACGGGAGCCAGCAGCACGCCTGCGCCGGGGTCGCCCCCGTGCACGACCAAGCCTCCGGCGAAGAATCCCCCAGGCAGCAACACCGTGGCCGCCAAGAGAAGGCTGCTCGTCGCTTCGGATTCGCGCTCGCTCAGGTTCAGACGCGATAGGTGCGCGGCGAATGCGAGGTGGATGAGGCCGAGGAGGTCGCCATGGGCATGCGACAACGTCCACATCAGGCGGCGCGCTTCGAGGTCACCGTCGAGGTAGAGGCCGACCTTGAAGGCGTGCAGGCCTTCGAGAACGAGGCCCAGCAGCATGAACAGGAGCAGGCTCGTCCAGCCCACCTTGAGGTGGCGGCGTACCAACGTCGCTGAGGGCTCGGGGCTCATTCGTTCACGCTGACCGGGCGGTCGTCCCGATGCTTCAACATCTCGGCGATGGCCGCATCGTCGAAGCGACCACCCCCCAGGAAGACGCGCCGATCGTCGGGGAGGTCGGCGACCGCTGCCGTGGCACGGGCGATGACCTCGGTGCGCTTCGCCCGCCGCTGCGCGGACGGACCGAGGTAGTCCTGCTCTGCCACGTCCTCGTAGCCCGGTAGGTCGGCGAGGGCGTGGATGGCTGCGTAGCGGACGGCCGTGTAGGGGTCGACCAGCAGCTCCGCGAGCACGCGTGCGACCACGGCTGCGGGCAGCCCACTCGAGCGCCGGGTCTCCGGTCGTGCGAGCGATACTGCGGCCACCCCGCGCTGCACTGCATCGCCGCGCAGCGCCAGGTCGAGAAGGGCAGAGCGCCCCTGCGCGATGGTTGGGAGCGGTACGGGGCTGGATGCCTGGTCGTACCAGTCGCCGAGCGCCTTGGCCTGCTCCTCGCGCGTCAGCTCGAGATGGCAGAGCGTGCAGGCGTGGGGGCGGTTGCCCCAGAGCTTGTCGGCCTCGGGTTGGTCGACCCGATGGGCACGGATCGCGCCCAGCAGCCCCCAGGTGGTGCGGGGCATGTGGCAGTCGTAACAGCTCGGTCCACCCGCCGTCGCGGCCGGGTGGTGGCTGTGGTGTTCGTCGGCTGCCTCGGGGCCGTGGCAACTCGCGCACATGGCGTCGCCTTGAACCGCTTCGGGGCGCAGCTGGTCGACGGGGTCGGCGTCGTGCATCGAGTGGCACGTGGTGCAGCTCATCTCGCCCGCGGTGTGGCATGGCGTCACCGCGAGACCGTTGTAGTCGCGACCCACGACGCGCACGGTGCCGTCGTCCCAGTAGCCCCCCTCGATGCGTTCCGGGTCGTCGAGGATGGCCGCTTGCACGTCTTCGGGAAACTGTGTGAGGTCGCGCTGTACGACCCAGTTCCAGTCCTCGAGCCGGTCACCCGGCAAGAAGCGGCGTTTTGGCGCGTCGGCCTTGTCGACGAGGTCGCCGTGACACACTCCGCAAACGGACGCCGAGAGGTGCTTCGGCAGCTGGTTGGGCACCACGATGTCGTCGGAGCGCGACGTGCCGTAGCGGTTCCAGGGCGCCTGATGGTGGGCGACGTGCTCGGCGCCGGGACCGTGGCAGCTCTCGCAGGCGATGCCCAGGTCGACCACCTCGGCGCGACCGGGGCCCACGCCCGGATCCGCGAAGCCGGGGTTCACGCTGTGGCAGCTGTCACAGGCGTTGCTCCAGCCCTGCTCGTAGGGCTCGGGCTCGGGAGTGGTGATGGTCGCTTCGGGGTCGGTTTGGTCGGAAGGCGGGTCGAGGAAGGTGTACTCCTCGTGCACCCAGCGGCCGTCGCGTGTGAGCCACGCGAAAGGAAACTGCATGAGACGGTTGTTCGTCTCCAGGCGCTCGACGTGGTCCAGCAGGGAGAAGCGGTCGTCTCCCTGAGGGAGCTGTACGGTGGGGTGTTTGCGCTTGCCGAGCGCGGCGAGGACCTCGCCTGGCGTGTCCTCGTTTCCTCGCAACCGCGGACCGAGCCTCGCGTCACCGTCCACCACCCCTTCGCCCTGTTCGCCGTGGCAGCGCGCGCAATGCTCGGCGTACAGCGCAGGGCCGCGCGGGGCAGGAGGGTGGTCGGCCCAAGGCGCGACGTACCAGTAGAGCTGCTGGTTGTGGGAGCCGGTGCTCATGACCACCTCGCGCTCCACGCGGTCGCTGGGTGTCTGACCCAGGGTGCCGGGGCGCGGCATGTCGATGAGGAAGCGGTCCCCGTCGCGACGCAGCACGTAGCGGTGGCCGCCGTGCTCGAGGTTCCCGGTCCAGTCGGCGAGCATGGTCTGCGGGCTCACCCGTTGGGTCATGGTGCGGTGAAAGGTCGTCGACCACGAGGCGTGGCTGCCGGGGTGGCAGGCCTGGCATGCGCTCGAGGAGACGTAGCCGTCGAGGCCGGCCCGGTCGCCAGGCAGATGCTCGGCCGCGGCTTCGACCTGAAGCCCCTCGTGAAACAGCGCTGCCGCCGCCGCCAGCAGTCCCGCGAGCCCGAGCGACAGCCGCCGCGTCACCGCCGGTCGGTCGCGCAGGGCTAGCCACGTCGCCCCCAGCGACAGCAGCAGCAACACCGCGACCTCCAGCACCCGTTCCATGACGCCTAACGGTGTTTAGCGCTTTGTGGGTCGCAATCCCAAGTCCGGATCCGAACCGTCCGGATCAGAACAGGCCGATGCCGAGGTGCACGGCGGCGACGTCCTCCTCCCACTCGTAGCGACGAAGTGGGAAGCCTACGTCGAAGGCGATGGGCCCGACCGGGGTGGTGAAGCGGGCGCCGGCGCCTCCTGTGTAGCGGAGCGTGAAGAGGTCGGCGGCGCCCTTGATGGCGGCCGGGTCGGTCCAAACGTTGCCGGTGTCGAGGAAGATGCCCGCGCTCACGAGGCTGGTGATCGGGATGCGGAACTCGAGGCGGGGGTTGATGAAGACGTTGCCACCGCGCACGCCGACGGTCTCGATGTCGATCAGTCCCGCCACGACCTGGTCGGCGATGTCTTGCGGCACCACGGAGTCGATTTGATACCCGCGCAGGTTCGACACACCGCCGAGGTAGAAGAGGCGGTCCGGATAGGTGACGCTGTCGGCGGTGAGTTGAAGGTTGTAACCAGCGGCCACACTCAAGGCGATGGCCCAGCCGCCCGCGCCGAGCGGGATGTAGCCGGCGACCTGGCTGTTGAAGCGAAGGAACTCGCTCTGGTCCTCACCCGGCCGCGCATCGAACGGGAACGCCGTCACATGTTCGATGCTGGCGTTCATGAGGGTTCCGCGGGTGGCGGCGAGGGGGGTGTCGCGACGGTCCCAGTTGGCGCTCACGCGTTGGGCGATGGCCACGGTTCGGCCGTCGGGCACGCGCAGAAGTCGGGCCAGGTTTTGATTGTTCCCGACCGCTTCGTCGATCGTCGCGGCGTTGAAGAGGTTGACGTCGTTGAGCTCGACGCTCGCGCCGAGCTGCAGCGTGACGTTGCGCACCGGGCGGTAGTTCAGGGTCGGGAGGATCGCCTCGCGGGTGAGGCCGAAGTCGCGTTGGTTGTCGCGGGCATCGACAGCGTTGATCACGAAGTCGACCTGAGGTCCGAGCCCCACGTCGGGAAAACGAAGGGTGCCGGTGTTGCGCCGCTCGACCCGGTCCCCGAGGTCCAGGTTCGAGTAGTTGCGGCGCACGGCATCGTTGAAGATGAGGAAGTTGGGCAAGTAGGCGAACTCGAGGCGCAAGGTGAGCGCGATGGCCTGGCCCGCGATGTTGCGGTGGCCGTACTCGGCACCGACGCGGATGCCGTCGCCCGTGTAGAAACCACCGCTCGGCTCGACGTACTGGCTCTTGAGCTCGCTGACGGTGATGATGACGCGCTTCTGCTCCTTGGGGATGTCGGGGTCCTCGAGCACGATGCTCACGCTCGAGAAGGTGCCGAGGGTGGCGATTTGCTCTTCGCTCTTGCGCACCAGGTTGCGCCGGAAACGGCGCTCGTCGTCGGTGCAGAGGGAAAGGTCGCGACATAGAGCGAGGCGCGACAAGATCAGGTCCTCGTCGGTATTGTAGGCGCCCCGGATCTCGTACTCCTCGATGACCACCGGCTTCTGCTCGTTGATGATGAAACGAGCGCGCGCGCGGGTGCGGTCGGGGGAGTAGTCCACGGCCGTGCCCACCGTCGCGTAGTAATAGCCCTCGTCCTTGTAGGCATTGAGGACGCGCGCCTGCGCTGAATCGAGCTCGAGGTTCGAGAAGGCCGTGCCGAGCTCGAAGGCCGCCACCTCCTTGAGGTCGGCGCTGCTGAGGACTTCGTTGCCCTCGAAGACGAGGTCGTAGAGCTGGGTCTGGGGCCCGAGCTGGATCGGGAGGTGAATGGCCATGCTCGGCGAGCAGGTGATCGAGCGGGCCGGATCGGGGACGCAGGTGTAGACGTCGTCGAGCTTCGGCTCGGGCACTGGCAGGCCCAGCGTGTCGACGCGACACTTCGGGGTGGGAAGCTCGGGGACCGCGAAGGGCACACACACGCCGCCTCGCGCCGCGGGGTCGCACTCCGCCCGAATCACGCTCAGGGGGCCGACCTGAGCGTTGAGATAACCTTTGCTCGCGAGAAGCTCGCGGAGGTGCTTCACCACGCGGTCGTAGGCCGCTTGGGTGTAGGTCTGCTCGGGCCGCAGCCGTCTCGCCACGGCGCGCTTGCCCCCACCCTGGCCGAAAGTGACGTCGACCGTGCCTCCGTCGACCTCGTGGAAGAGCGGCATGTCCGGAAGGCTCTGGGCGAGGATGCCGTCGATTTCGTCGCGAATGTCGTCCGCGCTCAGCTCGTCGGGAGCCTCGGCCGGGAGGCAAGGGAACTGCTGCTCACGAACCCGGACCGTATTGCCCTCCACGAGCTGGAAGCGCAGCTCCCGTACGGCTCCATCCTCGATGAGGCGATCCTCGGTGGAGACCCGCACATCGAGCAGTCCACGGTCTTGGTAGTGCCGGAGCAGCAGCTCCTGGAGCGCGTCGGGGGACATGTCGCCGGATGGGTTGTCGAGACCGAGCGCATCCCGCAGGTCCTCTTCGTCTTGCCGGTAGTTGCCCTCGAAGTAGACGCGGTAGCGCGGCCCCGTCTGCAGGTACACGTAGAGGAAGGCATCGTCGTTCTGACGAAGGACCCGGTGCTTGACCGTGGCATCGAGAAAACCCGCTGCCCGCAGGTCGTCGGCCATCTCGTTGTCGGCCTCGACCAGCTTCAGCTCGTCGACCGCGTCGCCGCGGCCCACGCTGTAGCGGTACTTGAGGTCGCCCACCTGCTCGTCGAGTTTGGGCTCGATGACGAACACGCGCCGCGCGACCTGCTGTCGCTCCCCGGGGGTGATGCGGATGTCGAGCAAGACCTCGAGCTCGACGTCCGTCGCGTTGGTGTCGACGTCGATCTTCGCCTTGTCGTAGCCCGCGTCGAGGTAGAACTCGCGCATGGAGATGATGGCGCGTTGCAGGCCCGGCTCCGTGAGCTCTTCGCCTTCGACCAGCCCCGCGACCTGAAGCATGCGTCGGGTGTCGCCGCGGCCGCCGAGGAGGTTCACACCGGCGATGATCCGGCGTGGGAGCACCACCACGCGCAGGATGGCGCCGTCCTCGAAGGGCCTCGCATCGGCGTAGGCCTGCGCAAAGTGTCCGGTGTCGAGGGCTTCCCGGAGCGCACGTCGGGCCAGGCTCGCCGTGAGGTTGCTTCCCACTTCCACGCTCTTGGGCTGGAAGCCGTCTGTCCATTTCGTGCCGACCACCTCGACGCTGACCGCCTTGATGGGCTTGCCCTCGAGGTCGCGCAGGTGGCGCAGGCCACGAGCGATGTCGGCCCGGGCGATGCTGTCGGCTTCGTCCCGCTCGCGGCCGATCGCGGACCCACGGGCCTGGGCCCAGGCGAAGGGAGACGCGATCACGAGGGCGACGACGGTCGCGACCACGCGCAACAGCGCCGCCATCACTCGAATTCTAGTCGCCACCTGAGTCCGGCGCCGACGTTACCAAGAACCGAGCTGGAAACGTCATTCACGTTGTCGTAGCCACCCTGCAGGCTCACACCGTTCTTGAAGCGGTACTCGATGTTGGAACGGATCTCCCGTTCCTCGCCGAGGGTGGTGGTCACGGTGGCCCGGAGCTGGTCGCTGATCCGTTTGCCCAGGGTGAGGGTGGGCTCGGGACGACCGGTGCGTGAGGAGTACTGGCTGCCGACGCGGAACTCGTCGATGAGCGGAACCGTCGTGCGCACGGCCTCGTCGAGCCCGACCACCGCGCTCAATGCCTCGAGCCCTACCGTCTGCGCGATGGATCCGAGAAGGCCGCGGTCGAGCTCGGCGCGGGTCATCCCGATCTGCAGCAAGAGCACGATGTCCTCCTGGCTGAGGGGCGGGTCGCTGGTGAACCGCACCTCGGGGGCGTCGGTGTCGCCGAAGGCGTGCATGGTGATGCGCCACCGCCCGCCTACGGTACCGCCCGCCGCACCGGCGGTGACGGCTGAGGTGTCGTCGGAGACGGTGGCGTAGCGTCGGTAGACGGTGGTGGCGTGCACGTCGAGGCGCGGCGCGATGCGGGTGGTCGAGTCGAAGACGATCGTGCCGTCCCGGACCGTGAAGTCGTGGCCCTGGAGGAAGAGCTTGCTCCCTGGCTGGAGCGTGAGCTCACCCTGAGCGCCGAAGCGCTGGTCCGTGCCGGCGATGCGCAGGCCGGGGTTCTCGACGTTCATGCGCAGCTCGAGCAGGTTGTTCGAGATGCGCACCGGCTGCGGCGAGACCACGAGGACGTCGAAGTCGAAGAGGTCTTCTTCGGGGTCGTAGGTCTCGACATCGGTGGCGCCGCGCCCCGTGATGGAGTCGAGGTCGAGCCGGAAGGAGATGGGGCGGGTGTAGCTGAACTGCTTGAGGGTGACCCGACCGGTGATGTTCGGCAGAGCCCGCTGCTCGAGCTTCGTGGCGGGGGGGAGCGTGATGCGGAGGCGGGCGTCGGCGGTGAGCTTGACCCCGTCCGCCACCGGGACCTTGAGGTCGGTGATGACGAGGACGGTGTCGCCACCGTTGATGTCGAGACCCTTGAGGGGAATGCGGCCGCTGAGCGAGAGCCGCCCCGTGTTGCCGGCACGCGCACTCGCCCGCCGAATCCGGATCTCGTTGCCGCGCACGTCGAGGTCGATGTAGTCCTTGCCGCCGCAATCGCGCACGGCGACGATCCCGCCTTCCAGCGTACGCTTCGCGTGCTCCAGCGCGCGCAG
>JAUHZF010000268.1 GCA_030426145.1 Polyangia bacterium
GACTTCAAGCTCTCGCTGGCGTCGAAGGCGGGGTTGTCGATGACGAGGAGCATCAGGCCCACGGCCAGGCCCGCTTGCGGGAGGAGCGCCAGCCCGAGGTAGCGTCGGATCCGGTCGGTGGCGCCCGCGAGCCGCATCGAGATGTAGCCAGAGCCGACCTTGCCCACCGCGCGAGCCACGAACACGCCCGCCGCGAGGAGGCCAGCCGTGCTCAGGTACTTGAACTGAAGCTCCATGCCCGCGACGGTGAAGAAGATGGCGTAGATCGCGAGCTCGAAGGTCGCAAAGACCACGGGACCGAGCTCGTCTTTGTCCGGCGTGACGTTCTCGAGGAAGACGCCGAGGAACAGACAGGACAAGAGAACGGAAAGACCGAGCTCGCGCGCCAAGCCCATCGTGAGCATGATCGCGATGAGCGACGCTGCTGCGAGGCGGTCGGGGCGCACGGTGCTGCGCGTCGCGAGCACGAGGCCGCCGCCGGTCACGCATGCGAGCAAACCCGAAAGGAGCAGGTCTTTCGCTGGGGTGGCGAGCAGTTCGAGGAAGGTCTTGGCGTGATGGGTCGCGGCCCCCTCGGCCACGGCGTGGGCCACGTCGAAGGCGAGGATACAGAAGAGGTTGTTGAGGGCGACGGCGGCGATGAGCGTCTTGACGAAGACGCCTTCACTCTTCGTCTCCTTCACCAGCGCGAGCACGGTGGCGGGCGCGGTGGAGATGGCGATCGTCGCCAGGAGCAGCGAGATGTACCAAGGCACGTCCGAGGCGAGCCGGGTGGCGAGGAAGACCAAGACCGGCGTGATGGTCACCTCCGCGAGGACCAACAGGATGAGTCTTCTCTTGGCGTGACGCAGGCGCCGGAAGCTGAGGTGACTCCCCACGTCGACGGCCATGAGGGCCAGCGCAAAGGAGATGACGGGGCTCAGATTCTCGGCGTTCTCGTGCGGGATGATGTGAAGCACCGCGGGGCCGATGAGCACCCCCGCGATGATCTGACCCGTCACGCTGGGGAGTCGAAAGCGCTTGGCGAGGAGGCCGCTCCCGACGCCCACGAGGAGCACCAGGGCGAGCACCAGGAAAGTATTGGTGCCGTGCATCTTGGGGGTCGCTCGAAGGGGGCCGCGAGCCCATGTCCGCGACGTACACGTTCATACACGTAAAGCGGC
Organism: Polyangia bacterium; assembly: GCA_030426145.1. Taxonomy (GTDB): domain Bacteria; phylum Myxococcota_A; class Polyangia; order Polyangiales; family Polyangiaceae; genus JAPYTK01. The sequence goes on from JAUHZF010000268.1 coordinate 1,164, forward strand.
GGGCAGGCTAAGTGACGGCGTCGTGACCGATCGGAACCGAGGTGGGTTATCGTGCGCGCATGAAGAAGTTGGTGTTGTCGTCTCTGCTGGTTCTCTTCGTCGCCCCCGCCTGTGAGCCCAAGGAGCTCGACCCCTGCGTTCAGCAGAGCGACTGCGGTGACAAGTTTCTCTGTGTCAGCGATCGCTGCCTGACCCAGAAGGCGGCCAACGAGCGCTGCAAGAACAACGAGAGCTTCGCTGCCGCCTGCGCTGGCTACGGCGAGTGCACCTGGACGGACGGCAAGTGTGCCGTGGGCGGCGCCGAGGACTGTAAGACCTCGAAGGGCTGCTCCGAGAACGCGAAGTGCTCCTTCGACGAGGGCACCAAGAAGTGCAAGATCGGTGGCGACGACGACTGCAAGCAGTCGGAGTTCTGCACCAAGCTCAAGCGCTGCAAGCACGACGCGAAGACCGACAAGTGCGTGCCCGGCAGCACCGAGGAGTGCAAGGCCCAAACGGACTGCAAGGCAGCGGCGGTCTGCACCTACGACGAGAAGAGCGGCGGCTGCATCATCACCGCCGAAGACTGCAAGGCTTCAGCGATGTGCGAGCAGTTCGGCCTCTGTGCCCTCGACGAGACGTCCAAGAAGTGCGCGCCCGGTAGCGAAGAGGACTGCACGAAGGGCCCGGACTGCAAAGGCCCCGACAAGCTCTGCGCCTGGGACGAAGAAGCCAAGAAGTGCGTGAAAGAGTGAGCGACGCCGTCTGCGGGGATGTAGGGCGGTGGGGTATATGGGCTCACTTAGGTGAAGCAGGGGGTGAGGGTTTCGGGGCGGGATGACGTGGACCTCAGTGAACCCACCGCACCCGCTCCGACGAGGTCACCCCCATGCCCCAGCTCTTCCTCCTCCCGCTCGCCATCACCTTCGCCGTCGCCACGCCAGCTCCCGAGCTGCCCACGTTGGTCCCCACGGCCGACAGCCCGGTCTGTGAAGCAGGAGCGCGCTACGTCGCTGCCGGCACCGTCATCTCGGAGGGCGCGCAGGCGGTCGAGCAGGCCAAGGCCCGCGCCCACCGCCACGCCGACATCTTCTGCGGCAACCAAGGCGCCGGCCCGGCCGTCATCCTCTCGCTCGAGACCAGCACCAGCGGCGGCGTCACCACCGCCGTGGCCCACTACGCCTGCGAAGCCGACTGCTGAGGAGCGATACTAGCTGCGGTTGTACAAACCGCCTACCGCTCGGAAACGTCGGACGGTGTAAGGTGGCCGACAGTCGCGGTGAGCTGACACCTGTCGCCCGCTCTGGCGCGGCTCAGGTGACCGGGGGCGGTGACGTAGCGGACGGCGTCGTGACGCTCGCGCGTGGTGACGGCGAAGGTGGCCTCGATGCGTTGCGCGGCGAAGCGGCTGCTATGCGAAGTCGGCACGTGGAGTGGTGTAGGTCCAGGGCGCCGGCCCTCATACCGATCGCTTCAAACCAACAACATCTCCTGCGCGAACTTCTCCTGCAGCGGCAGAAGTACCTCCGCATCCAGTGCTGCGTAGAGCAACTGCCGCTCCGTCAGCGGCCGCCTCGTCCAGTCCGAAGTCTGCGCCCCCTTGTCCATCTCGCGACCGAGCTCGCGCTCGCACACGGCGCGAAGTCCATGACCGCCGTCGATCTTGCGCCCTCGCAGCCGGCGTGACGTGGGGAGCGTGTCGAAGATGTTGTTGATGCGGATGCCGAGCCTCTTGAAGACGCCGACTTCGAAGGCCGCGTTGTGAATCACCTTCATCACGTTGCGGGCCTCCAGCAGATCCGCGACCGGGGAGAGGTCGACGGCGCGGGCGTCGATGACGGCGTTGAACGACGAAGTGGCGAGCTGGATGACGCAGAGGTCGCGGTCGATGAGCGTCGTCTCGACGTCGAGAGCGATGCGCTCCTCGTTCATGAGCTCAGCACACAGCTCGGTCAGCTTGGCCTGTTGGTCGATGTAGCGGATGGGATTCTGCGGCCGGACTGTCTCGGGGAGGGGCGGCAGCTCCGGCGCGCTATCGGCCGCGCGGCCGAGGGCGTCGCGAAGGAGGTCGACGACGGATTCGGCGGCGCCGTCGCCCATGAGGAAGCGGCGGGTGCCCGCGATGTCGAGGAGGTAGCGGCCGAGCATCTCCTGTTGGAAACGGGGCGGGAGCGCCGGCTGGAACTTGCTGAGGCGGTACGGGGGGACCAGGGCGATGATCCGCTCCCACACGTCGAGGTCCTCCCAGAAGGTGGGGGCGCTGATGTCGACGATGGCTTGGGCCACGCTGTCATGAGAGACACCGTCTCCCTCGATGCGGAGGTGGAAGTTGTCGGCCACCACCTTCCACCCCTGGGTCGCGGTGAGCGCGTACTTGAGGGTGTGGTTGATCTGGCCGCCGGCGAAGGTCCACCAGCGAGCGGCGCCATCGTCGAGTTGGATGGCGTTGCGGCCGCGGCGGAGGAGCTCGGAGAAGTCTTCCCGGTAGAGCTCGAGGGCAACCTGCGCGTCATCTGCCAAGTACGCGTGCTCGGACTCTTCGACCAGGAGGCGTTTGATCCGCTGGCAGAGATCGAAGCCAAGCATCTTGGGCGCGAAGCCTCCCCATTTGGGCTTCTTTCCTCGCGGGGCGGGGATCACCGTCACCGTGCGTTGTTGGTGGCTGATGTCGTGGACCAACCACGCCCTGCCTCCCAGCAGGAAGCTGGTCATCTCTGCCACGAGGCTGTCGACGAACTGCTGCTCGAGGGAGCCGATCTCCTTCCCGCCTTGCGTAAACACGGCGTAGTACTGCGGGCTGCTGAAGACCGCGTAGAGCTCCATGAAGTTCTTACGGCCGTAGACCCGCTCGGCTCGCTCCCCCATCGATAGGAGGCCGTCTGCTTCGTACAGGAAGCGGTTGCGGACCATGAAGTCGACAACCTCGGTGAGCTCGGCTTCGGCGACGCCGCTCAGGTCGGGGACACGGGATAGTTGGTCCCACAGGTTGGAGCGGGAGATCCCTCCAAACTGGAGACACATGGCGAGGGTCTGGTGCACGAGCGCCGGCCAGCATCGGGTCTGCGGCGGGACCGACTCGACCCAGCCTTCGCGGGCGAGCTCGATGAGGGCGACCGCTTGCAGCACGCTCTCGGGGGCGTCGCAGAAGAAGGTGGTATTGGCCGTGCTGTCGGCGCGCCGTCCCGTGCGGCCCATGCGCTGGAGAAACGAGCTGACGGTGCTGGGGGCGTTGGTCTGGAACACGAGGTCGAGGTCGCCGACGTCGATGCCCAGCTCGAGGGTGGACGTGCAGACGATGGCGGCGTCGCCCCCCCGTTGGAAGCGCTCTTCGGCCAGCTCACGCTCCTCGAGGCTCACGCTGCTGTGGTGGACGAAGACGTCGGTGCCCCGGTCGCGCAAGCGCTCGGCGATCTGCTCAGTGAGCGCGCGGCTCTCGCAGAAGAAGAGGCTCTTCGAGTCTTTGGCCTTGCGCGCCGCTCGGTCGGCGAGGTCGCCCACCGATGCGTCGAGGTGGATGAACAGCTTGCGGGCTGCGGGGTCCTTGGGCGGGTCGATGACGACGCCATCGCGGCGCGACGTGCCGCGAAGCCAGCCCAAGATGTCCTCGGGGTTGCCCACGGTCGCGCTCAGCCCAACGCGTTGGACGTCGTTGGTGGTGAAGCGCGCAAGGCGCTCGAGCACGCTCATCATGTGCGCACCTCGGTCGACGCCGGCCATGGCGTGCACCTCGTCGATGACGACGAACCGCAAGTCGGCGAAGAGCTTCGCGACCCCGACTTTGGGCGAGACGAGCATCACCTCGAGGGACTCGGGCGTCGTCATCAAAAGGTCGGCCGGCTCTCGGAGGAACTGCTTCCGTGCGCTGGCTCCGACGTCGCCGTGCCAGAGGAAGCGCTCGAGGCCCACCATCTCGGTGTAGAGCCCCAGCCGCTCCGCCTGGTTGTTGAGGAGGGCTTTGATGGGCGCGATGTAGAGCGCGCGAACGCCTTCGGTCTCCGTGGGCTGGCTCACCAGGTTGGCGAGCACCGGGAACATCGACGCCTCGGTCTTCCCGCCTGCGGTGGGCGCGAGGACCACGGCGTTCTTCCCGTCGAGGATCGCCTCTCCCGCCAGCTCTTGAACGGGGCGCAGGGACGGCCACCCCAGCCGTGAGGTGATGGCTTCTTGGAGCCGCGACGGAAAGCGGGAGAAGACGCTCACCACACCTCCTCGACCGGGACCTCCCCGTCATCGTCTTCTGATTCGGGGGCCGCTTGGCCGGGGGCGAGCGCCTGCTCTTCTGCCGGGCTGAGAGAGGCCGGCTCAAAGCCCCACTCCTTCATCGGCACGTACTCTGCGTATTGCTCGACCATGTCCATCTGCGTGACGAACTCGCGCAGAAACTGCCGGGGCACGACCCCGACGTCGCCCTTGAACCCCTTGGTGACCTCGGCCACGAGGCGGTCGATGAACTCGGTGCTCACGCGCGCCTCCACCCGGTCCTTGTCGCTGGAGGCGTCGAGGTAGAGCTCGCGAAGTCGTAGCGCGACGGAGCGGAGGCGGTCGGCGTTGAATGGGCGGAGCTCGAGTTGGGGCTGGCGAAGGCTCGCGAACTTGCCTTGTTTGCTGAAGCGGATGCGGTCGTGCAGGGGGGCTAGGCCCGCCACCCCCCGACGCTCGTCGAAGAAGGCCTCGGTGCCGGTAAAGAGCCACAACAGCCCCGGGTAGGAGCCAGCGGCGTCGGCGATTTGCCTGAGACCGTTGAGCGACTTGTGCCGCGAGTCCTTGCGCATGCGGAGGATCGTCTCGGCCTCGTCGATGACGATGACGAGGCCCTTGTAGCCGGCGGCCTTCACGATCTCGAGCACACCCCGGAGGTAGTCCAGAGCATCACGGCTGCCGATGTCGCCCTTGATCCCGGCGATCTTCTTCGCGCTGGCGGCGACGTTGCCACTGCCGGAGAGCCAGCTGACGAGAGCACCTGCTTCGGCCAGGTCGCCCTCCTGCTTGAGCCGGAAGACGGTCTGGATCACCCGGATGAAGTCTTGGGGCACTTGCCCCCCGGTCTTTTGCACGAGGTCGTCGTCGAGCCGCTTCTTGACCTTCTCGTCGAAGTCCGGGGCGTCTTCGTCCTCGCCGGCATCGATGAGGGCTTCTTCGACTTGGCCAATCCAGCGGTCGAGGACGTCGCCGAGGGCGCCACGGGGGCAGGAGGCGGTGCCCAGCTCGCTGACGACCTTGCGGTACACGTCGTCGAACCGGTGGAACTTGAGATCGTTGTCGGAGACGACCACGAAGCTCGTCGCAAAGCCCTGGGCCTGCGCGTCGAGGAGGGCCAAGCGAGCCATGAAGGTCTTGCCGCAGCCGTAGCCGCCGCGAAGGAACTTGATGGATCCCTCGCCCTGGGTGACCAGCTCGAGCTGACGTTGGAGCTCGCCCCGCTCCTTGTCGATCCCCACGGCGAAGGCGTCGATCCCCCGTTCGGGCACCAGCCCTTTACGTAGGGACTCGAAGATGTGATCGGCGTCTCGCTTCAACATCGCTTCACCATCATCTCACTGGCGCTTCACTGTCGCCTCACTGGGGGTCATGCCTTCACGTAGCGCTTCACGCCGCCCACGACTTTGATCTCTACTTCGAACGGGGCCAGCGACGCGTACTCCTCGAACTTCGCGCTGAACCGACGGAGCTTGCGGGCTCCGCCGAGCATCCTCACCGCCTCATCCTCCACGCAGGCATCGTGAAGGGCGATGTGTCGAAACACGTCGCGCACGCCGTTCGGCAGCTCCTCGAGCCATGCATCGTCGCCTGCCGGTGGAGGTACCCTGCTGTCCTTCTCGGGGCTCTCTTTCTTGCGGCTGGGCTCGTTCGTCGGCTCAGCATCGTCGGTCACGTCGGGCTCAGCCTCTTCGGACGAGGACAGGGTGCCGGCGAGGGCCGTTACACGGAAGCGCCGCTTCGGCCCCCCGGGCTCGACCTGGACCGCCTTGCTCGGGTGATGAAGCTCGACCCGCGCTCGGCTCTCCAGCGGACCGGCGAGGCGGAAGAACAGCTCGAATTCTTCACCGATGGTCACCGATAGCGCGCCGCCCTGCAGCTGTCCGCCGTATCGGGCCTGACAGAGCTCGACCGCTACCTCGGGTTGCTCGGGCACGTGCAGGGCGAGCTCGAGGGTCTCTTCGCTGCCGAAGGCGAGCCGGCCTTGCCCCGCCACCGGCTCGACCTTCGCCTTGAGGCAATGCATGTCGGCCACGCCATCGAGGGCCTCAGCGCTGACGGCATAGCGGAAGGAGCTGCCGCCTGACGCAGCACGATGGACCAACGTCAGCACGGGGATGAGTCGCTCCTGCAAGCTGTTGCCACCGTGGACGAAGCTGCGTCGGCGTTTGCCGGTATCGAAGGGGGCCGTGGTTACAGGGAACGTGAGGTGGCCCTCGGCCCCCTCGTAGTCGAGCTCGGCGAAGGAGACCTGCACCTCGCCGTCGCGGGTTGGCTGCGAGGCCTCGGTGAACACGTGCCGACGCTTCGGGTCGATGGGGCGACCGTGCGCCTGGACCACATGCTCGTGACCATCGAGCAAGAGAAAGCCGTGGTCGGAGGTCATGACGAAGCGCTTCACGCCTGCGTCGCGGAGCAGGCGCCAGGCGCTGCGGAGCTGTTGGAGGGTGGAGTCGAAGACGTAGGCGCCGACGCCCTTCTCGCCGGCGAGATCGATCTCCTCGCTGTGGACCACGAGCAGACGCGCTCGCGCCACGGTGGCCTTGAGCTTCTTCGCGTCGCGGTTGAGCACCTCCGACAGGCTGAGCCAGGGGCAGGTGTCGCCCCCAACGCGCTCGAACATGGCGCGCCGGCGCGTGTCGGGGTCTTTCACGCGGAACTCGCCGCTGGAGAAACCCACCACCTTGCCCTTGCGCACGGCGGGGTGGAGCTTGCCGGAGGCGGCCACGGGGGCGAGCACGTTCATGCCGACTTCCGTATTCGACGGGAGCTCGGCGAACCGCGCCTCCAGCTTGGTTAGGGTGCTCGGGGTGTCGGCGAGCTCTTCGAAGAGGGCCTGACCCATCTCGAAGCGCATGGCGTCGACCACGAAGTAGGCGGTGGTCCCGTCGTTGGCGTTGGGCCTCACCACCTGGTCGAAAAGGTTGCGCTGGCGAAGCTCGGCGGGAGGGAGAAAACCCTCCTTGCGGCAGAGGTCGCAGTAGCCGGTGGCCCACCCGTCGGCCCATGCCCGCCAGGCTCGTCGGAGCGAATCGAGGCGTGAACGCAGGGTCTCGAAGCCTGGCAGGCGGGGGCCGAGGAGCTTGGCGCGGAGTTGCTCGAGCTCACGGTGTGCGCGGTCGACCTTGGCACCCATCTCCACGTAGCGCGCTGCCGCCTCTTCGTGACTCACGGCCTCGAGGCGTGGACCGGCCTCCGCGATGGCTGCACCGAGGTGTGCCCCCGCGGCGACCAGCTCCCAGGCCGACTGCCGCAGGGGATCTTCACGAATCCAAAAGGAGCGCTGCGCATCGACGCGTCGGCTGGCATACCCCACGGCCCGCCCCCAGTCCGACGCTCCCATCGCCTCCAGGGCATCGGCGAGCACCTTCTTCTCCTCGAAGCGAAAGGTGTCGATGTCGCCGAGGTCTTGCGCCATGGCGACCTCTTCTTCTTCTCCGAGCAGGGTCTCGGTTTCGTCGGCCGTCCGGCGGTAGGTATCCGGGTGTCGGTCGCGCAGGTGCGCCGCCAGCGCCTGGCAGGCCTCTTTGACCCCTCGGGGAAGGGCCTGAATCGGGACGAGGCGGTCCATCACCGGGGGCCGCTTCAAGTCTTCGACGTACTCGACGGCGAGGGCCCAGCTGGCCATGGCGAAGGCGACGTCGGCCGGCGACAAGGCCTTGACCGTGTCCCGGTCGGCGAGGCCGAGCCCCTCCCTTCGCCAGTCCAATGGGAGCGCCAGTGCTGCCCCGAGATGAGCCCACACCGCGTCCTCCGCGCTCGTCGAGCCGAGCCGGGTGGCGATGAAACCTCCTTGCAACAGATCATCGAGGAGTGCCGTCGGGCTCAGCACCTGGAGCTGCGCGGAGAGGCCACCTTCACGATCGCGCTGAAGCGCACGGAGCCAGGTGTCGGCGCCCTCGAGGCTCAGCTCGGTCTGGCTGACGAAGGCGGCGATTTCGTCCGGCGGGACCTGGCCGGTGGCCGCCTCGGTGATCAGGGTGGCCAGGCTCTTCCGACGGCGAACCCCCGCCTTGTAGAGCTCGTACAGAGGCGTGGACTTCACCGTTTCTTCGGTCATGCCGGGGAGGTGAACCAGCAGGCGGGGCGGTTCGACGCCTCCGGTCAGGTCTTCGAGCGCCATGAGCAGGTCGAGGTAGCTCCCGCGATGGGCGCGCACCTGGTAGCCGAGCTCGCTGCCGTCACGCTGGGCCAGGGCGTCGACGAAGTCGGTGTAGCTCTCGTCGAGGTCGAGCCACACCACCATTGAGTGCCGTTGGATCCAGCCACGAAGCACTTTCTCGAGCGCTTCCGAGACCGGGCCGACGTTGCGGCTCCCTTCCGAGGTGCCCTGCGGTTGACCCTGCATTTGACAGAGTGCCATGGCTCAGCCCCGCTGCTCCTCGCGCGCGAACTCGAGCTCTTGGGGGGCCACCTTGGCCATGAGGTCGCGGCGGTCGGCCACCGCCTCGGGGTGTGCTGCCTCGAAGGCGGCCCGTGCCTCACGCTCATCCGGCGCGCGGAGGTAGAAGCCCGCCTTCTGCTTCTCGGTGATCTCGAGCTCGAGGGCCCAACAGGCCTCCGGGCGGGAGGACCAGAGTCCGGGCTCGAGGAGGGTCATCTCCGAGACCACCACCGCGTCCTTGCCGCGGCCTCGTCGGCGGAGGGCCTCCTTCTTCACTGCCTCGAGGGCCTCGTCGGGGTGGTCGCGAAGGTAGGCGGCACGGTGGGCGGCGTCGCCTTCGTCACCGGTGGGGCCATCCTTCTGGCCCGGCGGATCGTAGGGGGCCTCCTCGATGCGGAAGTCGGGGCCGATCTCGTCCTGGAGGCGCAGCTCCCAGGCCCAGGCGCGGGCCGGGTGGTAGCGCCAGAAGCAGCCGTGGGTGACGCCGAGGGAGGGGTCTTCTTGGCATTTGGCATCGACGCGGGTGGGCCAGTAGCGCATCGCCAGGTGCGACCAGTCGTAGTCCTTGTTGCCCTTGGGACTGGCCACCGCGAGCTGCTTCCACCACTTCTTGGGGTCTCTCCACTGCGGCTCGAGGAGCTTCCACAGGGCGGCGCTGTTGATCATCACGCCGTCGTCGAGGTCGGGGGTGTAGCGAGCGTCGTGCTCGCGAGGGGGGCACTTGGTGTCGGTGGGTAGCGGGCCGCGATCGGCGCACTGCTCGACGTCGGCGATGAAGGTGGTCAGCTCGTCGCGCGCCTTCAGGACCTCGTCGTAGCGTTTCTCGGCATCGCGGGCGGCGGCCTCGTCGGCGCCGTCGCGAGAGGCGCGCAGGTCGGTGAGGTCGCCTTCGAGGCGCTGAAGGGTGGGGTGGAGGTGGTCGGCGAGCAGCACCCGCAGGGTGCGCTCATCGAAGCGGTGAATGGTGACCCAGGCGACGAAGGTCTTCTTCTCGGATGAGAGCGGCCAGTGGATGGGACGATTCTCGTACATGCCCTTGTGCACGTCCTTGAAGAAGTCGACCGCCAGCCACTCCCGGAGAGAGCGCTTGGTGCCGATGGCCGGCGCGTGGTCTTCCCAGGCTTTGTGGAGAGGGTCGGAGGCGGGGTGACCGAGCCCGTCGCGCTTGTCCTCGACGTCGAGGGTCGTGTCGAGGAAGAGGATGCCCGCGGGCAGGGCGTGGCTGAGATCGGCGGTGGCGGGGTCGAGGGCGCCCTCCGCCTCCGAGCCGGGCGCGCCGAAGCGGCCGAGGGCGACGCCGAGGGCGAAGCTGAGGTGGTCGGTGGCGGGCTCTGGCTCAGACTGCTGGATGCAATCGGGCAACGGAGCGCCATCGGGCCGGTCGATGGCCATCTGGGCCCAATCTTGCGTCGCACTCCAAGTTGAGGGCCCCGGTGCTCGGAACTCAGCGGAGGCTTCACGATGGCTCTCGTGTGCCGCGAACGAGGTCTTCAGGACCATGAAGATGTCATCCGCTTTGGCCACCGGGAAGAGGGGCATTCGGTTGACGTCTCCTACCTGGAAGTCCTGGCCGGGGTTCAGTGAGCGAATCACCGCAACCGCGTCACGCCGGTTCATCGAACAGACAACCCCAGCGACGTTCGATGGGTAGAGTGAAGATCCTTTTGCGCCGATCACGCTTGGGCAGCGGTGAACGCGAGCCAAGAAGTTCGCCCCGATCATCGAGAAAGCAATCCCGCGTCGAAAATAGACATCCTGGTTTCGAACTTGCTTCGACTCGGTTCCATACTGGTGCTCCGACTTCAGCCGAATTTCAAGCCCGCGCATGTCCCACTGCACGAGAGCTCGGAGCGGCTCCCACCACACTTGGTCTTTGGCACCCATTACTACCGGGGACCAGGCTGGCGGGCGTCGGGTCGCCTCGTCGAGAGACGCCACATCCTCACGACGGAAGTGGGTTTCGAACCAATGGCGAACGAACCGCACGTCGTTGCCAGTTGTCACCCCGAACTTTGCGGGTCCGACCGATTCGACCCTTTGTGCACCGAGGTACCGTTGGAGCAGATTTGGCGACCACCAATAGACCAGCGGCCACTCTGGCACGACCTTCAGCGCCGAGGCGTCGAACTCGTGGCGCCCAACCTGGCAGAGCGTGGCGGCACGCTTCCGCTGCGTCTCACCGACCTGGGTGAGCGTGTCGTCATCAAATGATCTTAACGCGACGGTGCGGGCGCTGCCTCGAGCGTTGCGGAAGACACTCGACGCGACCGATACCACCACCTGGGCTGCGGAGATCTCTTCAAACCCTCCGGACGAGATGTCGTGCAGCGCCTGCAACTCGTAGGTCTCGAGCAGCCACTCACGCAGCCCACGGTACTGCTTGATGAACATCCAGTTCCGCATCGTAAGCAGCGCGGATGTGCCGCCCTTGCGCACGAGCTGGAGTCCGCGCTCGAGGAAGGCGGCGTAGAGGTCGGCCTTCCCCTTCGGATAGTGAGCCTCCACGTAGCTCGAGTCCGCCATCTTGGAGGTCCCTTGGTAGGGCGGGTTGCCGACCACCAGGTCGTACTGCCCCTCGTTCATCAGCCGAAGGAACCGGATCCCGGCTGCCAGCTGCTGCCCACGTAGCCGAAGACCTAGGTCGTCCTGACGACCGTGGGAGCTCAAGAACGCCTCCAGGCGCTGCACGATGCCGGCACGAGCACGTTCGGCGGGGATGGCCTCGCGTTTCTCTTCTCCGAAGCCCGCGTAGAGATTCCCCTGCTCGGCCACGCGGGTCGACAGCACGTGCTCGTGCGAGCGGATGGCCTCATCCACCGCGGCGTCCACCTTCAGCAGGCTGCCGAGGTGGTCGGCGCCGCGCAGGGCGTGCACGACGGTGTCGGTCAAGGCGGCGGGGATGCCCGTCTCGCGCTCGACTTCGCGGCGCAGCTCGGCGAGCGCGGGGTCGTCGTCGGGCAGGCTGGCGAGGCGCAGGTTGGCGGCGACGAGGTTGAGGCGGGCGGGGCGGGCTTTGGGGGCGAGCTGGCGGCCTTTGAGCCAGAGCGCGGCGGCGGCGATCTGCACGGCGCGGGGGTCGAGGTCGATGCCATGCAGGGTGTGTTCGATGACATGCTCGACGATGGCATGGTCGGTCCAGCGAGGCTGGCCGGTCTCGCCGCGGTGGCGGGCTTCTTCGTGGTGCAGGGCGACGAGCAGGTCGAGGGCGACGATGAGGAAGTGGCCGGAGCCGACGGCGGGGTCGCAGACTTTGAGATCGAGGAGGGCTTGCTGCTGGGCGGCGGCTTTGGCCTCGGCGCTATTGGCGTAGTGGGTTTTCCGCGCTGCTGCGAGGCGGTCTTTGATGACGGGCTCGAGGGCGGTGTCGAGCAGGCACTGGACGAGGGAGTCCGGGGTGTAGTAGGAGCCGGAGGTCTTGCGGTCGTTGCCGGCGGAGGAGTCGAGGGCGAAGGTGCGGGCGTCGAGATTGATCTGGGGGTGGAGCTCGAGGAGGGATTCGTAGACGGAGCCGA
>JAUHZF010000269.1 GCA_030426145.1 Polyangia bacterium
CAAGAGCACATCGTCCAGGGCAACATCACTCAGGTGAACCAGTCGGCGCAGATCTTCACCGCTCCCGAGGGCATCACCACCAGCTCGAAGTCGTTGATCCTCGTCGGCGAAGAAGACCTCCTCGCCGATTGTCGCCCCGCCCCGCCGGAGCCTCCCGCCATCTGGAAGATCAGCGGTCTCTTCATGAAACCGGACTTCGTGATCCTCGACGCCCCGAAGCTCTTCCTCAACCCCGGTCAGGAGGCCCTCGAGATGGCCCTCGCGACGGGGCAGGCTCCCGAATCGGCAGCCGAGACCGAGGCCAAAGTACAAATGGCAGAGGCCGCCGCCAAGCAGGCCGCGGTGACGGAGGCGAGAGCCGTCTACGACGAGGCTTATCGCTCCGGTGACATCACCCACGTGCACGACCCCATTCGTTCGGGCATGCATGCCGACGTCGATCGGCGATTCGGCGAAGACGTTCGCGTCGAAGCCTGGGCTGGCTTCATGGAAGACAACCTGGCCGAGCCCTACCACTTCCACTTCCAACCTCCCGAGTGATCGACGATGGCCAAAGAACACCACCACGAGCTCGACCTGAAGGTCGACTTCCCCGCATCGTTCGACGTGCGAAAGTTTCGCGTGAAGGAGGGCCTGCACGAGCTCTATCAGGTCGAGCTGGAGGTCGTATGTCCGGACCGCGACGTCGACCTCGACGCATTGGTCGGCTGCAAGGCACGCTTTGCACTGTTCCGCGACGTCGCCATGGCCCACCGCCATTGGTCAGGTGTGGTGACCAACTGCTCGCATGTCGGTATCGACGTCAAACAGCTCTCCACCTACCGGCTCACCATTCATCCCGAGCTATGGCTGCTGACGCAGCGGCGAAACTACCGCATCTTCCAGCAGTCATCCGATCCGGACACGGTTCTGGCCGTGCTCGCCGAGTGGGGGATCACGCCTCGTTGCGCCTATGACGCGGCCCTCTATCCGGGACGCAAGTACCGCGTGCAATACGCGGAGAGCGACTACCACTTCGTGCGTCGGCTCCTCGAAGACGCCGGGATCACCTTCTACTTCGAGCAGGACGGCGAAGAGAATCGCCTCGTGCTCGACGACGCGCCTCAGTCGACCCCCATGCGTCCGGCTCCGATCCCCTACACACACACCTACGAGGCAGGCTACATCCTGGAGATGGTGACCGAGGTCAAGGTCGCCCGACAGCTACGTCCCGGCAAGTACACCCAGCGCGACGTCGACTACCGGCGCGCCCCCGAGTTCCCGTTGCTCGCCGAAGCCGTGGGTGGCAAGGACCTCGAGCATCGATTCGAACGGTTTCACCAGAACTATGGCGCCTTCCTCTTCTCGGCGCCGCCCGACGGCACCACCCCGGTCGCCGACGACCACGGCGCAGCCCGAACCGACCTCACGGTGGGTCAGCGCCAGGTCGATCGGCGCCTCGCCGCCAAGCGCACCGACGCCCGGCGCTGTCGTCTACGCACGACCGCCCACGAGCTGAAGCCAGGGTTCGTGTTCCACATGTCCAACCACCCCCGGGAAGACCTGGCCGAAGGCACGGGGTTGCTCGTCATCAACACCGAGCTCTCCGGGAACGTGCTCGGCGATTGGGACCACCAGGTGGATGCGATGTTCGCCGACGCGGCGTACCACCCGCCCTTGCGCACACCCAAGCCCACCACCAACGGTCTCGAGAGCGCGACCGTCGTCGGCCCCGACGACGACGAGATCCACACCGACGAGTACGCCCGGGTCCGCGTGCAGTTCCACTGGGACCGCGAAGGCAAACGCGACCCCCAGTCGTCCTGCTGGATCCCGGTGAGCCAACCGTGGGGAGGCTCCGGCTTCGGCGCCATCAACATTCCTCGGGTGGGGCAAGAGGTGCTCATCGATTTCCTGGGCGCCGATCCCGACCGTCCCGTCGTCGTCGGCCGCGTCTTCACCAAGACCAACCCCGTGCCCTACAAGCTGCCCGAGCACCGCACGGTGAGCGGCATCCGCTCGCGCTCGGCCAACCAGATGATGATGGGCGCCAACGACGGCCCCGACGGCATGACCGCCCCCGCGCCGACCCTCGAGACCCTCGGCGCCCAACTCACGCCGGAGGGCTTCATGCTCGGGCCGACGGAGCTGAACGCGGCGCTACAAGGGCAGCTCTTCGGCGCCCTGTCCCCCAACTCGGAGACCCATCGCTGGCCCGGGAGCGAGGTCACGATGGACGACCGCCTCGGCCAGGAAGTGCTCTACATGCAGGCTGAGCGGGACATGAACACCGTGGTGAAGAACAGCCAGACAGCGGTCGTCGGCAATCGTCGTTCGACCAAGGTCGGCGGCGACGACGTACTCGACGTCGACCATCAGCAGTACATCCGGACCGGCAGTGACCGCTGCGTGAAGGTCGACGCCACGCAGACCCACATCGTCACGGGCGACATCCGGCAGCAGAGCGTCACCGGGAACCAGCACTTCATCGCCAAAGAGCTCTTCACGGTCGCATCCAAGCACCAAGTCCACGTGGCGAGCGAGACCATCCTCTTCACGGTGGGCAACAGCACCTTGCTGATGAAGCCCGACTTCACCATCCTCGAGACCCCGATGCTGTTCCTCAACCCCGGGCGTGATGCGCTCGCGGCAGCGATCGCGACCGGCGAGGCGCCCAAAACACCAGAGCAGCTCGCCGCAGAAGAGAAGGCGGCGGCCATCTCTGCGTTCCAGGCGCAGCTCGACGCAGACCTCGAGGCAGGCAGGATCAGCGACAGAGCGTCGTCATCGGAATGGGTACTGCCCCACGCGACGGATCTTCCCGAGCTTCCAGCCGGCGTGAACCGCCACTCCGTCACCAACGACTGGATCGATGCCCGCCGGCGCGCCACCTTCGACGACTGGATGGCACGACAGAGGCCCGGCATGTACCCGGAGGGCATCACCTACGACGAATTCGCGCGACGTTTCCGTCGCACGGACGTCCCCCTTCGCCTGAGGTAGACAGGACGACATGCGTCTACTGCGTTTCAGCATTTCCGAGCGGCGGGGAGAACCGGCGCGAGCGCTCGACTTCGGACGTGAGAAGGGAGGCGAGGACTTGGTGGCCATCACGGGTCCGAGTGGCGTAGGCAAGACCTCCATCCTCGAGGCCATCGCGATGCACAAGGAGCACATCGCGCCCTATCACGCGCAACCGAATGCCAGTGACTTCCTGGGCAAGGAGGACAAGGCGCTCTTGGAGATCGAGAGCACGTGGCAGCTGAACGAGAACGAAGTTGCAGAGTCGGGTTCGGAGACCGACGTGCTCGTCGCCAGGTCACGCTTCCTCGATGGTGTCGGCTCCGTCGATGCCGACCCCGCCTTGACCTACTACCTCGGTCGCTTCGCGCTCGAGGACTGGGTGGCGAAGGTCGACCTCTTTCCCGAGTCCCGACTCGGGGGTACGAGGGGCGTGGCGGGCGGTCCTCCCGCCATTGCCCAACGCATGTTCCGGCTGTCGTCCGATGCGCGAAAGTACGCCGGCCTCCCCAAGCTGCTGCTCGAGTCATCTGAGGAGAAGGCGACGGCCGTTCGAGCGGTTCTCGACGAGATGTGTCCGGGACTCATCCTGCGTGATGACCGGCTATCGTTCGACACCACTTATGGAGAGCGTTCCCTGGCACGGCTCTCGCTGAGCCAAAGGCTGTGTTTCGAGCTCGCTGCGACCTTCGTGCTCGTCGGGTTGCGACGCTCGTTGGTGATGATCGACGGCATCGAGCGCGGCTTGCCACCGCATACCGCCATTCGGGTCGTCGAAGCGCTCCGCCGCTACGCCCCCGAAGCTCAGCTGATCGTGACCACCAACGACCACGCCCTACTCGACCGAGTGGGAGGCAAGCGCATTCATCTGGAGGCACCGTGAGCTATCTCTACCACGTGGACGAAGGCGTCCTCAGCCTGCCCGAGGGCTTCACCGACCACACCATCCACATGTTCAAGTGGGTCTTCCCCGAGGGGGAGTGCAATCTAGCCGTTCAACGGGAACGTATCCCCGCCGACAAGACCTTCGCGGACATGGTCAAGTTGGTGACCGATCCCTACCCGAAGAAGTTCCCATCCTACAGCGAGGAGCCACCGATGGAGGTCGCCCTCGAATGGCCGACCGCAACGCGGCGCTTTCGGTGGCGGAAGGAGTCGGCGGTGAGCTACCACCATCAGATCTTCATCGACCTGGAGGGTACGCTGCTGCTCCTCACCGCGAGCGGTCAGGCGCGTCTCCGCGACAAGGTCGATGAGCTGCTCCACGAAACGCTGTCGGGCATGAGGCTGCGAGAACGATCGTGAGCGAATACCTAGAGCAGGCGGCGAGGGTCACCGACCCCGTCGTGCACTCGAACCTCGACATCCCCGTCGCATTGACCGTGGCGGGACTCTTGGCCGGCCTGGTGGTCGTGGTCGCAGCCGCGCCCATCAGCCTCGGCGCGGGGGCTGCGCTCGTCATCACCGCGGGCGCAGAGGCGCAGAACCTGGGCGAGGTGCTCGCGAATCGAGAGCTGAGGATCGACATCGCCTCGCGCAATCTTCCCAAGACCACGGGCGAGACCATCATCGACGGGGCGAAAACGGTCTTCCTCGACGAACCCAAGCTCCAGGCGGCCAAGGCCCACCCGGTGACCAAGCTGACCCACGCCGGTCACTGGGTCATCTCGGGCAGCTCGACCGTGCTCATCGAGAACACCTATGCCTCGCGCATCAAGGACTCGGCCATGTGCGGCGGCTTCGTCTGCAATGGTTCGACGACGGTGTTCTATGGCGGGGCCAAGCAGGTCTTCCCCGGAGCGCCGGCCGACCCCTCCGAAGTTCTCGACATGGGGCTCTACGGAGACGCGTCGCTCGCACTCCGGGTCGCGGAGATGATCCTGCTCACGATGGAGGGCGTGGGTGCGGCGCGTGCCCTCGCGAGATCGGCGGCGCGCAAACCTGGCCTCGCCGACCAGCTTCCGATCGGCGATGACGTGGGCGATGCCGTGCGACAATCCATGGCCGACGGCGTCGTCCCCGCGCACCTCGACGACGCCCTACGCGCCAAGTACGCGAACGCCCCCGACGGCACTTCTTTTTACGGCCTGTACGACACCTCCACGGGACGGGTCGTCATCGAGCCGGGCCATGTGGCCAACCAGCACCGGCAGTTCCTCACGGGAGGGAACTCGGGTCATCAGGCGACGGGTTACATGAATGGACTCCCCACGAGTGGAGACCATGGCGTGCTCGGCTTCACGGCCGTCAAGCGCCCCGAGGGCCCCGACTTGTTCTTCAAGTCGGCCTCCTACAACGAGCATCCCGCTCGCACAGTCTTCGGGCATCTGAACAACCACCAGCCCTTCATGAGCACGGGCCCATCCGCCCTGCTCGAGGATGCGATGCTCGGCTTGCGTCCTCCCGGAAGCACCGCGCCGGCCGGAGGTCCGCTGTCGGTCTTCACCCACGAACGCGACTTCAAGAATTGGTACGGCTTCCTCGACGAAGGGTCGAGCATCGTCGCACCGTACGACGACACGCCCGGCATGCTCGACGAGATCCTCCGGTGACTCAGTGCTCGACGGGCCAGCGGGGCGAAGCCGCATCGCGGTAGCCGTCGAACTTGTAGTACTTGGGGCGCGCGTCGAGGCGAACGTGCAACCAGGGTACGCCGAGACCTGCCGTGCTGACCCACAGCGGCTCGTCCCCCACCCGCGCCAAGACCGCTTGCCCCACCGCTTCGAACAACGCGTCGACCTGAGCACGTGGCGCCTCGCGGACGAAGGTGGCCAGGTGTCCGTAGACCACGGCGTCGGCTTCGGCCGTGGGGGCCACCAAGGTGGCATCGCCTCCGAGGTTGGTGAACGTCACACTCGCGGCTCCCTCCCGAGCCCGGTTCAAGTGTTCCTCGAAGGCCGTCGCGTCGGCAGTCCGCGTGAGGAGCTCGGGGGCGTCGAGGGCCGCACTGTCGAAGTCGTCGGCCATCCTCGCGTTGGTGAGGGGTGGCATCTCCCAGTAGAAGGCTTCGAAGGGGAGGCCGGCGAGCGCTTCGATGAGCGCTGTGCGCAGCTCCGAGCTCTGCACCAGACCTTCGATCACGGCGCCATGGGCCGCCACTTTCCCCTCATGGAAGACGACGAGCTTCACGAGAGAGGGAGGGGCGTTGATCTTTCGGACCTTCCACATCGAGCGTAGTCTGCCCATCGCACTTTGACCCAGCAAGCACCCGATGGTGCGCGCACGACACCTCATTCGACGATGGATGCTGCCTGGACCGATGGCGTGGAGCTGACACCTGCTGCCCGCGAGACGCTCGAGGCGAGCATCGTAGAGCGCTACCACGCAGGAGAAGAGGCGTGCGGCTACCTCGTGGGCCCCGCCGAGCCCGGGCCGCTCTGCGACGAGGTGGTGCCACTCGTCAACGTGATCGGAAAGATGCACGCGCGCGATCCCGTGCGATTCCCCCGCGGCCCGCGGACTGCCTTCGCCTTCAGTCTCTCCCTCTTCGAGCGAGCCATCCGCGTCGGCAGCGACATGGGTCGACCGGTCAAGGTGCTCTACCACTCGCACCTCGATGCGGGGGCTCACCTCGGAGCCACCGACCGAGCCATGTTCAGCCAGGGGGTCCCCCCCCGGAACGGCCGGCAGGGGCGTCTGGGCCGTGGTCCGATCGCCCCGCTCGTGTTTCTCGTGACGGGTGTCGGCGCCGAGGGCATCCTGGAGCATCGTGCCTATCGCTGGAAGGAAGGCGACTTCGTCTCCGCTTCGCTCCACCTCTAGCGAAGCAGACAATCTGCGTCACAATGCTGCTCGTGACGCATCACCCCGTCGCGACGCCTTCCTTGGGGTGGGCGCGGCGTTCACCACGCGGGCGAAGCGCCAATGAGAGAGATGACGACGTGAACGACCGTTCCCGACCCAAACACCGAACCGACGCGATGCCGGCCTTCCCGGACCCCGCGGAGGCTACCCCGTTCAGGCCGTCTCAACCGCCTTCCACCACCGCTGACCCGTCACAGTCCAACGACGGCGCGCAGGCCGCGTGGGTCCATCGCGCGGTGCCGGTCGTGCCCCCAGAGCCGAGCCAGAGCTTCGTCGACGAGAGCACGCAGCCCACTCTCGAAGACGAGCAGACGGCCGATGCCGATACCGTGTTCGGTGCTCATGCTCAGGGCACGCCATTCGAACAGCACGCGGCCTGGGGAGACCACGGCCACCATCGACCTTCGGTGCCGCCCCCGCAGCCACCCGCCTCACCGCCTCCGGCCCCCCAGCCGGCGCAGCCCACCCAAATCGCCGCGCCCGCCAACGTGGCCGCGCCGTCCGCGAGCGAGAACCTTTGGCCGGCCCAGCCCCGGGCCGTCGGCAGCCCGGGGTATGGTCAGCTGGGTCGACCCCACGACCCAGACGCGGCTCCGCTGGGCGTCCGCCCCCCCAACCCACTCGAGGGCCAGCACGACTGGCCTCGGACGAACAGCACCGTCGTCGCCGCGCCGAAACCCACACCGAAACTCGAGCCGGAGCCCGCGAAGGAGCGGCGCGTTCAGGCCTACGAGGTGGTGTGGAAAGGCGACGACCGAGACACCCTCGGTCGGGCGAGAGGTTGGGCACTCGAGAATGCCAAGCGTGCCCGTGGCCTCCTTCCCCGCACGGGTCGCGCGGCCCTCATCGAGCCCCGTCCGCGCCCCGACGATTGGTGGCTAGGGGAGCGCAGCGAGCGCATTTCGACGCTGCTCAACGGAGACCGCTCGCTGCTCGATGGTGACGGCGCCGCCCTGAACCGCCCAGCCCTCGTGGTGAGGGGTGTGCTCGAGGTCAGCACCGGGCTCGCGGATCGCCTCGCAGCCCTTCGTGCGTCTCTCCAACACCTCAGGGGCCAGCACAAGCCCATCCGGGAGGCCCTGGAGCTCACGAAGGACATCCAAGGAGATGAGCTGACGCCGACGGCGGTGCTCGAGGGAGGCATGGATGATCTCCTCCGCGCGGCCGAGTCGGCAGGGCTGAAGCGCACCCACCTGAAAGACAGCGCGCGTGCGACCCTGGTGCGCGCCCGCCGCTATCGCGAGATCAACGTCCTCGGCGCGGATCATCTCGTCACCGTCTGGCGCGACGCAGCGGGCATGAGCACGAGCCAGGTGGCCTACCTCCCCCTTTCGGCCAAGTCGAATCTTCCCTTGGTCGGCACCTTCGAGGCCCGCGCCGTCGTCACCATGCACCCACGCCAGGACCCCGAAGAAGAGGCTCCCGTGGCGATGCGGATCCACGCGCTCGCCCGCAAGATCTCCGCCCATGAGCTCGGTGAGGCACCAAGCGACCCTCGCGAACGATCCAGCTCCTGACGTCGCGTGCGTCTATCGACAGGGTTTGCCGAAGCCGCCGTCGATCGCCGCCTGAAGGAGTGCCCCGCCAGATGCGTCGACCACCAGGTTGCCATTGAAGGTGGAGATGGTGAGCTGTGTCGTGTACTTCGTCGCCAGCCACTCCTGAATGATCATCTTGTCGCTCTCCCTCCGGCGAACGAGGTAGCTCTTCTGGAACGACGGTCGGCAGTTGCTTCGATAGGTCCTGACCTCGGGCCAGATCCGAGCTGTGATCTTGCGTCCGATCCCCGACACGCTGCTTCCGTCGTACTTGCATTCGTAACCCGACTTGTAGGAACGAGACGAGTACAGCGGCAGGGACGCACTGCGACTGCGGTTACCTTCGACCCAGACCTCGAGGGTAGGCGTGCACTTGGCCTTGGGGTCGAGCGTCGGCGGCTTCTCGGGCCGCGACGGTGGTGGAGCTGGCTTCGCAGGTGGACGGGGAGGTAGCTCGGTCGGGGCTAGGGTAGCGCGGTTTCGCCCGCGAGGACGAGACCGCGGGCTTCTAGGATTCGTTGCGGCTCGCTGGGAAGCGGGTTCCGCGCGCCTGGCCCAGCCGTAGCCTCGTGATGGGAGTCTCCGCAGAAACCGACCTCTGAAGACATCGCCGCGATGATCGATGGGCTACTGGACGACGAAGCTCACTTTGGTGAGTTTCGGCTGCGGGCCGAACTTCAACGTACGCAGGCGCTCCGCTACGCAGTCTGACTGGGCTTCGGCCTCCGGATTCGGGGGCGCGAGGCCAGCAGACACCACCTCGCCGTCACGTCCGATGTAGAGGGTGGCTTGGTAACGCCCCGGAGCTTCGCGGATGCACTGTCGAACGGTCCTCCGAATGCTGGTCATGACCCCGCGCAGCTGACGCTCCTCCCACTTGGCGACGTCGACGTGCGACTCGGCGGAGAAGGTGTGGTCGGCTTCCCCTTCCCCGCCGACCGGCTTGGGCCACGTGCGTCGAGATGCCGCCTTCAACACACACCGCTCGGCGGCGCGATCGCCCAAGGTGGACGCACGGAAGTAGGCCCACTTGACGCTTCCGTCGGGTCGAATGCGCATGGCGAGCGTGAACGTGCCCGAGAGCCCCTCCATGCGGTCCGCGCCCTTCGACAGACAATCCTCCACCTCGGGGTAGAGCTGCTTGAACGCCTCGTCGACATCGTGGTCGCTCATCGCGCCGATCGACTGGGTATACGACTCTCCGGCCTCGGGCGCGGGCAGCGTCGGCGCTTCTGTGGGCTCAGCGGGCGCCGGCGGCTTGCCACAGGCCACGAGGCTGACGACGCCGATCACGACGGCAAACTTGGAGCAACGCACGCAGAGAACCTACACGCCTTGGCGGCCGAGGTGCCCTGGATTCATCTGAAACCGGTAGCCCACGCCAGTGGCCCGGAGCACTGTGGGCATTCGCCGGTCTTCCAGCCATGGTCGTCGACGCCAGGAAGGAGGGCCACCGTGGCGACGACGCGAACGGAAGGAGGAGACCTCATCGGGATGAGGCCTCCATATCCACGGACTACTGTACCTGGATGCTGAGGCCGTAGTCGTAGGTACAGCCCGAGCAGAAGCTCGAGTTGAGCACGCGAACGTAGTACGTGCCGGCGGCCGTTGCGGTGTGCGACAGCGTCGAGCAGTAGTTGCTGAACGAGATGTCGTCGTTCCCGTCGATGAGCGTCGTTCCGTCGGTGTCGTAGATCTCGATGAAGGTATCGATATCGCCGTTGGAACCACAGGTGTCGGTAGCGCCGTTGCCCGTGGTGGCGGTGAGTACCTCGTTCATGGCCAGCGTGACCGAGAACCAGTCTTCGTCCGTGCCCACGCTGATGTCACCGCTGATGGCGGCGGGCGTCGACGCGACGCTCTGTGCCATGCCGAAGGCGTCGTTCGGCTCGGTCTCAGCGACGATGGCAATCACCGAGGCGTCGACCTCATAGTTGTAGGCATCGGTGCCGGTGTTGTCCCAGAAGACGGCGTAGAAGGTCTCCGCATTCGCGCCGGTGCTCACCTGACCGGAGGCTCCAAACGAAATGAAGTCGTCGAAGGCGCCGCTGGCGGGGAGCAGGATGATGCCGGGCGCCGCATCCATGGGTACGGTGCCAGTACCAGCCACAGTGAAGGTCGCCTGCGAGTTGGCCGGAACGCTCAGCTCGAAGACCTCGGTCGCGAGGGGCGCGCTCACCATGCCCGCGATGGGTGTCCCGGGGGTGAGCGTGGTGGGCGTGCGGGCCGTGACCGTGAAGGCTTCGGGCACGCGGTAGGGGGTGGGCGTCATGCCCGCGCCACTGAGCACCAGCAGGTCGGCTGGTCCAGCCGTTGCCATCACATCGATGAAGATCGGGTTCAGATCGAAGCCGAATGGTGTCTCGCCGCTGGTACCGCCGAGCGAGCTGTCACCAACCACGAAGCCGAGGTTGGCGGTGTCGAAAGGGTTGTCGAGGTCGAGCAGGTCGACTCGACCGAGGAGCACCGAGCCCTGCGCCGGCGTACCGACCACGCTGCTGAGGGCAAGGGGGGAGGAGACTTCAAACGCGCCGGTGTACGTCGTACTGACCTCGCCCTCGGACACCGTCACGTCGCGTGCACCGACGGGTGCGGTGCCATCGATGGTGACCGTGACGCGAAGCGCAGTCGGACTCGCCACCACCACGTCGTCGACCGTCACCCCCATGCCGAAGTCGACGGTGGGGTTGGTCCACGTGGTGTTGTCACCGCTGATGGTGACGGAGATCGTTCGGTCGAGGTAAGCGACCGGTGGCGAGATGGCGTTGATGCTGGGGTCACCAGCGGTGTCTGTCCCGGGAGGTCCTTGTTCGCCGTCGGGCCCAGCGGGACCGGCGGGACCGGCGGGACCGGCGGGACCATCGTCGCCCGCACAAGCGGCCAGGAGGGTGGAGATGGCAAGGAGGAAAGGATGAATTCGTCGCATAGGGATTCCTTTACGTGCTCAATTGACCTCGATCACCTACACGCCTCCTGGTTGTCACACAAGCTCCCCCTTCCGTCTTCACAGTTCCCGGCGCCTCCCTACACGGGTTGGCGGTCGTGATGCCCTGGATTCATCTGAAACCCTTGGCCTGCTCCTGGGGCGCGAGGCGCCCGTAGGTTCGGTGCAGGGTCCTCACGGCTGGCCTCTGACCGAGACGGCGCAACCGCGGTCGCGGTTCTCAGGTCCCGACAGCAAGATTCGGTCAAGTGGAGCCGTCAGGCCTGTCACGCGTAGCGTGCCTCGAGAACAGCTACTCTGAGTGCGACTCAATCCGGACCGAGTCGTCTCGAGTCTCTGAAGCTCCGAGTCCAATCGGGCGGCTTGGGGGGCCCGTTCTCGCCGAGTCGGCTGCACCAGTCGGCGTCGGTGGGCCGGTCGTTGGGCTTGCGGTCATCGATGTAGAAGCTGGCGGCGCCGGCGGTCGCCACGTGGCGGTGGGGCGCCTCACCAACGAGCACGGCCATGCGCTGAGGCTTTCCCACGGCGAGCGCCCGCAGCTTCATGGGGAGGTCTGCCCAACCGGTGATGATGCAGGGCGGCTTTGGATTGACGTTGCCGAGCAGGCCGCCGTCCATGCCGCGGCTGGAGAACCTCCCTTGCGTCAGCTCGGCGATGTCTCTCAGCTTCCGCTCCAGCTCTGAATCGTGTCGCTCCCCCCGCCGGACGAACGCGAGGGCACGTTGCAGAGGCGCCAAGACGGTGTCCTTGGTGTCGACGAGGCGGCCCTTCAGGTCGTCGAGGGCCGGCCGTGCCGTCGGTGAGCGCAGGCTGGGCTCGTCGAGCAGCTCGACCAAGGCGTCGACGACCTCTGCCATGGCCGCGAAGAACTGCGGGACCGGCTCGACTTGGGTCTGGGGAGGCTCATCCAGCCGGCGCTCGAAGACGCGCGCGTCGTCCAACAGCGTCCCGCCCATGCGCACGCGTGGAGGATGCCGCGAAAGCACGGTGTGATGCAGCAGCTGGACGTAGCCTGCCGACGCGGTGCTGAGGAGCTTGTCGCGGTGGGCGTGAGTCGAGGCATAGGCGGGCCACGATCCCTTCTGCAAAGGAGCCACCAGACCCTTGAGTGCCATCAGCCATCGTTCGTGCAGGCTTTCTCCGCCCGACCACACAGAAGCGCGCGGAGCCCCGTGCGTCACCGCCCGCGATGCCCCGAGGTGGGCCATCACCAGCAAGGGGTCGGGCGCTGGGCCGGGCGCTGGGCCGGCGCGCGAGGTCCAGCCCGCGTCGGGGGTCGCGCCGGCTGGCAAGGCCACGTAAGCCAAGTCGAGCTCGGGGATGGGCATCTCCGTAGCCAGGGTGTGGTGATGTTCGGCGTCGCTCTTCGTCGGCCGTTGTTTGAAGGCATCGAGAACGTCGGCCGGCGTCGGGGTGGCGGGCGGGCCGCTGAGCTCTTTCCAGACGGCCGCGATGCTCGACGACATGGCTGGCCATCCGAGCTTGGCCGCATCGAGGCTGCCGCGCAGGCCCAGGGGCATCGTGCTGAGCCACACCATGGCGCGGAAGAACCCCCGTCGCCCAGCACGATCGTAGTGGCCCCGCACGATGAAGCGGCTCGGGTCGTACTGGCTGATCCCGACGCGAGGGAGGGGCAGCGCGGTGCTCTGCTCGATGGCGATGGACAGCACGCCCAGGGTCTCCGCCACTTCGGGGCGATCGGACGGAACCACGGAGATGGTGTCACGGTCGGCGAGCGCGGCCGCCACGGCGAAGAAGGTGGCGAGCTCGGGCTTGGCCGCCCGCCGCGCGCGCGACTCCATCTGCCGGCATAGGCGGGGAAGAGCCGGCTGCAGCTCGTGCTCCTCGATGGTGGTGATGGCTTGACTGAGCAGCATGCTCATC
>JAUHZF010000270.1 GCA_030426145.1 Polyangia bacterium
TCTGCACGCGCACGGTGGCCAGGGTGACGCCGAGCCCGGCCGCGCGGGCGCGGGCCACCGCCTTGCCGAGCCCGACCATCTCCATCCAGTCGAGCTCCACCTCGGCGCAGCCGGCGGCGATCACCGCCTTCACGCCCAACCACGGCGCCCCCGAGCAGTTCAGTCGCAACTACGGCGCCACCGGCCCGTGGACCGACGTTTACGCCCTTGCCCTCATCCTCATCGAGATGATGCGCGGCGGAGAGCGCGCGCTCGACGGCGACACCTTCTTCGAGCTCGGGGTCTCCAGCTGCGACCCCAACCGGCGGCCCACCCCCGCGAGCTTCGGGCTCCAGGTCACCCCGGCCGTCGAAGCCATCTTCGCGAAGGCGCTGGCCGTCGAGCCCAAATCGCGCTTCGCCTCGGTGGGCGTCTTCTGGCAGGAGCTCCATCGCACCGTCTTCCCCGACGCCGACACCTGGACCGCCGGGCGCGCCACCACCACGGGTGACCCGCCCACCCAGATGATGCCCGAAGGCATGGTCCCCGGCGTCGCCACCATGCCGGGCGCGATGAACGCCCACACCCACGACCGCACCCCGTCCACCCTGGCCGGTACCGTGCCGCCTCAAGCGGGGAGCAACCGGGTCCTGCTCGGCGTCATCACCGGCGCCGTGCTCATGGGCGGAGCTGGCATCGGCGCCTACTACGCCACGCGATCGGACGGAGACCCGGTCACCGCCGAGCCCACGGCGACCGCGCCCGCGCCCGCCACCGCCACCGCGTCGGCCAAGCCCACCGGCCCCGACACCATCGCGTGGGAAGGCCCCTGCCCCACCCGAATGAAGCCGGTCATCGGCGGCAAGTACGAGATGGGCTCCAACGACCCTGGCTTCCCGCTGTGGAAGCCCGCCCACGAGGTCACCCTCGACAGCTTCTGCCTCGACATCAACGAGGTCACCGTCGCCGACTACGACGCCTGCGTGGCCGAAGGCGGCTGCAAGCCCGCCGACGAAGAACCCGACTTCCCGCCGAGCAAGAACGCCGACCCCGAACAGCACAAGACGGAGCTGAAGGCCTACGGCGAGCTCTGCAACGTGGGCAAGAAGGGGCGCGAGAACCACCCCATCAACTGTGTCGACTGGTACCGCGCCGAGGCCTACTGCAAGCACTACGGCCTCCGTCTCCCCACCGAGGCCGAGTGGGAGCTGGCCGCGCGCGGCACCGACGGCCGCAAGTTCCCCTGGGGCAACGATCCCGGCAACCACACCTACATGAACGCGGGCGGCCCCGAGTGGAAGGCGTGGCGTGAGTCGCACGACATGTCGGCCCCCAGCCAGCTCATGTACGAGGCGTCCGACGGCTACGAGGGCACGTCACCGGTGGGTAAGTTCCCCCGCGCGCAGACGCAGTCGGGACAGATGGACATGGTCGGCAACGTCTGGGAGTGGACTGCCGACTGGTACGCCCTGTACGACGAGGCCCCCGCCACCAACCCCAAGGGCCCCTCCGTCGGCGATCGCAAGGCGATCCGAGGCGGTGGCTTCAACGGCGTCTTCCAGAATTGGCTCAACCCCGCGGCGCGCTACCACCAGCTCGCCACCGCGAGCGTGCACGCCATCGGCTTCCGCTGCGCCGCCGACCCCAAAGAAGCTGAATAGCCCGAGGTTGCTCGCCGGCCGGGGTGAAAGTAGCTTCGGGGCGTGGCGAAGTCCCCACCGGAGGTGGCCGGCCCCCTGGGTACCCTGGCCCTGTCGCAGGTGAAGCCGCACAGCTCGACGGCTTCGCTGCGGGCCATCAAGTGGCACGACGACCTGCGGCGGCTCGGTCTCGAGCTTCCTTTCGCCGTCGTGCACGACTTCGGCATGGTGCTCGCCGCGGGGGCCAACCAGATCGAGGTCGCGCCGCGGGTCGCGTGGGAGGGCGTCGACGACGGCGTGGCGCGCGCCGTGCTGCGCTACCGCGACGTGCTCGAGGAGGCCCACGAGAGTGAAGCCGCCCGGCGAGCGCCACAGCTGAAGATGACCGACGACCTGGTCACGGTGGTGCTCGCCCGCATCCTCGGCGACGTGGCCCGACGCATCGACCGCCGACCGGTCTACCGCGCGAAGCTGCCCCTCGACGGCTCGCTCTTCGAGCGGCTCACCCCCGAGACCCTGGTGCGCCTCTTCCGCCAGGTCGACCGTCGCTTCGAGCAGGACTGCCTGGCGGCCATCGCGGCGGCCAGGCTCCTCATTCTCACCCTGACCGACTCGCTCGACCTCGACACCCTGCGCCTGTTCGG
Source organism: Polyangia bacterium (assembly GCA_030426145.1). Classification (GTDB taxonomy): domain Bacteria; phylum Myxococcota_A; class Polyangia; order Polyangiales; family Polyangiaceae; genus JAPYTK01. Next base: position 2,264 of record JAUHZF010000270.1, read on the forward strand.
CATGGCCGGCCTCAGCGAAGGCGGCGCGCTCGCCCAAGTCGAGCTGCTCAACTCGCTCGAGACACCAGAGGCCAACGACGTCGTGAACTTCTCGCTCGAGCTCTTGCCGAGCGTGCTCGAGACCAAAGCCAAGCCTGCTGCGAGCACCATCGCCGCCTTCGGCTACTCGGGGCTCGGGCGCCGCGGGTCCATCGACAACATGGTCCTCACCGAGCTCGCCTGGGACGACGACGAGCTGAGCCGCCGCATCCTCGACAACGAGGTCCTCTACTACGCGCGCGAGCAGCAGCACGAAGAGGAGGGCCGCGAGCACCTGCTCCTCATCGATGCGAGCGCCTCGATGCGCGGCGACCGCGCCACCTTCGCGCGGGCGATGGCGCTGGCCACCGGCAAGAAGCTCCTGCTCGAGGGGGAAGCGGTGAGCGTGCGCTTCTTCGACTCGCGCCTCTACGAACCGCACGCAGCCCAGGGAGAGGCCCTACCCACGGCACACCTCTTGTCGTTCAAGGGCGAGCGCGGACGCAACCCGGCGCGCGTCTTCCGCGAGCTCATCGGGGTGCTCGACGCGAGCCGGCGTCACGGCGACCCGCCGGTGCTGCACGTGTTCACCCACGCCGCCCTCTACATCCCGCGGGACATCGTGCAAGAGCTCACGAACATGGCGCAGATGGCGTCGGTCTTCATGCTCCCCAGCGGAGGCCAGCTCAACCTCGACTACCTCGACCTGCTGCACGCCTATTGGGTGGTGGACCACAGCACCCTCACCGGCAGCAAGGAGCGCGCGGAGGCGGCCCTCAACATCCTCGACGACGTCGAGCCGGCGTCGGTGGCCAACCCCAAGACGAAGCGGCGCATGGAGGTCTTCGCCTCGTGAGCGGAGGGCCGGCATGAGCCAGGGCGGGACCACGGCCCCGCTGCGCGTGCTGCACCAGCAGGGTCGTCAGGCCATGCGGGCCGGCAACGCCAAGCAGGCCCTCGAGCTGCTGAAACAGGCCGCCACCCACAAGACCAGCGCGCGTGAGGCCGAGTACCGCCCCATGCTCGACGACCTGCGCGAGGTGCTCGGCGCCCTCGACTTGCACCGCCACGCCCTCAGCGTGGACTGGTACCGCGGCGACGATCGCGCCGCGGCGCAGCTCCTGGCCAAGGTGCCGGCAGCGGACCGAGCCCGCACGCTACAAGCCTGGGCCGAGCGCACCGACGACCCCGATCGTTTCCTCGAGGCGGCGAAGATCTACGAGTCGAGCTCGATGGTGGCCCACGCCGCCATCTGCCGCGAGAAGGGCAACGACTACCGCACCGCGCGCACCCTCTGGTCGCGCCTCGGTGACACCCTCACCCGCGACGGGAGCGACCTCTACGCGGCGGGGCTCGCCCGCTTCAACCTCGCTCGCTGCTGCGAGAAGGCCGACGACGACCGCGCGGCCCGCAACGCGGTGGTGGCCTCGGTGCACCTGCTCGAAGAAGCCGCCGACCGCTACGAGCGCATCGGACAGCGCGAGCGCGCCTTCGACTGCTACCAAGTGCTCATCGCCATCGGCGAACGCAGCGGCGAGTACGAGCACGTGCTCGAGGGCTACGTGAACGTCGTGCGCATCCTCCGCGAGGACAACCTCCGCTACTACGCCCTCCAGAGCTACGAAGACGCGATCGCGAAGGCCGAGAAGCAGCGTGAGTTCTCCGCCGGGGCCACCCTCGCTCAGGAGATGGCGAGCTACGCCGAGGGCGAAGGCATGAGCAGCCTCGCCAACTACGCCACCGATCAGCAGGCGCGCATGTGGCGCCAGGTGGCCAACGCCGTCATCGAGCGCGGCGGCGCCATCGAGATGGCCGAAAACGCCCTCCTGGCCGCCATCGTGGCTCTCGCCCGGCAGAGCCAGTTCGCTTCGGTGGGACGCCTCTACGACGTGCTGGCCGACCTCGAGCTCGAGGCGTCGCGCAAGGAGCACTACGCGCGCGCGGCCAAGCGATACCAGGGGGTACAAAACGCCAATGTCGAAGCGAGTCCCCTGCCCAGCCACCTGCGCCAAGACGCGGCTTTCCCCGACGTGTGGCACGTCGACCTGGTGGAGTGGGAACAACGAGGCTCGGCTGCACAGGCCTGCGGCGACGTGATCCTCGACGCCCAGACCTGGAGCGAGGTCACGCGGCGCCGCGCCCTCATCGCCCGCCTACAAGCGCTCGACATCGAGGCCATGGGCCAGCGCGCGACACTCGACGCGCACGTCGCGCTGGCCAAGCTGCTCGGCCAGGTCGAGCTCTACACCATCCTCTCCCCGCTGGAGCACCTCTATCGGAGCCGCTCCGACGACGTGCGCTTTGCCGTCGTCGATGCCCTGGAGCGCTTCATGTACAAGCGCACCTTCGTCACGATGCGCGCGGCCCTCGGGGATACCGACCCCGACGTGCGCAAGCGCGCCTACCAGACCGTGGAGCACCTGCGGTTTCCCCACGCTTTCGACCCCCTCGCCCGCATCTTCCGCGAGAGCAACGACCGCGATGCCCGGGCCGCGGCCCTCAAGGCGATCGCGAAGATCGACACCCGCGAGGCGGCCGAGCTGCTGCTCGGGGTGTTTCAGCACGAGGGCCAGCTCGAGCGCTCGGTCGCGGCCGAAGCCCTCAAGCGGGCCCGGGGGCAGCTCTTCGTCGACGCCGCGCGACAGGCCTACGGCAGCCTCGCGAGCGACGTTCAGAAGCAACTCCGCTCAGTGTTCCAGGCACGCGGCGAAGCACTGTAGGATACAGGGCATGCGAGCTTTCTTGCGACGGCGCGGCGCGCTTGCGTCGACCACGATGACGTTGGTCCTCGGCCTGTGGGCCTGGGCTTGTGGGGGCGAGGCGGTGATCGACCCGCCCATCGGGGGCACCGGCGGCGCCGGCGGGACCAACGCCTCCTCGACCAGTGCGGGCATGGGCAGCGCCGGCCTCGGCTGCGTGGGTGCGCCCGAGCCACAGGGACAGCTGCTGGAGTGCACCACCGGGGTGGGGGTCACGAGCGGCGGCGCCACGATGTGCGAAGCTTCGCTGTGCGATGAGCTGGGTGGCCTCTACACCACGGAGTGTGACGGGCAGGGCTGCCGCTGCCGATACAACTTCGAAATCATCTGCAGCTGCTTCGTCGAGGGCACGAACGACATCTGCGGGAGCCCGGAGCTGTCGTGTTGCCCGGAGCCGTTCCCGGGCCTCTGACGCTGAGAACAGCATGTAAGACAGATACCCACCTAGTCGGGTTCTGCGGCACGAATTCGCCTTTGTCCTGGGGCTCCGGGCGCATATCGTCGAAATCATGCAACTTGGATATCGGCTTGGGGGCGCGGTGCTGGCTTTGATGCTGGTCACCGCCACCGGTTGCGGCCGCAGCTTCGACGCCTTCTGCGAAGAGCAGGTCGACTGCTTGGACGGCAACACGGAAGACACGAACGCGTGCATCCGCGGCGCAGAGGCAGACGAGGACATCGCGTCGCTCTACGGGTGCTCGGAGGAGTACAACGAGTACCAAGACTGCGTGGAGAAAGAGGCCACGTGCGAAAACGACAACTTCTTCGTCCCCGCCAACGAGTGTGAAGACGAAGGACGGGCCTACGGCAACTGCATCGGGTCTTGAGGAGGATCGAGATGAACCACGACACCAAGTCCAAGATTCGGCTCATCGCCTTCTCTCTCTGCACCGCCGCGTTCGCATCGATCGCGATCCCCGGATGCGCCACCCAGGCCGACGAGCTTTGTGACCTCGAGTGCGAGTGTGAGCGCTGCAGCGATCGCGCCCGCGACGAGTGCGGTATCAACAACGCCGCCTTCGTCGACCGCGCGAGCATCTACGGCTGTGACGCGGAGCTCGACGAGTACCTCCAGTGCGCGGTTGACGACAACGACTGCGACGATAACGACTTCGAGATCGACGACAGCTGCAACGACGAGCGCGACGACCTCTTCGAGTGCATCGCCGACAACTCGGATCTCGGCGGCAGCACCGGCTCTGGTAGTGGCGGCGGTGGTGGCGGCAACGTCGTCAACTGCGACTGCACCTGCCAGTGCACCGACACCGGAACGATGGACTTCCCACTCATGGGTGGCTGCGACGCGTCGGCGCAATCGTGCACTTGCCAGGACATCTGCAACGACGTGGTCTGCGCCGACCTCAGCGGGGCGACCCTGGCCGACGGCACCTGCCAGTAGGCACGAATCAAGACGGCGCGCCGAAGATCGCTTCGGCAGCGCCATCGAGCGTCGGATGGCGGAAGGCATAACCTTCCGCCATCGTTCGTTTGGGACGTGCATCGACGCTGCCGGTGAGCACGTCGACCGCTTCTCCGAGCCCGATGCGGACCGCGGCCGCGGGGGTGGGAATGACCGGTCGATGAATGGCTCGGCCGAGCGCTTCGCAGACCTGGCGCTGGGTCACGGGGTCGGGTGCCACCGCGTGGTAAGCACCGCGCCAGGTGTCGTCGTCCAGAGCGCGCAGCAGAATGGCCACCACGTCGTCGAGGTGTACCCAGGCCAATAGGTTGTCGCCTTTGCCGACGAGGCCCACGCCCACCTTCAGCGGCAGGATCATCTTGTCGAGGGCCCCGCCACCTTCACCGAGCACCACCCCGAAGCGCACCTGCACCGTGCGTAGTCCCTGGTCTTCGGCCTTCCGGGCCGCCCCCTCCCAGCCGAGGCAGACCCGCGCGAGAAAATCGTCCCCTGGCGCGCTGTCCTCGTCGAGCACTTCCCCCGGGCGGTCGGCTCCGAAGATCCCGACCGCGCTCGCCGACACCAAGACCCCGGGGGCTCGCTGCGCCTGGGCGATGCCCTCGACGATGAGCTCCGTGGAGCGCACGCGGCTGGCTTCGATCTCCTGTTTGTAGGCCTTCGACCAGCGCTGACCCGCGATGGGCGCCCCAGCCAGGTGCACGACGCCGTCGACGCCGTCGACCGCGCGCTGCCAGTCGCCTGGCGCTTTGGGGTCCCACACGACGCGGTTCGGTCCCGCGCTACGCGACAGCAGCGTGACCTCGTCACCTCGCGCCCGGAGCTCGGCGACGAGCGCCTGCCCCACGAAACCCGTTCCACCGCTGATCAGCCAAGAAGACATGGTGCGGAAGACATGGCGGGTAGCTCAGGGTGCGTCAGGCGCCGGGGCCGGAGATGGCGCTGGTGCCGGAGCTGGCGGCGGCGGCGGTGCCGGGGGAATGATGGGCGGCAGGCTGGAGGGGATGGTAGGCAGCCCCTTGGGAAGCGACGTGGGGATCCCCGGCGGGAGCGCGGTGGGGAAGCCCTTGGGCAGGGTCGTGGGCAAGGCCGTGGGCAGGGTCGACGGAATCGTGGGAATGACGGGCAATCCCGGCGCGGCGGTCGCGCTGCCCCCTGGCTTCGGCGGTTCGTCGTCCGGGTTCTGCATCGCGGTGTCGCCGCCAGCACCCGCGTCGGGCGACGTGGCGTCTGCATCCGCGGGCTCGGGCGGCGAGCTCTGAGGTGCCGTGCCCGTGTTCGCCACTGTGCCCATCGGGATGGGGGGCGTGACGAGCTCGTCGTTGTTCGCGCGATAGATGACGTAAGCCACCGTCAAGACCACCGCCGCCGCGGTGACCCACGCGATGGTGCTGCCCAGCTCGCTCCCGGGAGGCTCCTCGCCGCGATCATCTTTGGCCGCAGGCTCTGCGCCGTCGTCGACCACGGTCTTGGCCACCTTGCCGGGCTTCTCACCGTCGTCGGTGAGACCCGGGCTCGGCGCTTCGGCGATCACGGTCTTGCCAGCCGGAGCGGGCGCCTCCTCGTCGCTGGCCATGGGGACGGTAGCCTCGACGCCGCCGGCGACGTCGATGTCGTTCTCGTTCTCGTTCTCGTTCTCGTTCTCGGACTCGGACGCGTTCTCGGTCTCGGTCTCGGACGCGTTCTCGGACGCGTTCTCGGACTCGGTCGGGGTGGGTTTCTTGGCGCGGTCTACAGCGCGCTCGATGGTGGTGGGATCCTGGTCGATGTCCGCGAGCTTCACCGTGCCGCCGTCGTCGAGGTCGGCGTCGAGGTCGTCGTCGCCCTCCCCCATCGCGAACGACGGGTCCGAGCCGTCGATGACCGCGTCGACGTCAGCCTTCATCGTGGCCGCATCTGGGTAGCGCTCGGCTGGCTTGCGGGCGAGGGCGCGGTCGACGATGGCCACGATACGGGGATGGAGGTCGGGAACGACGTCGGCGAGCGACCGCGCGTCGCGGGTGAGGATGGCTTGCGCGAGCTTGGCCTCGTCGTCTTCGTCGTGGGTTCGTTCGCCCGACAAGGCACGGAATAGGGTCGCCCCGAGGGCGTAGAGATCGGCGCGCGCGTCGACGTCGCTGGTGCGCAGCTGCTCGGGCGGCATGTAGGCCACCGTGCCGAGGGTGGTCCCCACGTCGGTGACCAGGGTGCCGTGGCGCCCCACCTTGCCCGGCGTCTTGATGCGCGCGATGCCGAAGTCGAGCAGCTTCACCTCCCCGTCGGGGGCGATGAACACGTTGGAGGGCTTGATGTCGCGATGGATGACACCTTCTGCGTGCGCGACTGCGAGCACGTCGAGCAGCGCGGTCGCGATGCGTAGTACTTCGTCGGGCGCGAGCTTTCCGTCCTTGCGGATCCGGCGGGCGAGGCTGCCCCCTTCGAGCAGCTCCATCACCATGAAGGGCTCACCATCTTCGGTCACGTCGACGTCGCGCACCTCCACCGCACCCGGGTGCGAGAACCGGTTGGCCGCCTTGGCCTCCCGCTTGAAGCGGGCCACCATCTCATCGTCCTTGGCGACGTGGGCGTGCAGGATCTTCAACGCATCACGGCGTCCGATCTCGTGCTTGGCTGCGTAGACCGCCGCCATGCCCCCCACACCGAGCAGGCGCTCGAGGGTCCACTTGCCCTTGATGACCTCCCCCACGCGCCGCTTCAGGCGCGTGAGGTCGACCTCCGGTTTGCTCTCGCTATCCCCGTCCGACATCGGCTACCGCCGCAGCATCGCCGCGAAAGGCTTCGAGGTCGAGGGGGCTGTGCAGCGCGCCCTTGGCCTCGCCGAAGAGCGCGAGTCGAACCACGCGGTGAGGGGGTGGATCGGGAAGCTCGGTCAGTGAAGGATCGCCCGCGATCCAGGCCGCGATCTCGCTCGTGCGCACCGAGCCGTTGCCACTGATCCGGATCACGGCTTCGACCCCGACGAGGTCGCCGGCCACGCCCGCGCGCGCGAGATGCTCGGCCGCGTCGTGCATCACCGCCAGCTTGCGGATCCGCGGTCGCACGTCGAGCCGCCGATGCACGCCTTTCGTCTTGCGCAGCAGGGTGAGCTCGTCGCGCGCCATCAGGTCGGCGCAGCGGGCACGCAGGGCGTCGACGTCGGGGAAGATGTCGCGCGCAAAGGCGATGAGGAGCCGCGCGCCTTCGACCACCTTGCCCACGGGGGGATCGCTGCGGTCGAAGCGCCGAGCGTCGAGGAAGACGAGCCCCGAGGGCGAGCGCGCGTTCATGTCTGCGACGAGCTGCCGCAGACCGTCTTCGTCGTAGTCGGGGTGAAGACGCAGATCGACGTACTCGTCGAGGCTCATGGCACCGAGCGAGAGCGCCGGCGCAAAGCTCATATCGGGTTTGGGGTGATAGCCGCCGGTGTAGACCTGCTCGACCTCGAGCCGCCGGAAGATCCGAGGCAGCTCCCGCACGAGATCGAGGTGTCCGAGCAGCGCCACCGCGCCCTTCTTCTCGAAGCGGAACCGGTAGCGATGACCGAGGTTCGGGTCACCGATCTTGGGCCCCGGCTTCTTCTTCGTGCGCGGGTCCTCGGTGACCTCGCGCTCGGCGTCGGGCTCCTCGCGCTCGATGGGGGCATGCGCATCGAGCCGCCGGAGCTTGATCAGGCGGTCGTCACGCATCTTGGTCATGTCGCAGGCGACGCCGCAGTCGTAACAGACCAGCCGGCGATGATCGGGCTCGGCGTCGGCGAGGTTGGTGTGGTGGATGAACGTGCCGGCCACCTTGCCGCAAGGCGGGCTCAAACGGTTCTGCAGCGCCTTGCGGTACTCGCGCAGCAAGAAGCCATCCTCGAGGCCCACGTCGATGTGGTTCCAGGGCAGCTGTGCCGAGACCGGGATCGTGCCGAGGTAGCGGTGCTGCACGATCTGATGGTGGGCGAGCGCCTCCTCCCACACGTCGAGCCGGAGCTGCTCGTCCCACGAGTCGAAGCGAGCCCCGTGGCGGTAGGCACGCTCGATGACGTCGGAGAGGCGACGGTCGCCGCGGGAGAAGATCCCCTCGAGCACGCTCGACTCGCTGTCGTGGGTGCGCAGCTTCACGGTGCGGCTCTTCTTCTGTTGCCGCTGAATCTTGACCTCCTCGCGGAGCAGCTGATGCTTGCGCCGGATCTCGTCGAGGGTGTCCATCGCGCACCACTGGAAAGGGGTGTGCGGCTTGGGCACGTGGGTCGACACGCTGACGGTGACGTCGACGCGGCGACCGCCGGCGCGCTTGCCCGTCTCGGCCGTGCGAGCTCCGGTCTGCACGATGCCGCGCACGTCGTCGTCCTCCTCGGTGGGGAGGCCGATCATGAAGTAGAGCTTCATGCGCTGCCATCCGCGAGAGAAGACGCGCTCGGCCGTCTCCTGGAGCTGGGCTTCGGTCACGTTCTTGTTCACCACCGACCGCATGCGCTCGGTGCCCGCTTCGGGCGCGAAGGTGAGGCCGCCGGCGCGAATGCGCTTGAGCTCGTCGAGCAGCTCGGGCTCGAGGCCGTAGGCGCGCAGGGACGAGACGCTGAGGCTCACCCCCTGCTCGGCCAGCTCGGGAGCGAGGCGAGAAATGAGCGGGTGAATGTAGGAGACGTCGGCGGTGGACAGCGCCGTGAGGGAGACCTCGTCGTTGCCACTGTGGAGGAGCGACTTTCGCACCACCTCTTCGACGTGCTTGGGGTCGCGCTCCTGGATGGGCCGGTAGATCATGCCCGCCTGGCAGAAGCGGCAGCCCTCGGTGCAGCCGCGGGTGATCTCGATGCTGGTGCGGTCGAAGATCGCCTCGGGGCCGCCGGTGGGGCTGTCGTCGGGAAACGGGTAATCGTTGATGTCGACCCTCGCGCGCGCGATGGGGAACGGCAGGTCGGGGTCGCTCGGGGGCTGCACCACGAGCAGGCCCGAGTGGGGGTCTTCGGCCACCTCGTAGAGCGAGGGCACGTAGACGGCGCCCAGCTTGGCGAGGGCGCGCAGACGCTCGGCGCGTGACATCCCCTGCTGCTTCAGCTCCGTCCAGACGAGGGCGACCTCTTTGAGCTTGGCCTCCCCATCGCCGATGCAGAAGGCGTCGATGAAGGCGGCCAGAGGCTCGGGGTGGGTGGCGTTGGGCCCGCCGGCGAGGACCAGGGCGTCGTCCTCTCCGCGATCGGCGCTGCGCAAGGGCACCCCGCCGAGGTCGAGCATGCTGAGGATGTTGGAGTAGGTCAGCTCGTATTGGAGCGAGAAGCCGATGACGTCGAAGTCGGAGAGCGGGCGCAGGGTGTCGAGCGACACCAGCGGCAGCTCGCGCTCACGCAGCTCTTTCTCTACGTCGACCCAGGGGCAATAGGCGCGCTCGGCGAGGCACCGCGGGTCGTCGTTGAGCACCTTGTAGAGGATCTTGAAGCCCAGGTGGCTCATCCCGATGTCGTAGACGTCGGGGAAAGCGAGGCAGACCCTGGCCTGGACCGCGTCCCAGTCCTTGCGCACCGCACCCACCTCGCCGCCGGTGTAGCGGGCGGGCTTGGTGACCTGATGCAGGAAAGAGGCGTAAGGATGTTCTTCGACGGAACGTTCTTCGGTGCACATGACGAGCCCTCGGGTCCGCGGGGGGCAAACTCCGCGGATGTATCACACATCCCCCCCTTTGCCCGCCCAAAGTACCGTTACGACACCCTTACGACCAGCCCACCACCACGCCGAGGGCGAATCGGCGCCACTCCTGGCGTAACATCCTGAGACCGTCTGCTACTCCGACCCGTCCAATCACCGCATGGCTCGCTCTTCGTACTGTCGTCGCCTCGGCCCCGCCCTGATGGTGGGGGTCGGGCTCTGCGCCACCGCGTCCCCTGCCGCGGCGAGCGACGACGAAGTCATGGCCGCGGTTTTTGTGGGTGTGGGTGCCGTCGACCTGTCCTTCGTGGTGCGCGACTCGGTCCTGTTCGCCCAGGACAAGCGTGAGTCCTTCCGCCCCAACGACATCGCCGAGGTGGTGTGGAACGCGCCCCAAGCGGCCATCTTCCACGGCATGCTCGGCGCCCTCTACGTCGACGAGGGCGAAGAGGCCTTCGCCGGCCTCCACGTGCCGGTGATGATCACCAGCGCGACGACCGCCCACGGCGCCTGGTCGCTCGCCGCCCCCGATGCCGCCCGAAGCACGCGCTTCCTCGGCTCCACCGCCTTCGGGGTCAACGCCGCGCTGAGCACCGCCGCGATCTCGATGTACTTCACCGACCGCAACCATTCGCAGGAGATCATCGGCGTCTACATGGCCGGTCTCAGCCTCGCCAACGGTTCCGCCTCCTTCTACCTGTCCGTCGAGGACCCCGCCTACCGCACGATGTGGCTCGGCCAGGGCGCCTGGTCCTCGTTGCTGGTGCTGCACGGCGTCGCGGCCGCCTTCGGCGCCTTCGAAGACGTCGACTTCTCCGAGATGGCCAGCGTCACCCTCGCCCCCGGCAGCATGGGCGCCCCCTTCCCGGGTGCGCCCGAGACGCCCGGGTTGTCGCTTACGGGCACCTTCTAGGTCTTCGAGGTTCGAGATTCTCGAGGTTCGAGGTTCGAGGTTCGAGGTTCGAGGTTCGAGGTTCGAGGTTCGAGGTTCGAGGTTCGAGGTTCGAGGTTCGAGGTTCGAGGTTCGAGGTTCTCGCGAACGAGATCGAGATCGCGAACGAGAACGAGCACGAGGCCGAGACCGAGCACGAGACCGAGCACG
>JAUHZF010000271.1 GCA_030426145.1 Polyangia bacterium
AGCCCGAAGCCAAGGACGAGGGCGACACCAAGGATGAAGGCGACGACGCCAAGGATGAAGGCGACGACGCCAAGGACGAGGGCGATACCAAGACCGCCGACGCGAAAGACGAGGGCGACGCCAAGACACCGGCCGGCACCACGCCCAAGCCGGCGAGCGAACCCGAGAAGGCAGCGCCCACGGGCCCCACCGTGGGCAAGACCTCGACGGTGGTCGCATCGGTCAAGGCCGACCCGGGGTACAAGTGCAACGACGCCTACCCCCACAAGTTCGTCACGGCGGGCGGCACGAACGTGAGCTACCCCGACCCCAAGCCCAAGGGCGGTTGTGCCGGCAAGCACGCCATCTCGGTCGCCGTGCCCTACATCCCGACTGCAGCCGGGTCGGGATCCGTCTCCGGAACGCTGAAGTACGGCATCTGCGACGAGGCCAAGACCAACTGCCGTGTGGTGAAGAAGCAGATGACCCTGCCCTTCACCGCCGCCGAGAGCTGAGCTCTCCACACCTGCACGCGCCGCGCCTTCGGAGGAGGGCGCGGCGCGTTTGCGTTGGGGCGTCCAGTGTCGCTGGATAGTTCCAATGTCCAACATCGTCCCGTGTAGGCCACAGGCCGCACGGCCGAGATTCGTACTTTCTTGAGCCTGGTGTGCTGGGAGATGGCTCTACTCTCTGCATGATGGGCAATGACCTGAGTAGGTGGTGCCGCGTCGGTGGGGCCTGGGTGGCGCTCATGGTGTTGTCGGCCTCGACCGGCGCCACCGGGTGCACCGGCAACATCGGCGACGCGGACGGCATCGATCCCTCGGCACAGGCCGCGGTGGGCTCGCCCGATTTTCGGCGGCTGTCACCGCTGGAGGTCGAGCAGACCATCGACGACGTGCTGGCCGAGTTCGACATCGCCGAGCCCGCGGAGGATCTGCTGCTCGCTCCGCCCGACGTGCGACATACCTTCTCGAACACAGCGGATAGCGGCAACTTCACCACCGGTCAGATCCAGAACATCATGGCCTGGGCCGAGTCGGTCTCCCTCGTCTTCAGCCAGAACGTCGACACCGCTCTCGGTTGCACGCCCTCCTCGAGCTGGGATGACTGCGCGAGCGACTTCGCCTCGCGCATCGGGCGGCTCACCTTTCGGCGCCCCCTCGACGCCGAAGACCTCGCCGTGTTCCAAACCGTCTACGAGGACGTGACGCTGCAGGCCGAAGATCCCGCGCGAGACGGCGTGCGCGCCATCGTCGAGCTCGCCCTCGAGAGCCCCGAGTTCTGGTACCTCTCCAACCAGACCCGGCCCGACTCGCAGCGACTCACCTCACACGCCGTCGCTGGTCGACTCTCCTACTACCTCTGGGGCACCATGCCCGACGCCGAGCTGCGCGACGCGGCCGATCGCGACGAGCTGCAAACCCCCGAGCAGATCCGAGCCCAAGCTGGGCGCATGCTCGACGACCCGCGCGCCGAAGCCATCATCACGCGCTTCCACCGCGAGTGGCTTCATCTGAGCCCCGCGACCACCCTCGCCAAGGACACCGAGCGCTACCCCAGCTTCGACCAAGACCTCGCCGCCGACATGGACCGGGAGTTCGACCGGTTCGTGCAACGCCAGGTCTCGGAGGGCAACGTGGTCGACCTCCTCTCGAGCCGCGAGAGCTCGGTCAATTCCCGCATGGAGTCGCTCTACGGTCTCGATGCTTCGGCGTCGGGCCCTGAAGACTGGGTGTGGCGCGAGCTCGGCCCCGAGCGCGGCGGTATCCTGACGAGGCCTTTGTTCCTGGCGAACACCGCAGGCCTCGGCGAGTCCGCCCTCATCCACCGCGGGGTCGCCGTCATCGAAAACTACTTCTGCAAGACCCTCGCGGTGCCCGACGACGTGTCGGACGAAGCGGTGGAGGTCGCCCCCGACGCCACCTCGGGCAAGATGGCCGGGGTCGAGAACCGGGCCGCCAAGGCGCGCTGTGCCGGCTGCCACAGCACCATCGACCCCATCGGGGTCTCCTTCGAGGTCTTCGACGCCATCGGTGGCTTCCGAACGTCCTACCCCGACGGCATCGACATCGCGCCGGCGGGAGAGATCGCAGCCGGTCTCATCGTGGAGGAACAGGTTCCGTACGAGACCTCTGCCGACCTCATGGATCAGCTCGCCACCCGCCCCGACGTGCAGGCCTGCTACGCCTCGAAGTGGCTGGAGTGGTCGACGGGAAGAAGGCCCACCTCATCCCAACGCCAGGAGGTCGAACGCCTGGCCGAGCAGGGTCAGCTGTCGATTCGCGCATTGCTTCTCGAGGTTGCCACCTCGCCGCTTCTCACCCACCGGGAGGACTTCTGAGATGGGCCACCGTCCTGATTCCGTCGTGGCCAATCGTGGCCGTCGCCGCTTCCTCATTGGCAGTGCTGCCGCGCTCGCCCTTCCCTTCCTCGAGTCGCTCGCCAACCCCAAGCCGAGCTACGGCTGGACGGCTGCACCAGGCATGCCGCAACGGCTGGTGATCTTCTTCAATGGGCACGGGCTCATCATGGAGGAGTTCGTTCCCGGCCCGAACATGGCCCTCGGCTCCATCCTTCAGCCGGTCGCCGATGTGGGTCTCATCGACAAGTCCCTCGTGGTCACCGGCGTCAACATGAAGACCCAGCACGGACACGATGGCACGCCGTCGCTGCTGACTTGCAACCCGGTGGTGCCCAACCAGTACGGAATCACCCACGCCACCACCGCCTCCGTCGATCACGTCATCGCCCAGCACATGCAGGACGGAGGCCTCGCACGACGGCTCGACCTCGGCGTCTCGAACGACAGCACCAATGATTCACACAATGGGCTGAGCCAGGAGCACGAGCGTATCTTCTGGTCGGGCGACGACGAGCTCATCGAGACGATCATCAAGCCGCAGCTGGCCTTCGATCGGGTGTTCCCGAATGGCCCACCCGATGGTGGCATGCCCACTGAACCCGAGGTCGACTACCTCGCGCTCCGGCGTGAGAGCGTGCTCGACGGGGTGCTCGAGAACTTCAACCGACTTCAGGGGCGCGTATCGGCGGCCGACCGCGAACGTCTCGAGGCGCACGCGGAGCGCATCCGCGAGATCGAGCGCTCGCTACAGAACGGACCGGGCGGTCCCACTTCACCCACGTGCAACGAGGGCCTCGAGGTGATGCTTGCGGGGCTCGACCACCGAGGTATTGCGGAGACTCAAATCGACATCCTCGCCTACGGCATCGCCTGCAACGTCTTCGATGTGGGCACGTTCAAGGCGAACGACCTCGAAGAGAACGCCTGGAGCCACGTGACGCACCCGGACCTGGTGCAGACCTTCGCGGGCGAGAACTACCACGGAGCCTGGCACCGGGCTTCGGACGAGCGACTCGACTATGCGCGCCGGGCCTTCGGCGCCATCGACGCGTGGTACGGCACGCTGTTCGCGCGCTTGCTGCAGCGGCTCGACACGATCGATGAGGGCGACGGCACCGCCCTCGACAATACGATGGTGGTCTGGGTCAGCGACTTTGGGCACGGCGGAGGTCACTCCTCCGACAACCTACCCATCGTGATCGCAGGCAACGCCGGCGGCGCCACCCTCGGTCGCCACGTCAACTACGCGAACGATCCGACCTCGCCCTACGGCGACGATAGCCAGCCCGGCAACCACAACCTCGCCGTGACGATGACCCAGGCCTTCGGCATCAATGGTGACACCTTCGGCGACTACAACAACACGGTGCAGCCCGTGCAGTCGGGGCCGCTGTCACTCTGAGCAGGGTGCGGCCGGCACCACGAAGGGAAGCCTTACGGCTACGTCCGTGAGGCCCTCGATGGACACCGGGTGCTTCACGACCGGGTAGCCGTCGACCTTCACCTCGAGGTGATAGTTTCCGGGTGTGTCGACGAAGCGGGTGAAGTGGCCGTCGCGACAACGGGCGCGCCAAGACTCACCTTCGTGGTGTCGAACCTCGGCGAGATGAACCTGCGCCGCCACGGGGTGGCCCTCGGCGTCGACGACGCGTCCCATCACGGCGGGGCCATCGAGCAAGCGCTCACCGAGACCCATCCAGCTCCCGCGAATGGCCTTCACCGCATCGGCGCGGCGACGGGTCGGGGTCGCGCGTAAACTCCCCTCGACGATGTAGGCCTGCGTGCCGTGAGCATGGAGGTGCCAATCCTGGTCGGTCCCATCCACAGCGTAGAGGTTGCGCTGCACGGGATAGTGACGGACGCCGGACGCAGAGGGATGCTTCACGATGGCTACCGACATCGCGCGGGCGACAGACCAGGCGACGTTCGGCTCCGGGCTGCGGGTGCGGTCGATGGTGTACGGCACCAGAATGGCCACCGCACCGATGTGGAAGGAGATGGCGCCGGCGAAGACCTCGCGCCGCGCGAGGGCCATCATGGCCTGGGTCTCGGGCTCGGAGCCTGCATCTGGGCCCCGATAGATGCGGAGGGCATAGGCGCTCGTCGATCCCGCCTCGCCGAGGTAGCCCCATTGGAAGGGATAGTTTCGGTTGAGGTCGACGCCGTCATTGGGGCCGAAGCGGCCATCGCCATCATTGTCGCGACCATTCTTTCGCCCCGGGCTGCGACCGTTGTCGGTGCCGGGGTCACGCCCGAGTCGTTTGGCTTCGCGGCGGTGCACGACGAGGCCATCCGGGTTGACGAGCGGAACCACCCAGTGGTGCAACGACCGGCGCAATCGTGCCGTGCGTGGGTCCCCGTCGGCCAGCAACGCACGGGCCGCGTCGAGGGCAAAGGCGACGCTGAGAGGTTCGTCGCCGTGATGCGCTCCGTTGAGGAGGACGGACGGCCGCGGCGCGTCGAGGTCGTCGCCGATGGCCAGGGCCCACACCGCACGCTTCTGATGGCTTTCGCCGAGCTTCACCAACCGCGCTCGACACGGGTGGGCCAAGGCCAGCTGCTTCAGCGTGGCTTCGACGTGGTCACCGGTGGGAGCGAGGTCGGCGGCGGGAGGATCGTGGTGAGGGGGCCCTAGCGGTTTGGGGATGCACGGAGGCGGCCCCTGAATCGCTGCGCTGGCCGTCGCCGAGGCGACCACCGACGCGGTCGGCGCGGCCGGAGACGCATCGGGCGCAGGCCGGTTGCACGCCATGCCGACGACGAGCAGGACGGCCAGCTCACGCATCGTCGCGCACGAACCAAGGGACCCACATCGAGGTGCGGCCGCGATAGGCGTGGTAAGCGGCGGCGCGCTCACCACGCGCCACCATGCGCTTCTCCGTCATCGAGGTCACCACGAACATGACGACGCTGTTGATCGCCGTTCCCAGCGCCACCCAAGGGTGGCCGGTGACGAGCCCGAAGCCTGCGAGCGACCACCAGAAGAGCTGCTCGCCGAAGTAGTTGGGGTGTCGCGAGTAGCGCCAGATCCCCGTGTCGAGCACGAGCTTCTTGGCTTCGCCTCGACGTGCTCGCTCGGCATTGGCCTGCATGAAGGCGTGGAGTTGTGTGTCCCCGAGGTGCGCGATGAGGATGCCCAGCCCCATCGAGAGTCCGAGGATGCCATCGAAGGGACCGATGGGCATCGACGCATGGTGAATGGCCCAGAGCGGCAACACCAGGCCCATGAGAAGCACCTGCTGCGAGAGGAACGCGTAGAAGAATGCGTACCACCAGAACCCCTTCATCTCGCGTCGCTGCTTGGCGAATCGCCAGTCCTCGCGCGCACCGAACCTCATGCGCTCCCGCCGCAAGTAGTTGTAGGTGAGGCGAAAGCTCCAGATGAGCAGCAGGCCGCGCACCAGCTGGAGGCGCAGCGGGTCGCCCTGCGCCGCAGGATGGGCGCCGAAGAACACGAATGCCAACGGCGGGACCAGCGTCCAGTAGAGGTCGATGAGCCAGCAGCTCCTCTGCACCAAGCTGACGACCCAGAAGCCGACGCAGACGTTCAGGAAGAACAGCAGGTTGATGGCGGCGATGGGCTCTTCGACCGCGATCCAACGCCAGCATGGCGTGGTGAGCCAGCCCGCCTCGCAGGTGGCGGCGCCACCGTCGTAAGCGACGCTCGTCGCGAAGACCGATGGCAGGACGACGAGGATCGCGAGCAGAAGCTGAGCCCCGTTGCGCAGGCTCCACACCGGCTGGCGGGTGAAGGCCGGGTCCCCGAGGTCGTAGGGGTCGGTCTCGCCGGGCGTGCCGGGTTGCTCAGCCATCGACCTCAGCCGACCAGGGCATCGATCTTGGCCGCGAGGGCGAAGTCGAGCTCGGTGATCCCGCCCGCGTCGTGGGTGGCGAGGTCGATGCGAACCGTGCGGTAGACGTTGAACCACTCGGGGTGGTGGTTCATCTGCTCGGCGTAGAGCGCCACGCGGTTCATGAAGCCCCAGGCTTCGTTGAAGTCGGCGAACTGCAGCTCGCGATGGAGCTTGCCCTCCGCGACCGACCACCCCGGTCGGTCGGCCAGCTTGGCCTGCACCGCATCTTGACTCAGCTTCTCTGCTCCCATGGGCATGGACCTTAGCCGGTGTGGCCGTCATGGCCACGCGCCGCGCTTGCATCGACGACCGATGCCGGGCACTCATGGTGGATGGCGCGGGCCAACGTCGGTAGAGGGATCGAGCTCGAATACGAGGTCTCGGGGCGTGGGGAGCCCATGGTGCTCATCATGGGGATCGGAGCCCAGCTCATCTGGTGGCCCCAGGGCTTCGTGGACATGCTCTCGGAGCGCTACAGGGTCGTGCGTTTCGACAACCGCGACGTCGGGCTCTCGACCAAGCTCGAGGGACAGGTCACGCCGCCCCCGGGAAAGATGATCGCGCGCGCGATGGCGGGGCGGCCGGTGGGGGCGCCCTATTCGATGCTCGACATGGCCGACGATGTGGCGGGGCTGCTCGACCACCTCAACGTCTCGAGCGCGCACATCGTCGGGGTGTCCATGGGCGGCATGGTCGCGCAGACCTTCGCCATCACGCACCCCCATCGCGTTCGCAGCCTCACATCCATCATGAGCCACCCCGGCGGTCGGCGTTACGTGCCCCGCAAGCCCAAGGCGCTCAAGGCGCTCCTGGCCCCCAAGCCGAACACCCCCGAAGAAGCGATGGAACGCGCGGTCTCCTTCTACAACGTCGTGGGAAGCACGGGGTTCGAGCCCGACCTCGAGGGGATCCGCGCCCGCGCCGCCGAAGCCTTCGAGCGCAGCGTCTACCCGCCCGGGTTCCTGCGCCACTTCGCGGCCATCTGCGGTGCGGAGTCGCGGCGCCGGGCGTTGCGGTTCATGCGTCGCCCCACCGCCGTCATCCACGGCACGGTGGATCCGCTGGTGCCGCCCCTCGGGGGCAAGGACACCTACGCCAACCTACCCGACGCATCGCTCCACCTCATCGAGGGGATGGGCCACGACCTCCCGCCCGGGGTGTGGTCACCCATCGTGGACGCGATCGACGGCGTCACCGCGCGCGCCGAGCCCGCGTGACTCACTCGGCCGGGGGAACGGTGACCTCGCTGCCCTCGTGGCAGTCGCCCCCGTCGCATGCGTAGTCGTCGACGCCACCGAGGTTGGTCACCGCGCTGAAACCGGCATCTTCGAGGGCTTCCTGGGCGCGGCTCGCCCGTCGCCCCGAGCCGCAGTAGACGACGATGGGCTTGTCCTTGCCCCCGGCCATCTCCGCGATCTCGTCGGCCCGTGCAGCAACCTCATCGACGCCGATCCGCTTGGCGCCCTTGATGTGCTTCGCGTCGTATTCTTCCGCCGTGCGCACGTCGAGCAGCAGCGCGCCCTCTTCGGTGACGAGACGCTTCCCCTCCGCGGGGTCGGTCGTGGGTGCGACCGTATCGTCGTGGGCAGCCGCGGGTTCGGGGGCGGGCTCCGCCGGTGCGGGCGCGGGCGTATCCGCCGGCTTCTGGTTGCCTCCACAGGCGACGAGAAGGAGGGTGCCGAGAGCGAAGGGAAGCAGCTTCATGCCGCCCAGATAGCACGACCCCGCGAGGGGCGAGAGGCCCTGCGGGGTCGCGTGCAGTAGACGGTCAGCTCAGCTGGCTTGGATGATTCGTTCGGCGATGAGCTGTGCGTCGATCTTGAAGTCGCCGCTGTCGATGAGCTCACGTAGTCGTTCGACCTTGGCCACGTCCATACCTTTCTGGTCGGCGAGCGAGCGTGCCTTGGCTGAAACGCTGGCGCTCACGGCCTGGCTTCCGCCTTTGGCAGAAGGTTTGTTGGGTGCAGATGATTTGGCCTTGGTGCCTATCGTTGTGGTTCGAGCGGCCCTCGCCGCCCGATCCGCCGCGTCGGGCTTTCCGGGGATGCGCATGTCTATTCCTCGAGGCGAGACGAGGTTTGGGATGTGGTGGGATGGGGTTCTGTCTCGCTCTCATGTCTAAGGACGGCGCAAAGACCATGAACTTGAGCCGCAGATCTCACCCCACGCAGGTTACCTCGGTTGGTCGAGACCTTCAGCCCCGATGCTCGGACACGATCTCCGCCAGTCGATCGCACGCGAGCTCGAGGCTTTCGATGGCCGGCCCGAACGAGAACCGGGTGTAACTGCGAAATCGCGAGTGCTCGAGATTGCGGCGCTTGCCGGGGTTCACGTCGAAGAACATGCCGGGGACGGTGATCACCTTGCGCTCGAGCGCAGCACGAAATAGCCCCAAGCCATCCGACAGAGGCTCGGGGAGCGCATCGAGCCTGCCCCAGATGTAGAAGGTGCCCTCGGGAATGAGGTCGCAGCGCACACCGATGTCCTGCAGACGCGCCATCAGCCGGTCCCGCTTGCGGCGGAAGGTCTGCGCCACCGCCATGGTCTCCGCGACGACATGCTCGTCTTCGAGCAGGGGCAAAGCCGCACGCTGCAGCGCGCGACTACCCCCTCCATCGAGGAACGACCCTGCGCTCGAAACGGCGTCGATGACCGACTTGGGTCCAACCGTCCAGGCGACCCGCCAGCCGGGGTAGCGCCAGTTCTTGGTGAGGCCGTCGACGATGACGACCGGATCGCGATCGACGTCCTCCACGTAGCGCGCCGCACTCTCGACCGGCAGCTCGCCCGGCGTATCCACCCAGATGTAGTGGGAGTAGAACTCGTCGAGCAGGAGCGTGCAGTCCATCTCCCGCGACACCTCGACCCAGCGCCGAAGCTCGTCGCCGCGCACGAGCTTTCCGCTCGGGTTGCAGGGATTGCTCAGCAGCAGCGCCCCGAGGCCACGTCCGAGCACCTCCCGTCGTAGATCGTCCGGCGAGAAAGCGTACCCGCGCTCTGGCTCGAGCAAGATGGGGATGGCCGTGAAGGCGCGAAAGATGTCGAGCAGCTCCTCGTAGGCGGTGTAGTCGGGCAGGAAGTGCCCGAGGTTGATGCGGCCCAAGCTCGCCGCGGCTCGCGTGAGGGCCGTGCGGCCACCGCCGGAGATGCAGACGTTCTCCGCCGTGTACTGCGAGGGCAGACCGCGGCGGTAGAGCCGGTTGTACATCGCAGCCACCGCTTCGCGGAGCTCCCAGATCCCGGGCACGGGGGCGTACTCCTGGTCTGCGGGGTCGATCTCCAACACCCCGACGCGCGACGGCGCTCCGGGCAGGTCACCCGTCTCGGGCTGCCCCTGACCGAGGTTGCACCACGTCGGGTCGTTCCCGTCGAAGCCGCGGCGACGTGCTTCGGTGGTGACGTAGATGACGCCGGTACGAGGAACGCTGCGGAAGGCGCCGGGCGCCGCAGAGGCGGCGTCCGGCGCGGAGGGGTCAGAAGTGGCCGACGACACCGAGCCCCTGCTGCCCCGGACCGATCGTGGGCGTGACCGTCATGTCGAAGCCCGTCTCGTAGTCGCGAACGAGGATCTTCTTCTCGGCCACGATGCCCGCGATGAGCATGGCGAGGCCGCCCGCCTGGGCGAGGCCGTCAATGCTGAGCAGCGCGATGCCAGCGCCCTCTGCTTCGAGGGTGGCGATGCTGATCCAGGGTCCGACGACGGGGATGAACATCGGGATCCAGTCGTCCTTGCTCACCGGGTCTTCGAACTCGGAGAAGCTGTCGTCGACGCTTTCGGCCGCGTAGCCGATCGACCCGGTGAGCACCGAGATGATCCAGAACGTGCCGAGCGTGACGGAACCGCCGATGACGAGGCCCTTGCGGATGCGCCCGCGCTCGACGTAGCCGGGGGGAATGGGGTCACCCTCTTCGTAGTTGGTGATCACGCGCGGCAGCTCGGGCTCCGGGGGCGGAGGCGGCGGCCCGTAGCCGGGAGGCGGTCCGTAGCCCGGAGGGGGAGGACCGTATCCGGGAGGGGGGGGCCCGTATCCGGGAGGCGGCGGCTGCCCGTATCCAGGAGGCGGAGGCGCGTTGGGGTCGGGCGGTGGAGCACCGGGAGGCGGTGGGGCGGCGCCGGGGGGCGGCGGGGCCGCACCAGGGGGCGGCGGGGGCGGCTCGCCACCGGGAGCCTGGGCAAGGGCCGGGGTGGTGCCGAGAAAGGCGGCGACGGTCAGCGCCGCAACGCCCGCACGCCAGCCCGTATCAAGAAAAGCTGTGGTCATGAGTCCTCCAGAAGTGACGGGGCGGAACTCCCCCCCGCTTGGGTGGCGATGCTAACCCAACGACGCCGAAGAGGGTGGCACGAAGCATCGCGCCGTCGGCGGCGACTTCGGCTAGCATCGTGTCGTGGAGGACGCGTCCGAGGAGTACCCGAATCGCTGCGGCAGCTGCGCGGCTTTCGTGCGGACACGCCCCGACGACAACCATGGGCTCGTAGGAGAATGTGCGCTCGAGGTCTTCGCCCCGCCATTGCGGGCGGGAATGACGTGCGCTCGCTATCGGCCCAAGGGTGCGACCGCGGCCGCCGAACGTCCTCGCGCAGCAGGTGAGCCTCGTCGCTACCGTGCGAGCGCGGGGGGGTCGGCATCGGTGGTGCGCCGAAGCCGGGTCGACGAGCCCGTGCGTAGCCGCACCCCCCTTCCCAAGGAGATCGACATCGACATGGACATCGACGAATTTCGACGCGTGCTGCGGGAGGTGCTCTCCGACGAGCTCGGGGTCTCATCCCCTTCGATGGGCCGCCGGTGGGAGGGTGGCGAGCTGGTGCTCACGCCCGGTGCATCCGAGACGCAGGAGAAGCGCATCCCCATCGAGACCTTCTTCCACAAGATCGTGATGGTCCGCGACAAGCTGCGGGTGCTCGAGGCCAAGATCAACGGGAACAACAGCCTGTCGGACGAAGAGAAGGTTCAGCTCCAGGCCTACATCACCAACTGCTACGGCAGTCTCACGACCTTCAACGTGCTCTTTGCGGACAAGGGCGACCAGTTCACCACGAAGCGTTGACCCCTTGCGTCGTGAAGAAGCGCGGGGAGAGCTCGGAGATGGCGACCTCGTCGGCGATGACGCAGCCTCGGTAGTCCTCGTGCGAAAACGGCAGATCGAGCACCGGCCGACGAGGATGTCGCGTGGCGGTGAGCTGCACCGGCTCGAGGGGAAACCGGTGGCGGTAGAACAGCCGTGCGATCACCACCGCAACGGCGCGCTCGTCCGCGGGGCCGATCGCGGCCAGCTCCGCGCGTAGCTCCGGATCCCGACAGCGCTCGATCTGGTCGTCGACGGCGCCCATCGCCCAGGCGGTCGGCGTCAGCGGCTCGTCCGCGTCCCCGGGCCTGTGAGGGCGCGGGGTGCCACTTCGCCACAGTGAAGTCTCGCCGGGGGTGGGGTAGGGATCGACCGGCTGCCCATCGAGCAACACGTTGAAGTGCAAGTGTGGCGCGAGCCAAGGTGAGAAGAGCACCCCGTCGACGCCACTCATCCCCGAGCTCGCGAGGACCTCACCTCGACGCACTACGTGGCCCGGCCCGACCCGTGTGCGCGCGAGATGGCTGTAGGTGGTGATCCAACCCTCTCCGTGGTCGACCACCATCTTGAGCCCGCCCCGCTGCATGTCGGTCCTCACCTGCCGCACGATGCCTGGCGCAGCCGTGACGATGTCGGTCCCGGGTGGGGTCGCGAAGTCGGTCCCCACATGCCCGTCGTAGGTGAGCCTGCCGCCCCGAAAGTCTTCGACCTGGCTCACGCGCACGCTGTAGCCCTCTTCGCGCGGCGCCACGCATCGATTGAAGAGGTTGTAGACCAGCACGCGATCGTCCGTCGGCCGCCACCCGAGCCAGAGTGGGACCGACCACCACGGCTTCAGGATCTTGAGCGAAGACGGGCCCCACTGCGACGGAGGTGCGTAGCCATCACCTGCGATGGCGTCCCAGCACTGCTCGAGGCTCGGGCGCAAAGGTTTGAGCCCCAAGGCATCGAGCAGGCCGACCCTTCGTCGCATGGGCGGATTGTCGTCAGCTCACTGGGCGAGCGCCACCTGAAAGGCGGGCACCATGCGTCGGTTGCCGTCGCGCCGGACCTCTCGCTTCGCCGCGTAGACGGCATCCATCACGCCGACCATGTCGCCGAACGGCATGGCGTCCGGCGTGTGTAGGATGGCGTGGTCGAAGCCTGGGTCGGCGGGGTCGGTGTGCTGTCCGTGCTGCTCGAACTGCTTCACGATCGCGTCCTGGAGCTCAGGGTGCTGCTGCGTTCCATCTCGCCGGTCGATGACCGTCTCGCGGATGATGGTGCGCTCCTGCTTCCACGCCAGCGTGAACGTCTTGGGCCCCACGTAGACGTGCAGCTGGGGCTCGATTTGCCCCTCGACCGGGCCCTCGTGGCCAGGCACCTGAGCGCTGGCCTCGATCCGAGAATGGGTCACCCAGACCGCGGTGATGAGGAGAAAAGAGATGGTGACCATCAACAGATCGATGAACGGGATCATGTTGATGTCCGAGTTGAGACTGCGGCGGGGGCCTCCCCCGACGTCGATTCCTGCCATGTTTCGCTGTGAACCTCCCCTGGTCGAAAGGCCAGGGGAGACGGACATCGCCGGGTGGCGAAGGTTCCCGGGGCGCGCCGAAAAAAAAGGCGCTCAGTCGTCGCTGCGCTGGAGACTCACCCAGGCTTCTCCCGCCTCGTCGGCGGTCACCGACACGTCCCACGGACGACAGCAAACCGGGCAGTCTTCGACGTAGCGCTGCTGCCGGCCGGCGCTGATATCCACCCACACTTCCACCGCTTCACCGCAGTAGGGGCACATCGAGGGACACTCCATCCTGTCCAATCCGTTAACAGGAAACCCGAGAGC
>JAUHZF010000272.1 GCA_030426145.1 Polyangia bacterium
GGGAGTCTTTCCGGGGTGGGTCGCTGCCCCGTGAGCTTTGCAACCCGGGGGCCACCCCATCCCACCTCGGAGCATCCCGTGGTTCCGCGGGTTTGGTCTGTGTCAGGCCGTGCCATTCCTCGTGGAATGGGGCGTCGCTGCCCGTCTTACGGGAGCGGGTTGGGCGCGCCGACGTAGTCGAGGCCGATCGAGACCGTGCCCGGTTGCTTCTGCTCGAGCAGCTGCCAGCGAAGCTTCTCCGCCGTCGGTTTGTCGTAGGGCCCTGACGTGAGCACGAAGCGCCCCTGATCCGGGCGGTTGGTCTCTTGGACCGCGACGTCGACGCCGTCGAGGGCGAAGCGGGCCGCGTGTTCGCGAAGGTCCGCCGGCGCGCTCGCTCTAGCGAGCTCGACGAAGTGCGCGTCATCGATGAAGAGCGAGAGCTGCCCGAAGGCCTTCCCGTCGTCGGTCGTGAGGCGGACCGGGTAGCCTCGGCACAGGGCACGCGGCGTGACTCCGAGGACCTGGGACCAACGGGCCGCCGTCGCCTTGGGTTCGCTGACGCCCTTCCACCGCACCCGAAGTGAGAGCTTGGCCCCGAGCTGCTCTCGCGAGACCGCAATCGGTAGCTGCTGCCACGTATCGCTGTTGCGCGCCTCGAGCCGCGTGGAGATGCAGGTCTCTTCGGTGACGCCAGCTCGCACGCAGAGCTCGGGCTTGCCCTGCGGGTAGTCGCGTAGCACCTGCTCGCCAGCCTCGGATGGGGCGATGGTGCTCACCCGAAGACGATAGAGGCTCGGCTTGCTCACGTCGCAGGGCACGCAGGCGCGGCCCGACGCGCATCGCGCGAGGTCGTCGTCCTCGTTGGCGCCACAATCTTCGCCGCCACAGCAGTCGCTGCAGGAGGCCAGGCTGAGCTTCACTGGTGCGGGGGGGGTGGTGGTGGTCGCGGTGGGGAGGGGTTCGGCGGTGGGACCCGTGCCTGGCGTGGGCGCGGGCGTCTGAAGGAGAAGCAAGGCCCCTGCCGCCGCCGCCCCGAGCACGGCCGTGAGGCCGTGGGTGACGACGGGCGACAGCCCCCGCTCGCGTTCGCGGCGATAGGTAGCGAGATCGGTCGGGGCTTCGGCTTCGGGCTCCTCGTCGCGGGTGAGCGCGGCCAGATGGGCCGGCAGCTCGACCTCGGGATCCGCCTCGAGGTCTGCCTCGGCGCGCGCGACCTCGTCCTCCTCGGTGGGGAGGAGCTCGCCGTCGTCGGTGAGCGCGCGGCCGAGGGCCTCGAGCAGGCGGTCGTCGTCGCTCATCGTCTGGCCTCCATGGCCTTGCGGAGCTTGCGCATGGCTCGACTCCGAATCGCCCGCAGGTTGTCGTTGGTGGTGTTCCACCGCTGCGCGAGCTCGGCCGAGACATCGTTGGGAAGGCGGTTGGCACCTTCGGCCTTCTGGTAGAGGGCGGTCACACGCAGCACGTCCTGCTCTCGGTCGGTGAGGGTTGCCATCGCGTCCCGCAAGATCGCGAGCTGCGGATCGGAGCGCGGCGCGTCGTCGTCCGGGCCGCCGGGGGCGGTGAGCCGCTCGAGGTACGGCGTAGCCGAGACCTCCTTGTTGCGGCGAAAGGCGTCGACGAGGAGATTCTGCGCGATGCGACCGAGCCAGGCGCGCGTTCGGCGCCGCTGCCGGTCGGGCTCGAGCTCGGGCTCGGCGCGAAAGCTGGCTGCCCGGTCGAAAGCACGCTGAAAGGTGTCCTGCACCACATCGTCCACGGAGAGCCCCGCGAGATGGACCAGCTTGTGGCGCCGGCGATGAACCACGCCGTAGAGATATCGCAGGTGGCGACGGTAGAGCTCTCGCTGCGCTCCGCGCACATCGTCCACAGAGCCCCCCACGATCGTGGCGAACAGCTCGGCATCACTGGATTCTCTCTCGGGATCTTGCACCCTCCCGAGCCTTGTACGTCAAACCGTGACAGCGCCGAAGCCGTGGGACGTCGCGATCGTCAGGCGCGGCCTTTGCGGGCGTTCATCCACTTCTTGGCCGCGCTGCGCACGGCCATGGGGTAGGCCGTCTGTCGGGGCATCATCTCGAGCTCCGGCTTCGGCGTCAGGCGCAGGATGCGCGTGATCATCGTGGTTTCGAGGCGCGTATTGGTGAGCAGGGCGCGCCGAACTTGAGGGACCTTGACCCAGGCAGCGTTGCTCACGATCTGCTCCAGCAGGGGCTTCGGGATGGTCCCCATGCGGGCGATGCGGGCCACTTCGGGCACCGTGATCCGCGGGTTCTGAAGAAGCGGCTCCCACACCGCCTTGCCGTAGATCCGCTCGAGGGCGGTGCGTTCGGTCTGGTCGCCGTTGAGGGCGAGCTTGCGCCGGTCCACCACACTCAGCTTCCGGATCCTCTGGTTGACGGAGACTTCGCCGAGCACGTCGCCGGCGAAACGCCGCAGCTGATTCTTCACGAGCGGGGTGGCCCCGAAGCGGAAGCGGGTGGCCTCTTCCTCGACCTCGACCGCCTCGCCCTCGATGACCAGGGTCTCCCCCGTGCTCGGGTGGACCAGGACGAGCTCACACTGCGCCCCCACGTCGACCTCCGGCTCCCCCGGACACGTGATGTGGCCCTTCATCAGGTCCTCCGTCACCATCCGCGCGAGCTGCGCGTCATCGTCGAAGCTGATCAGCAGACTCGGCCCCACACCCTCAAATTACCGGATCGGGGGCCACGATTGAAGCCACTGCTCGACATGCCGGATCCCGCAGCTTATGTCTCTGCCGTGGCGACCAAGAACAAGGAAGCGGGCTCGGTCACGCAGGTCACCAGGTACTCCGGCCCCAACCACGAGGGGAGCGATCACGCGTCGCCCTACGGACTGAGCCGTCTCGCGCCCGCGATGTCGCTCACCGACGTGGCAGGTGAGATCGAGCGGGCCGACGAGATGATCGGCCAGACCACGTCGTCCAAGCTTCGGGTGATCGCCGAACAAATTCGCCACCTTCAGCGCCAGGCGGAGGAGATCCTCACCGAGGCGAAGAAGGACCTCGACCTCCACCGCGCCAGCTGCGCCTTTCCCCGCCGCATCGGGCACAACTACCACCTGTACCGTCGCCGCGACGGCGCGCTCTACTGGTCGATGTTGTCGGCCGAAGAGTGGGGCGCAAAGCCGCCCCACGAGTACGTCGGCTCGTATCGGCTCGAGCCCGACCGCTCGTGGACCCCCCTGCACGACGTCGACGAGAACAACGACGTCGACCCCTTCGCCGGAGACGAGATCGTGCGCAAGCTCCTCCCCGGGGCTTGAAGCCTCGCCTTCGCACCTGAACGTATGTCTTGCGCTTCGGCTGCGATGCGCTAACGGTGGCTCATGCCGATCGTGCAACGACCGAGGTGGACGACGGCCCTGACCACGGCCTGGACGGCACTGCTATGCGGACTGCTGGGTCTCTTCGCCGTCGCCTGCGACAAGGCAGACGCGAAGGAGCTGACCGGGGGCGTCACCGGTAGCTTGGTCCATCAGGTGAAGGATGCGGTGCCCGCCGCGCCGCAGGGACCGCCGGCGCCATTGGCCGACGCCGACATCAACCGCGGCGTGAAGTCACGCTTCCGCTCCACCGTGAGCGGGCACATCCTCTACGTGCCAAAGAGGTTCTCCGCACCGGACGGTGCCTTCGACCTGTTGGTCGCGTTCCACACCCACCGGCCCATTCTCTTCGAGAGCATCGAGAAGTCCGGGCTCAACGTGGTGGTCGCCAACGTCAACCTCGGCGCTGGCGCTGGCAACTACGAGAAGGTCTTCTCGGATCCGCTCGCTTTCGACAAGCTCCTTCAGAACGTCATTCCGGAGCTCGAAGAGCGCGGCCTCGAACGGCCCCGGATCCGACGCATCGGCTTGCTGTCGTGGAGCGCGGGGTTCGGTGCCGTCCGGGGCGTGCTGGGTCAGAAGCACATGAAGCGCATCGACTTCGCGGCCGTGCTCGACGGTCTGCACGTTCACGTCTTCCCCAACTCCGACGAGATCGTGGAGGCTGAAGTCGATGCCTACGAAGGCTTCGCGCGCAAGGCGATGGCCGGCGACGCCGCCTTCATCGTGACCCACAACCACATCGTGCCCGACGGCATGCCCATCGCGAGCGTGACCCGGACCAGCAACCTGCTCCTCGAACGGCTCGGTCTCGAGCGGCGTCCGACCTCGGGTGAAGTCGTTCCGCCGCACCTCACGGCCAACGACGGTGTCTACTCGCGCAAGCGCACCTTCGCGCTCACCGCCGAGACCATCGTCGAGAGCGGCGGCTTCGTCGTGCGTGGCTATGCAGGGCGCGAGAAAGAGGACCACGTCTGCCACCTCATGGGCATGATCCCGCTCGCCCTCGAGCCACTGAAGAAGCGCTGGGAGGCCCCAGAATCCATCTCTGGCGCCTTGCCCTAGCGCGTCGGAAGCGTCGGAAGCACCTCCGCGCCAGTTGTCGTCTGCAGACCCGCGCACCGTGATAGCCTCGCCTCGTGGGCGCTAAGACTTACTTGGGATGGACGGCATGGGCTTCGACGCTCGTGGCGTTCGGTTTCGTGGCTCAAGCCGGCGGTTGTGCTGCCAGCGAGGTCGTCGAAGACGACGGCAACGGCACCACGACCACGACCACGACCACGACCGGCACCAGCGGAGGCTCGGATGGAAGCGGCGGCAGCGGCGGGGGGAGCACCTTCCCTTGCGGTGAGGACTGCTCGCTGATCGACACCCCGGCTTGTCTGCAGTCGGTCTGCAACACGGGCCAATACCCGGGGGCCGTAGGCGCTTGCACCATCGTCCCCGAAGATGCGGGCACGGCATGCGACGACGGCTTGTTCTGCACCGTCGACGACGCCTGCGACGGCATGGGCACCTGCCAGGGTGGTCCGGCCAACGACTGCGGCATGGGCGCCGGCCCCTGCAATGAGGTCACGTGCAACGAGTCCACCAAGGACTGCTCCGCCACGGCGCTACCGTTCGGCACCGCCTGCACCGACCCGAACGATCTCTGCCTCATCGCCGGCACCTGCGACGCCAACGGCATGTGCACGCCGACCGACACCAAAGACTGCTTCTTCGAGCCGGTACCCAACGAGTGTTACGTCTCGGAGTGCAATCCGCAGAACGGGATGTGCGAGGCCGTGCCAGGCAACGAAGGAGCCGCCTGCACCGACCAGAACGACCTCTGCAGCGAGAACAACACGTGCACCATGGGCGTCTGCGGAGGCGGCAACGCCAAGGACTGCAGTGCGCTGACCCAGGGCTGCAATCTCGGTCAGTGCAACGCGGCGACGGGGCAGTGTGAGGCGGTGGCGGTCCCCAATGGCGGCATGTGCGACGATCTCGACATCTGCACCTCGGGCGAGACCTGCCAGAACGGCATCTGCACCGGCGGTACGCCGACTGGCAACTGCCAGACCTTCACCTACACCGGCACGATGCAGACCTTCGTGGTGCCGACGGGCGTCACCTCGATCAACGTGGCTGCATGGGGCGCTCAGGGCGGCGGCATCGGCGCCGTGCAGGGCGGACTCGGCGGCACCACGACGGGTCAGGTACCCGTCACCCCGGGCGAGACCATCTACGTCTTCGTCGGCGGCGCGGGCACGCCGGGTACGGGCCAGGCTTGCGGCATGGCCGGTGGCTTCAACGGCGGCGGGCCCACGGGCCAGACCTGCTGTAGCAACGCCGGCGGTGGCGCGGGCAGCGGTGGCGGCGCATCTGACATTCGCGTCGGCGGTCAGACCCTGGCGGACCGTGTCATCGTCGCGGCCGGCGGCGGTGGCGCCGGGAGTGGCAAGGTCGGCGCCGCTGGGGGCGGCCTGACCGGGGGCGATGGTCAGCCCTACAACAACGTATCCGCGACGGGCGGAAACCAGACCATGGGCGGTGCCGTCGGCGGCCACTTCACGTCCCACACGTGCAGCATGGGCACCCCGGGCGCCTTCGGTCTCGGCGGCGAGGGCGATGGCAACGACGGCGGCGGCGGTGGCGGCGGTTGGTACGGGGGCGGCGGGGGCGCCAACAACGCCGGAGGCGGCGGTGGCTCGTCCCACTACGCGGCTATCGTGGTCGGAGGGGGCACCACCCCAGGCGTGCAAACCGGCGATGGCGAGATCATCATCTCCTGGTGAGAGTGTCTCGCGTGTCCCGATTTGGGACACGCAGAATGTACACGGAGTGTCACGAAGCGAGACACTCGAAATGTGATCTCCTTTTCCTCCCTAGAAGTTTCAGGGGCTTGGCTGTCTCGAAATGTGACGGCTAAGTCGGCCCGGTTCCTGCTCCTGTACGTCGTATGACTTCGAACCAAGGAGCCGCTGGCCCGCGCCTGATGATCGTCGACGACGACCGTACGACCCGCCGCATCATGCGGCATTGGTTGGAGAAGGACGGCTACGAGGTGGTCGATTTTGCGACCGCGGGGGAGGCCGTCGAGGCCGAGGTCAGGCCCTCCGTGGCCTGTGTCGATCTCGGCTTGGGCGCTGATTCGGGCCTGGACGTGATGCGCCAGCTCAAGGCTCGAGACCCCAACCTCGAGGTCGTCATCGTCACCGCGCGGAGCGATGCCTCGACCGCGGTCGAGGCGATGCGGGCTGGAGCTTACGACTACGTCACCAAGCCCATCGACCGCGAGCGCCTGCTCACGTCGGTGCGCCGAGCGGGCGAGCACCGCAAGCTCCGCGATGAGGTTCAGGTGCTCACGTCGGAGCTTCGCGACAGCCGTGCGCTCTCTACGCTCGTGGGCGACAGCCCGGCGATGCAGCGCCTGGCCGACCAGATCGGTCGCGTGGTCGACAGCGACGTCCCGGTCTGCATCATCGGGGAGAGCGGCACCGGCAAGGAGCTGGTGGCGCGCGCGGTGCACGATGGTGGTCGCCGCGCCAACGGCCCGTTCGTGGCCGTCAACTGCGGGGCCATCCCCGAGTCGCTGCAGGAGTCGGAGCTGTTCGGTGCGGAGCGTGGCGCCTACACCGGGGCCGAGACCACGCGGCCGGGACGCTTCGAGCAGGCAGCGGGCGGCACGCTGTTCCTCGACGAGCTCGGCGAGATGAGCCCGGCCACACAGGCCGCGCTGCTCCGCACGCTCCAAGAGCGCACCATTCGCCGGGTCGGCGGGGCGAAGGAGCTCCACGTCGACGTGCGCGTCGTGTGCGCCACCCATCGCGACCTGGAGGCGCTGGTGGCGGCCGGCAAATTCCGCGAGGATCTCTACTTCCGCCTCGTGGTGTACCCGGTGCAGGTCCCGCCGTTGCGTGACCGCAAGGAGGACATTCCTTCCCTGGCCGCCCACTTCCTCCGCAAGCTCGCGGCCGACGTGGGACGCCAGCCGGAGCGCGTGAGCCCCGAGGCCATGGAGGCGCTGATGGCGCACCGGTGGCCTGGCAACGTGCGTGAGCTCCAGAACGCCATTCACCGGGCCATGCTCGCCTGCGATGGCACGGCCATCGACCTGAGCCACCTGCCTTCGAACGTGGCAGCCGAGAAGCGCAACCCGGTGGCGACGACCCCGAAGGTGCCGCTCGAGTCGGGGGTCCCCGAGACCCTCAACCTCAAGGCCATCGAGCGGCAGACGATTCGGCGTGCGCTCGAAACGACGGGGGGCAACATGAGTGAGGCGGCTCGCCTCCTCGGTATCGGCCGGGCGACCCTCTATCGTAAGGTCGCCACCTACGACATCATCGATGCCGCCTGACGCCGAAGACCCCAACCACCGCGCGGTCGCGCTCGAGCGAGAGCTCGCCGGTGCCCGCGAAGCCGCCGCGGCGGCCACAGAGGCCAAGGATGCCTTCGTCGCGCATATGAGTCACGAGCTGCGAACGCCGCTCACGGCGGTGCTCGGCGCGGCTCAGCTCCTCGCGACGACGGAGACCACCGTCGAGCAGCGCGAGTACGTGGAGGCCATCACCAAGTCCGGAAAGGTGCTCCTCGGGCTCATCGACGACGTTCTCGACTACTCGAAGATGCAGGCGGGGTCGTTCGACCTCGTGAAGAAGACCTTCGAGCTCCGCGAGGCGATCGAGGACGCCGTCGAGACACAGCGTGGGCGCGCCAAAGAGAAGTCGCTGAAGCTGGAGCTGCACATCGGCAAGGAGGTTCCCTCACACACTCTGGGTGACCCGCTGCGCCTGAAGCAGATCATCATCAACCTCGTATCGAACGCGGTGAAGTACACACCCGATGGCCGCGTTGCCGTGCGGGCGAGTTGGCTCGATGGTGAGCGCGTGCGCGTCGAAGTCGAAGACACGGGGGTCGGGGTGTCGGCCGAGCTGCTGCCGCGACTCTTCGAGCCCTTCACGCGGGGCAAAGCCTCCGAGGTTCACGGAACGGGCCTCGGCTTGGCCATCACGCGGCAGATCGCCGAGCGGCTCGGAGGTCAGGTCGGGGCCGCCAGCGTGGAGGGGGAGGGCAGCGTGTTCTGGTTCGAAGGACCTGCACCCTACGCGTCGCCCACCAAGCGTCCCGAGCGCCTGAGCGGACCCATCCCACTCGCCCAGAACATCCAGCCGGTCGAACGTCGGGGCCGGATCCTGGTGGCCGAGGACAATCGTTTCACCCAGCAGATCCTCGTGCGTGTGCTCGAGCGACTCGGGCACGAGGTGACCGTGGTGGGCGACGGCGCGGCGTGCATCGAGGCGGTGGAGACCAACACCTACGACCTC
This sequence comes from Polyangia bacterium, assembly GCA_030426145.1. Classification (GTDB taxonomy): domain Bacteria; phylum Myxococcota_A; class Polyangia; order Polyangiales; family Polyangiaceae; genus JAPYTK01. The sequence continues at coordinate 8,634 of JAUHZF010000272.1, forward strand.
ATCCTCATGGATGGTCAGATGCCGCGGGTCGACGGATACACGGCGGCCGCGCGCATCCGCGAGCTCGGCGACCACGGGCGCAAGCTCCCCATCGTCGCGCTCACCGCGAATGCCCAGACCAATGCACGGGAGACGTGCCTCGCCGCGGGCATGGACGACTACCTCAGCAAGCCCTTCGTGCTCGAGGACGTGGCCGACACCGTGAACCGCTGGCTAGAGGTGGCGCACGAGCGACGCGGGCTCATCAAGACGGCCGTCGAGGCGCGACCCGGCGAGGAGCGCTTCCCCGCGCTCGACCCCTCACGGCTCGAGGAGCTTGCAGGTGACGACCCTGCGTTCCGCGACGAGATCGTGAGCATCTTCCTCGAGGACGTCGCCGAGCGACTCGACGACCTCGAGCAGGCCGCGGCCAACGAAGACGAGGCGCGGTCGGTGGCGCACGCCATCAAGGGGGCGTGCGGCAACTTCGGCGCCCGAGGCATGGAGGGGATCGCGCGGGGGATCTGCCGGTCGACTCGGGTCGAGCCCACGCGCGTCGAGCGGGCGGTGAAGCAACTCCGCGAGGAGCTCGTGCGGGTCGCACAAGCCACGGGTCGAACCCTGCCCCCGAGCCGCTCCAGCCATCCCGGCCGGTAGGTGGGGCGGGGGTGAACCAGTCCCCCAAGACTGGATCGTGTGTACCCCATTTAGGAGCCTGTTCCATTCGTGGGTATGGTTTTGTTCATCCAGGTTCTAGCCACTTAGCTAGAGGTGTGAGGTGTAGGACAAGGGAACACAGTTTGGCACAGCGTGTGAAAGGTAGGAGGCCAGTACCCAACCTGGATGAGAGAGACCCGACCCACCATGAAGCTCCGCAACCTGCTTTCGCTGTCCACCGTCGCCCTTCTTCCCGTCGTCGCCGTCGCCAACGGCTGCTCCACCGACGCAGACCCGGTGACCGCCACCCCCAGCAACGTCACCGAGGTGAACCACTCCCTGCGCGGGAAGTGGGGCGTCGACATGAAGAAGGTCGACCAGCACTACGGCACGAGCTCGGACTACTTCCTCGGCATGACCGCGGCCGAGGCCGGCCTGGGTGACGTCTCCGGGATGATGCAGCAGCAGGGCATGCCCGCGCTCAACACCGTGTGGGACCAGACGGCCAAGCGGCTTCCGGACGGGTCGCTCGTCGAAGAGACGGGCACCGAGTACGCCGTCATCGATCGCGACGGCAACAAGATCGACCCCGCCGGTTACGTGAACATCATCCCGATGCTCAGTGAGACCGAGCCGGTCAAGCAGAAGCACATCAAGGAGTACCTGAACGACGGCGACGTCATCGTGTACTTCCACCCGGAGCAGACCGGGACCCGTGGCGCCATGGAGCGCCGCCAGTCGCACGTCGGCATGCACTACGAGTACGACGCCGACGGCCAGGAAATCGTCCACCACATCGACAACCCGAATAGCTACGGGCCGGTCTACAACCACCAGCCCAACCGGCAGATGCCGTTCCACGTCTTCCGTTTCAAGCCTCGCAAGCGTGACTTGATCGGCGGCGGCGGCAGCATCGCCTCCGGTGACGTGGTCGCCAGTCCCGAGGGCGTGGCCTTCACGCAGGCGCAGGCCGATGCGGTCCTCGCTCTGGTCAACGGCGGCTCGGTGGCCACCCAGGACGACCGCAAGGCGCTGCACACGCTGCTCGACATCGACTACGGCATGCGTGCCGACGCCGCCGGTCGCATCGTGCAGTACCGCTTCCACAACGGTGAGATCGGCAGCCTCGACATCCTTGCCGCCATCCCCTACGTCGGCCCCGCGGCCCTCAGCACCCTGCGCGACGGCGTGCAGATCGAGGAATCTTCCCCCGGTCAGCCCATCACTGCGGCTCAAGCCAAGGCCTATGGTGAGCACGCGGCCGACTGGGCCATGATCACCAACGACCAGTCGCCCTTCGCCGACTTCTTCGACCTGCGTCTCAAGAAGCTCGACCAGATCGACCAGTTCGCCTCCGCCGCCATCAACGGCAGCGACATCCCCGTCGTCTACTGCTCGGGCTTGGCCTACGTGAACCTCAACCTGGCCATCAACCGCCCCCTCAACGGGCTCTACGACACCTTCGCCAGCCGGAGCTACTACTTCTCCGACGCCGGCAAGGACATCCCAGCCTCACAGCTGGCCGACGAGACCGGACTGCCCCGCCTCGACCGTCTCGTCTTCGAGCCCTATGGCCCGAGCGACATCATGGACGCCTGGATCAAGAACTACTGGTCCGAGGTCCCGGAGCCGGTCAAGCAGATGGTCTTCCAGACCGAGGGTTTCCAGCAGCAGATCGTGCAGGGCTTCTCGCAGCTCGAGTGGAGCGACGACCAAGCCGACCAGAAGCAGTCATCGGGCAACTTCGCCCCGGCCACCGTCGAGAACGTGAGCCGCTGGGCCAAGGCCTACGGCCAGCCGGCCGAAGCCACCGAGGCCTTCCTCGCCGCCGACACCGAGCTCGCCGAGGCGTTCAACACGCTGGGGCTCTCCCGCGAGGGCATGACCCCGATGGACGTCGTCAAGGCAGTCGAAGAGGCCTACATCACGAACAAGTTCGTTCCCCCGCAGATCTGGATGGACGAGGCGGACAAGGACGACGCGAGCTTGGTCTACGTGGGTACGGTGCTCAACTGCGAGATCCTCAGCGCGGTCGATGGCTCCTCCGACGACGCCTGTGCGGGCAGCGGCGGCGGCGTGTCCGAGTTCTCCGAGGGGGCGGCCGACACCAGCACCTACCCCGACTACGCGGTGGCCGACGGCGCCTCCATCATGCACCGCCGCTTCGACGTGGCCGGACCCGAGCACTTCGGACCCGACAGCACCGTGAGCGTCCGCGTGACCCACCCCCAGATGACGGACGCGAAGTTCATCCTCCACGTGCCCACCACCTGGGAGGGCCATGAGATGGCGACCGCTCCTTACCAGGAGTTCCGGGTCTGGTGTGACCAGCACCGCGCCAACGGCGGCACCTGCGCGGCTGAGACCGGCATCCTGCTCGACCCCGCCCTCGTGGGTCAGGCCGAAGGCTCCGTGATCGACGCCACCTACACCTGGCGCCTCGGCGACATCTGCCAGTTCAACCAGGACGGCACCATGGCAACCTGCCCCATGGCCACCAGCATCGACGGCTTCCGCACCCAAGGTGACGTCGAGATCAGCACCTGGGCCGATGGCGGCCGCATCGCGGCGACCATGGTCGATGTCGGCGAGAACGCCACCTCGGCGGAGATGACGAACTGCTCCGCCTGCTCGGCCGGCGGCGGCCACTACAACCAGTACAAGGTCCACCTCATCGCCCCCACTTCGGGCGACAACGGCGGCGGCAACGGTGGTGGCAACGAAGGCGGCAGCAGCTGGGAGCCCGGCTCCTGCGAGGCCCTCACCACCTGTGGTGGAGACGCTCAGACCGAAGAGGGCTGCTACTGCGACGACGTGTGCAACGACGCTCTCGGCAACGAGGACCAGCTTCGCGACCAGCAGTGCTGCCAAGACTTCAGCAGCTACTGCGGCGACAACTGAGCCCGGACGATAAACACGACGAGCGCGCTCTCCTCGCGGGGGAGCGCGCTCGGCGCCGTTTGTACTGGTGTGGTGGCTCAGCTCGCCTGCTTCATGCCGAGCTGGCTGCGGATGGCGCCCAGCACGTACTGCGAGGTCGCCGCGTCGAGCGTCGCCGCACCCATCGGCTTGGCGATCACGGCGTCGGCGCCGAGGCGTTTGGCCTCCGTTGCGGCTTTCGACCCCGCAGTTGCGATCGACGAGAGCACGATGATCTTGGCGCGACATCTGAGTCGCGCGTGACGAACGAACGTGAGGCCATCCATCTCGGGCATCTCGATATCCGTCATGATGAGATCTGGCTTTGCCTCCTTGAGTTTGTCGAGGGCGTCTTTCCCGTTGACGGCCTTGGCGACCAGCTCGAGGTCGGGCGCAGACTTCACGACCTGCTCCAGGATCAACCTCACGAGGGCCGTGTCGTCCACAATCATGATGCGTGGCTTGCTACTCATTCCACCTTCCGGGTCGTTCGCGGCGGTCATCGCCGCATGTCCTTACGGAACGACCGGCCGCGGATCATCTTTAGCGAAGGCTTCGATTCGGGTGTGACCGAGAGGGGACGGGGCCTAAAGCTCTGGAACGACGTGGCCGTTGTCGGGGGGGGCGTCGCTCACAATCGTGCGGCGAAAGCTCGGGGGTCATCCGAGGTATTCATGCAAGCCATCGCTACATCGATTCATCCGGTCGTCGGAGAGACGGACTCTGAACTTCAGAAGCGTATCGTCGACCTCGAGGGGCAGGCGCCATCGGAAGCCGCCGAGATGCTCGGCATCGCCGGCTCGACCGTGCGCGCCGCGCTCACGCTTGCGCGGCGGCGGATGCGCGAGGCGCTCGCGCCGCACCTCGGCGAGGCGCAGCTCGAAGG
>JAUHZF010000273.1 GCA_030426145.1 Polyangia bacterium
TTCCTCAGGGTCGACGGTGTCGTCAACACCGACGCTAGCGCGGCCCAGAGCTGGGGCCTCCTAGCGGAGGCGAAGATCGGCTTCGTCGGTGAACCCCAACACAAGATCGAGCTTGATCTAAAGCGGGGTGTCGTCTTTTACGAGACTGGTGAGTGGGAGAGTGCCGCGGCTGCAGTCAGCGCGGCGGTGGCGCTCGCTGCGGAGCACCGCGAGGCCAACCCAGAGCTCTACGTTAGCGCGCTCAATATCCTCTCGACGGTGGAAAAAGCCCGTGGCGACCTCACGACCTCAGAACAGACCCTACGCAAGGCGCTAGCTGAGCACGTCGAAATCTTTGGTGCTGGGCACCCCTACCAAGCGATGCTGCTATACAACATCGGCGCCGTTCAGCTTGGCGCCGCCGAGCGGGTAGCCTCAGTGCTAGACTCGCGCTCGAATTGCCCACGAGCCCAAGCGCCACCGACGCCCCATGTCGCCATTGCGGCGGCCCCGTTCCGATCATCCTCGCCGGACCCGAGCCCCATTGCGACTACTGTAGCCAAGCGGAGCCGCTCGACGAGCCGCTTGCGCAACGGGTGAGCCTGCTCCGCCAGCGCATTGCCGGCCTGGCTTCGCGCCAACAACGCATGGTGCAACGGCAGGCCGACGCAGCCGACTTGTATGCCGGGTGGCTCACCACCTGGAGCGCGTTTCTAACCCTCTGCCTCTTCGCCCTCGTGCCCGCGTTCGCGGTGGGGACGATTCCCGACGCGGTGAGCGCCATCGATTTCTATCTCCACGGCGAAGGCGTCGTCGACGGTGAGCTCTTGTCGCGATGGTGGTTCTTCTGGAGCTTCTTCACCACGATGGCGGCACTCGTCTTCTTGCAGCGAACCTACGCCACCATCCGCGCCCTGCAGCTGGCACCGAGCGTACTGCCCCGCCCTCCCCGCGCCCCGGGCGAGCCGCCCATGTGCCGCGTGTGTTGCGGGCCGCTGTCGGGCCGCGGCCGGGTACAGCCTTGCACCTATTGCGGCGCCACCCATCTCGTAACGGGAGCGCATCTCGACGACCACGCGCGCACGGTCGATGACCGACTTCGGTCGCTCGAGGCCGAGGCCGAGCGCGCGGCCGAGCAAGGAGAGGCCACCTCACTCAGCCTGGGGCTGTGGACGATGATCTTCACCTTCGCGGGCCCGTCGATCGCGGTCGCCCTCGCACACTTCGCGTTCGAGGGCCCGCGGCCCGACCTGTGGGGGCTCACGGCGATCTTCGCCGTGCTCGCCCTGGTGGCCTACGGTCTGTCGCGGCGCTTCGCTTTCCCCTCCGTGCCCCATCCCAACTCGCTGCAGCTCGGTGACCTCGTGGCCCTGCGGGGGCAATACCGCACCACCGCGGCGCGCCTGCGAGGCCCCTGGGATGGCATCATCATCGTGTTCGATGGGCACGAGGACGCCCTGCTCCTGGACTACGAAGATGGAGCCTGGACCGGCAAGGCCGTGGCCATCGCGCCCGGCGGCGAGCCGCTCACGAAGAAGCAGGTCCTCGCGGAAGGTCGCGATTCGAAGCTGTGGCCGGTCGACGTTGCCGTGAGCGACGGTGTGCTTCTTCCGGTGGCACCTCGTGCCTTCTCGCATCCGGGGCCCAAGTCGCACCAGGTCCGCGTCTGGGATCACCGCCCCTCCGCCGGCGTGGGGGCCACCCTCACTCTGTCCCTGGTCGCCGATCTCGAGCCGCGCGAGTTCCTCATCGTCGGACCTCCCTGAGCTCCCTCGTAGGGCGGGCGACGACCTCACGAAATCCTGGTACGACCGGGGCCCATGCGCGCCTGGAGCCCCTGTACCAACGCAGATGCCCTCGACTTCTTCCTGCCCCACGTGTCGGAACATCTCGCGACCGTGGGCGAAGTACCTCGACTGCACTGCAAGCAGTGGGAGTACGCACAGCTCCTCGAGGTGAGGCGTCGGCTCGCGCCCGATGCCAAGCGCCTCGTAGGCCTCGGATGTGGTTGCGAGGGCGCGGAAGAGATCACGGTGACCGATCTCTACGAACGCGAAGGCGCTTGGGACGTGGCCCGCGTGGATCCGCGCAAGGCCTTTCCCAGCATGGAAAATCTACGTGTCCACTCGATGGACATGCGGAAGATCGACCTTCCCGAGCGTAGCGCCGACTTCGTATGGTCGCTCTGTGCGGTCGAGCACGTCGGTTCGCTCTACGACGTCATCGAGACGGTCCGTCAGGCCGCATCGCTTCTCACCGACGATGGCAAGCTCTTCATATCCACCGAGCTCAACCTCTCCGGAAGCTACTACCGCACCAAGACGACCCTCTATCTCACGGTGGACATGATCGAGAAGATCGTGCGCAACTCGGGGCTGTACCCGGTGGCTCCGATTCGCATCGCGCTCTCATCCCACCCGATGAACACGCCCGTCGAGGCCAAGGTCAACGACGAGCACGGCGCGATCCCACACATCATCTATCGACACCAACAGCGACCGGGCGACGGCATCTTCGCGACCGTCGTGAGCTTCGTGCTCTCGCGCCACGACCACGGCCACCCCATCGTCGAGGTCGACCCCGAGCTGGAGACCACGCTCCGCGCCCTCGGCACCGAAGGACGACGCCTCAACCGCCGACTCGTTCCCCCGTGGAAGTGGTGGTGACCGCCCCGGCGGTTCATCCCATCGTGACGTCTCGGCGACCAAGCGTTCGTTCACGTATGTCGCACGTGCTCATCGAAGGGTGAGAACGATGCGGTTACTTCGTAGCCGCCTGGCACGCTCGACGTAAGGGCGCGTGGCATGTTCATCCGTGGCTTGAAGGTCGGCGCTCTCGCGAGCGCCATGGTGTTGACCCTGGCTTGTGGCGACGACGAGGACACGACCTCGTCCGACGCCACCACCACGTCCGGCAGTGGTGCGGGGGCGACCTCGAGCGGCAGCGGTGCCGGTGGAGCCTCGACGACCACCAGCACCACCAGCGGCGTGGGCGGCGGCTCCGGTGGCAGCAATGGCTGCGAGGTACCCACGACCGCAGCGGCGGTGGAGAGCTTCATCGCGGGGGGAACCTTCGAGAACTGGGACGCCGAGACGGCAGTTCACGCATCCAGCGGTCCCCACGGAATGGTCCGCACCTACGTCAATCAGGTTCTCTTCGACTCCTTGACGGCCAACAACGCCTCGCACCCCGTGTGCTCCGCGACCATCAAAGAGCTCTACGCGAACGATGGCACCACCATCAACGGCTACGCGGTGATGGTGAAGGCCACCGATGGCACCAGCGGCGACGACTGGTATTGGTACGAGCGGATCGGCAACAACGTGGTCGCCGACGGCCTCGGCGTGGGCGGTTGCACCGGGTGCCACAGCGCAGGCAGCGACTTCTTCCGCTCGCCCTTCCCACTTCAGTAGCCCTCGGGGCACGAAACCTCGACCCTCGAACCCGGCGGTCGGGTGCTTGCCACCCGGTCACCGGCGGTCGAGAACGACAGCGAGGAGCATGCTCGGCGCGACGACGACCGTGTTGATGACGCCGTGTACGCTCACCATGCTACGCACCCCCAACATGGGCCGGAGGGGCGCCAGGGCGAGCTCGTTGCGCCAGGCGAGAAGCATCGTCACGCCGAGCCCGGCGAGGCTGATGCCGGCGAACGCGGCAGCGGCACGGTTGCGCCTCGCGACATCCCGCAAGTACAGCAGCTGAGCCGCCGGAATCGTCATCGTGAGCCCCAACACCCCAATGGGCTTGAGCAGCGCGAGCCGATCGATGCCGAGTGCCACGAGCAAGAACGAAGCGAAGCAAACGAACACCGCAGCCGTGTAGAAGCGACGATGCGGGCGGTCCTGGGTGGAGAGGGCGGCGAGCGCCCCCACGAGGGTGACGCCGAGAACGTTCCCGTGCAGGGCCGCATAGAAGCTGAACGCGGGCCCGTAGCCGAGGATACGGAGGTCGTTGGCCGCCCCTGCCAGCCAAACCGCAGCGATGATGCTGAAGACGAAGGGAATGGCCTTCGCAACCTCTACCGAGGAGCGAAGGTAGCGCCCGCGATGCCAGAGGAACCGCAGGAAGGAGCCCAGGCAGAACGCGAGCCAAGCGCTCACCAATGAGGGCATGGGGCCCCAAAGGCCGACGGCGGTGAGAAGCCATGCACCGAGATGGGCAGCGATGCTTCGCGCGCTTCTCGGGGCGAAGCCGTGGTCCGTAGCCAATGGGACGACGAGCAAGCTCACGAGAAGCAGGATGCGGAGCCATCCGAGTTCGGCCATCGGTCTCTGGGGTGCTATATGCCGGTCCGCATCCGAAGCCTAGGATGGCGGTTGCAGCGAGTCGATGGAGCTACTCAGCTATCACCTGATCGAGGCCCCCTTCTTCAGCGTCGTGCTGCGTCTTTTGGGAGCGGGGGCCTTGCGTGAGGTCCGAGGCTTGAGGCACGGGGAGTTTTTGCTCCCCATGAAGATGGGCCACCCCGTCTCGCTCCCGAGCCGCTATCGGTACGACCGGCTGGGGTTCATCGCCTGGTGGGCGGGAGAAGAGCACCTGGACGCGTTCCTGCAACAGCCGCCCTACGCGGTGTTCCTTCGCCCATCTTGGCACGTACGCATGCGCGCCTATCGGCGCTGGGGAACCTACCCTCCCCTCGACGAAGCCCGAATCTACGAGGAGCTCGCCGAGCCCGAGGGGCCGGTCATCGGACTCACGCTCGCCAGACTCAGGCTCTCTGAGACGTTCCGCTTCGCACGGTGGGGCAAGCCGGTCGAGGTGCAGGTGCGCGACCACCCCGGCGTCACGCGCGCGACCGTCGCCTTCCGTCCGCTCAATACCTTCTCGACCTTCAGCATGTGGCGAAGCGAAGGTGACATGCTCGACATGGTCCGAGGGAGGCGGGCTGACATCGACGGAGCTCCACATCGAAACGCGATGGTCGAACGCGGACGGAGACCCTTCCACTACGCGTTCACCACGATGCGACTGATCCCGCTGTCGGAACATGGTCACTGGCCCGAGCCACGAGGTCTGCTGCAGCGTGCTCAGCCCCCCGGGGCCGGCGAGGTCGGTCCATGACGAAACGCCCCGGCCTTGCCCGCGAGATCATGCTGGTCCTGAGCTTCAGCGGACTCATCGCGTGTTCGGAGGACCCGCCGCCGCCGCGTCCCGCCACCGCGCCAACCGCGACCCCGACGGCGTCTTCCAGCCCGACCTCTGCCTCGCTCCCAGCGCCTGCACCGACCTCGTCCGCAGGCGCGGCCAGCGTGACGGTGGAGGCAGGTCGATTCCACGTCGGCAGCCAATGCGCCGAGGTGCCACGGCATCGCGCCCGCGAGCTCGCCTTCGAGAAGGTCGCCCTCGGGGCCTATGCGATGGATCGGCTGCCCTACCCCAACCGTACGGGAGAACCAGCTCGAACCAACGTGACCTGGAACGAGGCACAGCAGCTGTGCGAGAAGGAGAGCAAGCGCCTCTGCACCGAGCTCGAATGGGAACGAGCGTGCAAGGGTACCGCCGAGTCCATCTACCCCTGGGGCAACACCTTCGACGGCGACGCGTGCCCCCGGCAGGAGGACGGCCGGACCGGCCTGCGCCCCGCCTGTGTCAGCGGCTACGGCCTCGCCGACATGGTCGGCATCGCGGGGGAATGGACGGCGAGCGACGACCGACGACTGCGCGATCCCGAGAAACCCTCGGGACCCGCCAACAAGATCATTCGTGGCGCGGGCCCCGTGGGGTGGCTCACCGCCCGGTGTGCGCGCAGCGAAAGCCGAGACCCGAAGAAGGCCTACGTCGACGTCGGCTTCCGTTGCTGCCGTGGCACCCCAAACGCCGCCGAAGTGGTCTTGGCGCCCGACCCCAAACCGCCCCTCGAACCCCTCGCCAAGCTGACGGACGCAGAGGTCGCCGCGCTGCTGAAAGCGATGCCCAAACATCATCGCGAGATCCCCGACGTGACGGTGAGCCTCGACCGCGCCCTCACCTGGCGGCCCGTGCCTCACGAGGAGCTGCTCGTGGTGCGGTGGAAGGGCACGCCCAAGAAGAAGGACCGTCGCCCCTACTACGAGCTCGTGGTGTTCAAGCGATGCGAGGATCGCACGCACGTCGCCGCACGCATGAAAGGCCCGGTGGCCGAGGTGAAGAAGCCGCGCCTCGACGGCGATCGACAGGTCCTGAAAGCCGCGGTCACGACCGACACCCAAGAGGGCGAGCTCACTCTTCGCTTCTCGCACGGCAAGGTCACCCTCGTCGAGCCGGGGTGGGTGCAGCGCGGCAACCGGCTCGAGCCGCCACCGGCCGGAGATGGACGTGGGCGATGTCCGGCGGACATGGTGCTGTCGGGCTCGGTGTGCATCGACCGCTACGAAGCACCCAACGTCAAAGGGCGCTCCCCCTACGCCTTCCGCACCGCCTCCGAGGGTGAGGCCTGGTGCAAAGCGCGCGACAAACGCCTGTGCACCGACGTGGAGTGGGAACGCGCATGCCGAGGGCGCACCGGGACCAAGCTGCCCTACGGCAACGAGCACGAGCCGGGACGCTGTGCCGACGACAAGCCGTGGCTGTCGCCCAACTGGCCGGTGCTCGCCACCCACCCCAACCCCGCTGCCACCCGGGAGGCCGACCGCCTCTACGACGCCGACCCTTCGGGGCAGCGTCCGGGTTGCGTCACCGCGGATGGTGCTTTCGACATGACCGGCAACGTGGCCGAGTGGGTCAAGCGCACCCGGAACTTCCACAGCCAGCACGACCACGTGCTCGTGGGATGTTACTGGTCGGGCTGCTTCAAGGGCGTCACCCCCCACTGCGGCTTCGCGAACACGGCTCATCCCGGGGACTTCCGAACCGCAGAGGCCGGCTTCCGGTGCTGCAAGGCCCCCGCAGACCGGCCGTGAAGCCACCATGGGGTGAAAACTTTTTTGCGTCCCGTGCGTTTCAAACCGAGTGAGTTATCGCGACGACCTCGACGCCCTCCAGACCCGCATCGACAACTTGGAGCACGAGCGGGAGGAGCTTGTCGAGAAGGCGCGTGAGCTCGCAGACACCGAAGCCCGCTTGGAGAAACTCAGCGGCGAGCTGAAGGACCTGCGAGGCCGACTGGAGAAGCGACAGCTGCCCTTGCTCGACCGTGCCCGCATCGCCAGCCCATGTCCGGCGAAGTGGGAGGAGATGCGCGGCGATGACCGACGACGCTTCTGCGGAAAGTGCGACAAACACGTCTACAACGTGGTCGCCATGCCTCGCGCCGAGGCCGAAGCCATGCTGCGCGAGGCCACGGCGGGCACCGCCGAGATGCCGTGTCTCCGAATCTACCGGCGCGAGGACGGCACCATCCTCACCGCCGATTGTCCCGTGGGCGTGAAGCGCAAGCGACGGCGCCGCTTGGTCGCGGGAGCGGCCGTGTCGGCGGGCTTCGGCCTCGCTACAGCCGCCATGCTCACCCCCACCACGGGCGACGTGGCGGTCGAAACGCACGACTTGGGCCTCGACGACGAGGAGCTCATCCCGATGGCCGGGGAGCCGGTGGTGATGGGGGTGATGACCTCCGACCCGATGGTCGACACGACGACGGTGGGCACCACCACCGTGCCCAGCGTGTCTCCGGCGCCAGCGCAAACCGCTGAGCCGGTGCAGGGCGAGGACTGACGACCCCACCGATTCGCCCTATTCTCCTGGCGTGCAGGAGATCCATGTCTGGCGGCCGTCGCTCGAGGGCGTGCAGCTGCAGTGGTGTCGTGAGGTGAGCCCCCCGGCCGCGGTTTCGGGGCCCATGGCCACCGCGACATGGAGATCATCTCCTACGTGCTCGACGGTGCGTTGGAGCACGCGGACTCGATGGGCTAAAAGACCGTCATTCACCCCGGTGAGGTCCAGCTGATGAGCGCCGGGACAGGGGTGATGCACAGCGAGTTCAACCACTCGGACGATGACGGGGTTCACTTCCTCCAGATCTGGATCATGCCCAACCGCCGCGGCACCAAGCCGGGCTACCAGCAGCAGCCATTCCCCTACGAGGCGCGGCGGGGCCAATGGCGACTGCTCGTCTCGCCGGATGGGCAGCACGACTCGTTGCAGATCAAGCAAGACGCCCGCCTGTGGGGCACCATGCTGGAGGTCGACGAGCAGGTGTCCTTCGACCTCGACGAAGGTCGCGGGGCCTGGCTTCACGTCGTGAAGGGCGAGGTCGACGCCGGCGGTGAACGGTTGAAGCGTGGCGATGCCATGGCCGTCGAAGACGTCCCCCGCATCGTCGTCACGGCCGCGGCGAAAAGCGAGCTACTGCTCTTCGACCTCGCCTGATGACGCGGCCCCGGGATGGTCGCGCCAGAAGCGCACGAGCCGATCGGTGAGATCCTCGGTCACGAGCTCCTCGACCGAGTGATCCCACCACGTCTCGGGCACCGACTCGACGTAGATGGGCTCGATGAAGCGCTCGCCCACCAGCACCACCACCCCCACGTCCTCGATGGTCCGGTGCACGCGGCCGGCGGCCTGGATCACCCGCTGCATGCCTGGGTATGCAAAAGCGTAGGCGAAGCCCGCGCCCTCGCGATGTTCGTCGAACCAGGCCTGCCGAAGCTGGCGTGAGAACGACGCCCCCGGGAGGCAGGGGCTCACCACCACCGCCCCGATCAGCGCACGTCCCGGAAGGTCGACGCCCTCGGCGAAGACGCCGCCCGCGACCGCGAGCAGCAGCGTCGGTCGGTCGGCCGCCTCGAGCCGGGCGAGGTAGTCCGCACGCAGCCGCTCGGAGGCGCGTGGTGGCTGCACGAGCAGCTGCACCCCTTCGAGGCGCGACTCGAGGTGGGGTTGCAGGCCCTGCGCGTAGCGAAAGCTGGGGACGAAGACCGCGTAGTTGCCCGGACGCGCAGCCATGGTCTCGGCCACAACATCCGCCACCTGAGGGTGAAAGACGTCGCGCTCACGGGCCCGCGTGTTGATGGTGGGCACGATGCACACGCAACGATGCTCCCGCGGAAAGGGCGACGAAGCTCCCGCCACGACCGGATCGAGCGCCGACAGCCCCAGCTCGCCGAGATAGAAGTCGAGTGGGTAGAGGGTGGCGCTCGCCATGACGGTGGCCACGTGCGCACGATGCATGCGCTCGAGGGCAGGCCCAGGGTCCACGCAATCGATGCCCACGCCGATGCCTTCTTCCGCTTCTGGCGTCGACACGTAGCCCACGAGGGTCTCGTCCTGTCGCTCCACCAGCTCACCGAGGTGGGCGAGCTGCTCCATCACGTCGAGCGCAGGATCGCCCACCGCAGCGTCGCCCTGCGCAAAGCGCGCCTGCGACCATTGAAGGGCCAGCAGCGACGCACGCACCCCGACCGTCGACCACCCCTCCCCGAGCTCGACCACGACCTTGCCGTCCAGGGTCGGACGCGGCTCGAGCGTGGCCCGCGCGAGGGTCTCGTTCATGCCCCGCTCGGCCAATCGGGCGAGCCGACGGGCGGCTTCACCGAGACGGAGACTCGGTGCATCGGGCTCGGCCAGCGGGCGCAGCGAGGACTGCAGCACCAGTCGCGACGACGCCCGCCGGGCGCGGTCGGGTAGGTTGTGCGCTTCGTCGACCACGACCACCCGTCTCAGCTCACCGGTCCCGTGGGTGCGCACGCTGCGGGGGTCGAAGCCGTGGTGGTAGTCCCCGACCACCAACTCCGCCTGATGCGCGGCCGCGTGCATGAGCTCGTAGGGACAGAGCTGCGCCGCCTCGCCGAACGCATAAACGGCCTCCGGTGAAAGCGCGGTGCCCTCCTGCTCGAGGAGCTTGGGCAGCGCCCGCTCCCCCTCTTCTTCGAACCGGGCGAGCAGCGGGCAGTGTTTGGGATGACATCGCAGATGCCCCGGAGGGCACATGGCGTCCTTGCGGCGCAACACCACGGTGCGCAGAGGGGGCTCGGTCGCGTCGGCGCGCTCCATCATGGCGGCGAAGGTCTCGGCCACGAGTCGCCGCTGGGTGGTTTTGGCGGTGAGGAACCATACCGAGGCGTCGTTCGCGAGGGCGTGGCCCAGGGCGGGTACCAGGGCCGCGGCGGTCTTTCCGGTGCCGGTCGGAGCATCGATGAGCACCGGGCGCGACTGGGCGAGCGCCGCCTTGGCGGTGTCGATGATCTCCTCCTGACCCGGGCGCGGTTCGGCGAAGGGGAGCTGGATCTGCTCGGCCATGGCCGCGCGTCGAAGCCGCGCCGCCTCCCGCTCGCGAGCGCCCTCGAGCCAGCGCGTGAGTCCGCGTCGAAGCAGAGCTTCGGTGCCGACGGGGTCGAACGGAAAGCGGTGCTGCCGGGGCGCGTCGCGCCCGATGATCCCGTACACGGTGACCAGCAGCTCGATGGGTCGTTCGGGTTCTTCTTCGTGCAGCGCGAGGGCGTAGAGCGCCGCCTGGAACCGCGCCGCCTCGAGCCCGATGTCGGAGAGAGAGCCGTCGTCGGCGTTCGACGTCTTCACCTCCTCGACGGTGCGCCCCTCTTCGCCCTCCCACACGATGTCGGCGCGGCCCCGCACCAGGATGGGCGCCCCGTCGACCTCGCGCCGCAACGTGACCGGCATCTCGGTGGCCGCCCCTGCTTCCTCCGCCAAGCGACGCGCGTGGTCATGGGCCGCGTGGCCGAGCTGGGCGCGCAGCCGCGCCGCAGCCGAGGCGTAGCGCATACGAGAAGCCCGCAGGTCGAGCGCTGCCGCCACTACCTCTTTAACCGCGAGCGACAGCGCTTGCTCAGCGGGCACGTGACCGAGGCGGGCAGGAGGAGGACACGGCAGGACGCTATCGCGACGGCGCTCGACTGAAAAGCTGGAGCCAGCGCTATCGCCGCCTCAGGGGCTTGGCTTCTCTCCTCGTCCGCCTCGCTGCTGCAGTGCCGCGAGGCGCACACGCTTCAGTAGCTGTCCTTGTGGATCCCGCGGATGGCGCGCCCAGACGGGTCGGCCATGTCGGCGAACGACTTCTCCCACTTCAGGGCCGTGGGTGTGCTGCACGCGATGCTCGGCCCCTCGGGCACCATGCCCACGGCCGGTCCGCTTCCGAAGTGCTGCTCGAAGATGGCCCGGTAGAAGTAAGCCTCCTTGGTGGTCGGCGTGTTGCGGGGGAAGCGCTCGGCGCGCGCGGCGAACGCCGCATCGCTCACCTGGGCCGCAGCGTGATCCTTCAGCCCGTCGATCCACCCGTAGCCGACGCCATCCGAGAACTGCTCCTTCTGTCGCCACAAGATCTCGTCCGGGAGCACACCGGTGAAGGCCTCGCGCAGCACGTGCTTCTCGGCGCGGCCCTCGCCGCACATCTTGTGCGCGGCGTCGAAGCCCATGGCGACGTCGAGGAAAGCCCGGTCGAGGAAGGGCACCCGAGCCTCGACGCCCCACGCCGCGAGGGACTTGTTCGCGCGGAGGCAATCGAACTTGTAGAGCTGGTCGAGCTTTCGCACCGTCTCGGCGTGGAACTCTTCCGCGGAAGGGGCCTTGTGGAAGTAGAGGTAGCCCCCGAAGATCTCGTCCGAGCCTTCACCGGTGAGCACCATCTTGATCCCCATCGACTTGATGCGCCGCGCGAGGAGGAACATCGGCGTCGAGGCGCGAATGGTGGTCACGTCGAAGGTCTCGATGTGGTGGATGACGTCGCTGATGGCGTCGAGCCCCTCCTGGAAGGTGTAGATCACCTCGTGGTGCACGGTGCCGATGGCCTCGGCCGCGACGCGCGCCTTGGCGAGATCGGGTGAGTCTTTGAGCCCGATCGCGAAGGAGTGAAGCTGCGGCCACCAGGCAGTGTCCTTGTCGCCCGACTCGACGCGGGTCTTGCTGTGGGCCTGCGCGAGGGCGCTGGTGAGCGAGGAGTCGAGGCCACCGGAGAGCAGCACGCCGTAGGGCACGTCGCACATCAGCTGCCGATGCACGGCCGCATCGAGGGCGTCACGCAGCACCCCGAGGTCGACCGCCTTGCTCTTCACGTTCTCGTAGTCGCGCCAGGCCGGCGCGTAGTAGCGCGTGGGGGTGCCCACCTCGCTGTCGAGGAAGTGCCCCGGCGGAAAGTCTTCGATGCTGATGCAGTGCTCGACGAGCGCCTTCATCTCGCTCGCCACGTAGAGCCGCCCCTGACCATCACGCCCGAGGTAGAGCGGGATGACCCCGATCGGGTCGCGGGCGATGAGGTACCGGTCTCGCTTCTCGTCGTAGAGCACGAAGGCGAAGATCCCGTTGAGGTCCTCGAGGAAGGCCGTGCCCTTCTCGCGGTAGAGCCCGAGGATGACCTCGCAGTCCGACTCGGTCGTGAAGGGGTAGTCGAGTCCCTGACGCAGCGACTGGTGATTGTAGATCTCACCGTTGACGGCGAGCGTGAGCTCACCGTCCGCACTCCGCAGGGGCTGCGCACCGTGGTCGACGTCAACGATGGAGAGCCGCTCGTGGGCGAGGATGGCGCGGTCGCGCACGACGATCCCCGACCAGTCCGGTCCCCGATGGCGTTGGCGTTTACTGAGCTCGAGGGCGAGCGGCCTCAGTGCTTCCGCGTCCCCCTGGAGCTCGAGGATTCCTAGAATCGAGCACACGCCGATCACGTAGCAGTGCTTTGCGGCGGGGAGGTTTCAATTGCTTCGGGAAAGGCGGAGGAGCGCGGGAAGGCTCCGCGGAAACGTCTCCGCATCGCAATTCCAGCCACTTAGAGAACCAACCGGCTCCGCGGAAACGTCTCCGCACCCTCGGATGCACGCCGCGGAGACGTCTGGGCGCTCTCCGCAAGACCGTGGCCTCGAACAAAAAAACGCTAGCCAGCGTGGGCTCGTCACGAGGGCCGCTCACTTTTGGCTTCGCGCGCGGCGAAGAAGGCGGGGGTGCCGCTGACGCCGACCTCCTGGCCGTCGTTGAAGTCCTTGGTGATCTCGTCGACCTGGGTGTCCTTGTCGGCCACGCAGTCCTTCCACTGGGCCATGTCCACGCCCGCGGAGGTGGCGGCGGTCTCGAGCGCGGGCTCGGAGAAGCCGCCGCCCTTCATCATGGCGTCGTGCATCTCCCAGTACCTGCCCTGCGCCCCGGCGCAGTTCGCCGCGATCATGGGGCCCATGCCGCCGGGGTTGGGGCCGCCAAGGGGGTAGTCGCGGTAGACCAGCCGGACCTTGC